>CAZDOD010000292.1:0-2509 GCA_964506935.1 uncultured Thermodesulfobacteriota bacterium | reverse complement strand
ATATAGTCATCGAGGTTTTTTCAATCACGCCTTCCCGTAAGAGAATTGGATATGAATGTTGTTGATCTCAACATCATATACATCTTGGATCTGGTCGGCACCTTTACGTTCGCCATAAGCGGTGCCCTTGCCGCGGCCGATAAAAAATTCGACCTCTTCGGCGCATTCTTCGTCGGATTAATTACGGCGGTCGGCGGCGGCACGACGCGCGACATCATCCTCGGGCTCACCCCTGTCTTCTGGATAAAAGACATCAACTATCTGCTCGTTATAGCCGGTGCGGTTTTATTCGTGTTTCTCTTTGTAAAAAGGGTTTTCGAGTATCCGAGGTTGCTCCTATTTTTCGACGCAATCGGGATCGGAGTCTTCACCCTCATCGGCATCGAGAAATCTAGTGCAGTTTTTATCTCGCCCGTCTTTGCGATCTTGATGGGGGTTCTGACCGCGGTGATGGGGGGGATACTGAGGGATGTATTTTGCGGAAATGTTCCTCTCATCTTTAAGAAAGAGATCTACGCCACGGCGTGCCTGGTCGGCGGCGTTATCTTTTTTGTCCTGAACTCTTTTGAGATAAATAAGGCCATCACCTACACTATAACAATGCTTTTTATCATTTCTATACGATTAATATCTCTCAAGTTCAATTGGCAATTGCCGACATTAACTCCTCCAAAGGAGGGGAAAGACTAGAAGTTTTATATTCAGGACACCATACAACAAAACAGATGCAATACTATTTTCGACCATTGTTTTTAATCTCCCTCCAAATTCACTTCGTAAAAATAGAATTTCGTGAATCTGAAACATATCATCGGCCATTCAAATATTAGAGGGATGGATTATCTAAAATACAATATCAAGCCCTGTCGAGAGAAGTATACCGAGGCGTTTTAGTATCGATTCATATGTTGAAAAATCTCCTTTATTTGATATAATCAGTATAGATGAATTCCACATCTTCACTATTTACATGTAAAATGGATCAAGACTCATCTATTTTTTTAAAGATATAACCTAAGGCTGTATTTGAAATTCCTTCTCAAATATTGTAGCACTTCTTATAGCTCAAGCTAAAATCGCAACCCTCTTGTTATTCTTACTGGTAGTTTTAAAGTTTTGGAATTTATAAGTGACTATCTTATGTTTGTCAACATAAATTTATAAAGCATTTATTAGGGTCTAATAATGGCGAAGAAAAAAACAAACGAAATTAGTCCAGAAGTTTTATCTTCTTCTGAGATGGCCAAAAGATATCTTGAGATTGCAGACGTGATAATACTCATCCTAGACAGTAGGGGTGATATTATCCTGATAAATCGGAAGGGAGAGGAAGTCTTGGGATGGAAGAAGAAGGAACTTATTGGGAAGAACTGGTTTGAGACCTGTTTACTAGAGAACGAACGAAAAGAAACTAAGAAATACTTCGATAAGATTATTACGGGCGAAACCAAGGGCGACACAAGGGCAGAGAACTTCATCGTTAAAAAGGATGGGGAAAAACGTCTTATTGCCTGGAATAACCGTACTTTAAAAGACTCGAAAGGCAATATTATTTGTACTTTGAGCTCAGGCGAAGATATTACTGAGATAAGAAGAGATGAGGAAGAATTAAGGAATAGTGAAGAGAAATACAGGAGACTCTTTGAGACGATGGTACAGGGGGTGGTTTATCAGGACAGAGACGGAAAGATCATCTCGGCAAATCCTGCCGCTGAAAAGATACTCGGTTTAACATTTGACCAGATGACCGGAAGGACATCAGTGGATCCCGGCTGGAAGGCGATACACGAGGACGGCTCGGATTTTCCGGGAGATACGCACCCCTCGATGATGGCGCTGAAGACCGGGAAAGAGGTCAAAAATCAGATTATGGGTATATACAATCCATCGAATGAAGAGTATCGATGGATAATTATCAATGCCGTTCCCCTTTTCAGGCCCGGTGAGAAAAAGCCCCATCAAGTATACACGACGTTTAACGATATCACAGAACGGCAGAAGTCGCGAAAACACATCGAACATCTAAACCGCCTCTTGAGCTCGATCCGCAACATCAACCAGCTCATTGTAAGGGAAAGAAATAGAGATGTCCTTCTCAAAAGTGTATGTGAAATACTTGTAGAGGTTTCGGGTTACCTCTTTGTATGGGTCGGCTTTATATATGAGGATCACAAAAGGGTCATCCCCGTTGCGAAATGGGGATTTGATGATGGATATTTGGATGGTATTACCATTACATGGGATGATGACATAACCGGAAAAGGTCCTACGGGGACGGCGATAAGGACGAAAAAAGCGTGCGTATTTAAGGATTTAATAAAAGATCCCGGATATGCCCCATGGAGGAAAGAAGCCGAAAAGAGGGGATACAGGTCCAATATTGCTGTTCCACTTGTTCACCAAGATAAGGTTTATGGCGCGCTCAATGTCTATGCCGACAGCACCGATTATTTCGACGATGATGAAATTACACTCCTTAATGAGGTCGCTCAGGATGTTGCTTACGCAT
>CAZDOD010000291.1:0-2512 GCA_964506935.1 uncultured Thermodesulfobacteriota bacterium | reverse complement strand
ACAGGATCTCATCTCTCACCTTGTTGAAATTTTCGAGTTCGGCATGGACCGCCGACACAACCGCCCTCGGGGAGATCGTCGCCCCTGTGATCTGATCGATGTCACCCCCGTCCTTCTTGACGTTCCAGCGGGTATTATCCAGATTTCTTCCCTTGAATACCGAGAGGAATTTATCTGTGGTGATTTTCGAGCCGAGGCCCGGCGTCTCGGTGTGGGTTACCACCTCAACACCAAAAACAGAACCCTCGAGACCGACGCCCACCATAAGGCCGATGTTTCCGCCGTAGCCCTCGCGTGAACTCGCCTCAAAGGCTACCCCGATCACCTCGCCATTCTTTTTCGCGATATAATAGTCCTTGGTTATCTCATTGCCGTTTTCATCTTTTCCGATGGGTATCGATACGACGTCACGATCGGGCTCGTTGTCGTAATCGGGCAGTACCTTCCGTATCGCCTTGAGTTTCTCTTCCCTTATCGCTGCTTCAATCGGCTCCTTTGTCAATATATAAACCTGTGAGAGTGCGACGGCCGCAACCCCACATATAAACGTAAGGACAATAACGAGCCTTCCGATCTCCTTCATCAATTCCCTCTATCTATTTTTATGTATCCGAACTTTTTCGGTTCGGTGTAACGGTCAATTATAGGTGTTGCGGCGTTCATCAAAAGTATCGAGAACGCCACCCCCTCCGGATACCCCCCGAAGAGGCGGATTACCACAGTGATGGCACCGCACCCGATCCCGAATATGATCATCCCCAACGGATATACCGGGGATGTAACCATGTCCGTCGCCATGAAGAATGCGCCGAGGATGAGTCCACCGCAGAGGACGTGGAAGACGGGATTGGCGTATATCGTCGGATCGATAAACCAGAATATTCCCGTGATAACAAAGACCGTACCTATGTAGCTTACCGGAATATGCCATGTTATATATTTTCGATAAAATAAAAAGGCGGCGCCGAGGAGTAGTGCAATGACAGACATCTCCCCCAGACTCCCTCCCATGAATCCGGTTGTGAAATCCAAATAATTATATTTTGTAAGGTCTATCGCGCCCTTCAACATCAGCTCGGTCTTTAGCTCTCCGAGCGGCGTGGCGATCGTTACGAGGTCTGCGCCCGAAAATAGCGGCGACGGGCTCGTCCATGTCGTCATCTGAACCGGAAACGAGATGAGGAGCACCACCCTTGCAACCAGCACGGGGTTGAAGGGATTATATCCAAGGCCTCCGTATATTTGTTTTCCGAGGACAACCGCAACGACCGACCCAATAAGCACAAGCCACCACGGCGACGACGGGGGTAGATTCATCGCGAGGAGCACACCAGTCACCAATATGCTCCCGTCGGCTATCGTTATCGGGCGCCCCATAATCTTCTGGCATGCGGCCTCCGCCGCAAGACAAGAAAGAACGGCGATGAGATAGACCATGAGGGCAGCCATGCCAAAGAAGAAGATGGAGATGAGAACCGCCGGGATAAGCGCTATCACGACCGAGTACATCACCTTCGGGATCGAATCGGGGCTGTGGATGTGCGGGGATGTGGTTACGATGTATGCTTCTTTCACGATTTAGCCTTCCTCCTCCTTGCCTGTATCTCGGCCTTTGCATACTTTGCGTAATGGACGAGCGGGATGTGTGACGGGCACTCGTATGCGCAGCACCCGCACTCGATGCAGTCCATTACGTTGCTCTCCTCGGCCTCATCGAATAGCCCGAGTTTCGTATATCTTCCAAACATCAAGGGAGTGAGTCCCATCGGGCACACCCTGACGCAGTTTCCGCAGCGGAGGCACGACTCCTCTGGGGTGAGATCAACGGAATCCTCGGTCAATACCAATATGCCAGATGTCCCCTTGACGACCGGGACCGAAAGATTATACTGGGCGATCCCCATCATCGGGCCACCCAATATTACCTTCTCGACACCGGGGACAAACCCGCCGCAGAACTCTATAACCTCGGATATCGGCGTCCCTATCCTTATCTTAAGGTTTTTCGGGGTCTTGATTCCGGGGCCGGTTACGGTCGTGACCCGGGATATGAGGGGCCTTCCAAGGGAAAGCGCCTCAAAGACGGCGGACGCTGTGCCGACGTTTTGGACGAGGACCCCAACGTCCATTGGGAGACCACCGGACGGGATGCTCCTATTTACGATGGTCTTGATGAGCTGTTTTTCCGCTCCCTGGGGGTAGCGAACCTTGAGCGGGATGACCTCTATGTTTGACCCCGAAGCCGCCCCTTTGAGGAAAGCTACGGCATCCATCTTGTTGTTCTCTATCCCTATTACGATCCTTTTTACCCCTAAGACCCTACCCAGTATCCTCGCCCCCGATATTATCGAATCGGGCGCCTCGAGCATCAACCGGTGGTCAGCGGTTAGGTAAGGCTCGCACTCGGAACCGTTTATTACTAGGATATCTATTGGCTTTTCTTTCGGTGGAGAGAGTTTCACATGTGTAGGAAACGTCGCCCCCCCCATCCCAACTATCCCCGCCTCCTGTA
>CAZDOD010000290.1:0-2513 GCA_964506935.1 uncultured Thermodesulfobacteriota bacterium | reverse complement strand
ACTTCTCCTACAAGACCGGCCCTGTGATGAATCCAAATGTAGTCGATGAGCTCTTCGGCCCTCCGTATACGAGGCTCACAAAGGCCGTCCACGACCGGGGCGGCAAGATCCTGATTCACTCCTGCGGCGACAACACAAAGCTCTTCGACCTCTTCATCAAATGGGGATTTGACGGCGGGCACGCCTACGAGAACACGTCGAACGTCGATATCGCCTACGAGAAAAAGGTCCACGGCGATAGATTCACCATCGTCGGCGGAGTTGGGATCGATTACATATTGACCACAAGATCGAGGCCCGAGGAGGTCGAAGACGAGGTCAAGAGACTGATCAAGCTTTGCGCTCCGGGAAAAAGGTTCATCATAGGCTCCGTCCACGACCATCCCGATATAGACGTCGAGAAGCTCAGGATAATGATTGATTCAACAAAAAAATATGGAAAATATCCGATAGCGGTGTGAAGTCGATAGATCAATAAAAAAAGGTATCATTCGATACCTTTTTTTACCCAATATTTAATTGAATAGAATCGTTGGATAGTTTTAAAGAAGCTTTTCGGCCTCCAGTAAAAATCATTTTATAGATAGATCAGGATTTATCTCTTTAGCTTTATTTTTGTCGGCCTCGGCACCCGATGTGTTTCCGAGGGCCTCTCTGACCTTGGCCCTCAATAGGTAGCTCTCGGCATCGTCGGGATTTTTGGCAATGGCCGAATCAAGCTCCTTTTCGGCCCTGACGTATTCCCTGGTGGCGAGATACACCTTACCGAGGTTCCTCCTCGCATCCGAGTTACCGGCGTCCAAAAAAAGCGCGCGTTCAAAATCGGCTATGGCGAGATTGTATTTCTTCTGTTTGATGTATACGTCCCCCCTCAGATTGTAGACATCGGGATTGTCGGCAACGAGGAGTATGTAACTTGAGAAATCATCGAGCGCCTCAGAATACCTCCCTTTACCTGTGAGGAGCTCCCCCCTGTTTAGATATGCACTTGTGAGCATCTCATCGATCTCAATGGCTTTTGTATAATCTTTTAGCGCCGCCTCAAAATCCCCTTTACCGGACTTAATGACACCACGGTTGTTAAGTGCCTGTGGGTTGCCCGGGTCGAGGATGAGCGATGTATTGTAGTCGCTTAGGGCCTCGTCAAAAAAACCCATGTAATAGTAGGCGTCTGCTCGGTTCGCATAGATGACACCATAATTTTGCTCAATATCATATTCGGGCGGGAAATCGAGGCTGATCGCACGAGTCAGGATATCTATCGCCTCGGGGTATCTCCCCTCATTGATGAGCTCGGAACCCTCCCCAAGCAGTGTGAAGGCGTCCTCTCCCGCGTATGTCTCGTATGGAGACATGAGAAAAAATAGGATAGAGGCGAGAAAGAGTGCAAATAAAATATTATTTCTTTTCATTTTCATCATGAATCATCCTTTTTTGAGTGTTTGGGATTCTACGTTAAATCAAAGAGTAAGTCAAGAATAACTTGACGAAAAGGCTTTTTATAATCCAGATATTCATCACTATCTTTACGAGACACCAAAACCTTTACCTCAAGCAAGTGTTGGATATAGATATCTCAACCACCTATTATCTTGACATTGGAGAGGTCGATCTCGCCCAATCCCATCTGATACGCCGCCACTATATGCCCGATGTCCCTACCCTTCATTCCGAAGAGTGTCGCACCGTAGGAGTCGACGGCGACGGGATCGGTCCCCGCCACGACGGTGTTTTTTACATTGACGTTATTGATGTTGCCGCCGGTCGGCCCGCCCTTTACCATTATCCTCGTAGCATCGAGCACAATGAGGTCGGGCTTGATAAGGCTCGATATGTCCGCGAGCTTCTGGTCTATGCTCCAGTGTATGGTCGCCCTGCTTCCGCCGATTACGCCCATGAGGTTTTTCATCGAGAGTGTCAGTGTGGTTGTGCCGTGCGTCTTCGCAACTGGTACGTTTATTAACGTATCGGCATCTATGACGTCTTTATAGAATTCCCATGTGGTGAGTTTCTTTCCCTTCGGGATATCGAGGCTGATAAACCTTTTATCATCGACATACTTTATTTTTGCCCTCGGATCCCGTATGCTCTCGACCGCGGCCTTGATGCCGCTCGACTCATATGTCCTTCTGGCATCCTGACACGTTCGGTCGAAAACGTTGACCACCTCGGCACCAGCGTCAAGACACATCTCGACTATGGCCTTGACGACATCAGGGTGTGTATTGGCCCCCAGCTCTGGAGTCCTGTCCCAGCCGATATTCGGCTTTACAACCACACGCTCGCCTCCCTTTATAAATCTTCCCATCCCACCAATGGCTTCCACCGCATCGATGGTTATGTTCCTTTTGTTTTGACCTTTCGCCACGGAGATGGTGCTCTTGGCGAAAAAAGAGAGGTATGTTTTATCGAAAGGGAATATCCCGCCTACAAACGCTGCGGTTGAAAGCTTGAGAGATCCCTCGATGAAGGACCTTCGTCGAATCGTTTTATTTAGGAAGTCAAAATCCATT
>CAZDOD010000289.1:0-2561 GCA_964506935.1 uncultured Thermodesulfobacteriota bacterium | reverse complement strand
GATTTCGGCGGCCCCGAGACGCGGCCGGAGGCGCCTGCGACGGAGGACGCGTCCTACCGGAAGGAGATGGTCGCGGTGGGGGAGAAGTTCCTGCGGGCCCTCGCCTCGGGGGACGACGCGTCCGCCTATGAGATGCTCGATGCGAAGTTCAAGGACAGGAAGACCCGGGACGCACTGAAGAGCGACTTCGCGAAGGCGGCCGGGTCGCTCGGGGAGTTCCGGAGGCTCGATGACGTCCGATGGGAGACCGCCGGGGGTTTTTTATTTTCTAAAACATGCACACTCCAAAGAAGTTTCTCCCTCACAAAATATTGGCCAATATTATCTTGACTTAAAATTGAGATTGTGTATAGTCCTAAAAAACTTTAATCATTTGAGGTGAACTATGAACAGAAAAAGAATCTTGTCAAAAATTATACTTCTTCTCTCCCTTTCGCTTTTTGTTGCATCCTGTGCCGGTATTACTCCCGCCCCGGAGGGCAAACACCTTTCGATGGTTACCGTCTCCGATATCCACAGCAATGTCCTCCCCTATGAGACCAAGGTAACCAAAAATGACGAAAAGGTGACAATCATCGTTGGGGGGATGGATCGAATAGCCGCATTGGCCGACGGACAGGTTGGGTTGACCGACGGGACGCTTCTGGTCTCGGGCGGAGATAACCTGATGGGCTTTTTCTACCGGAGCTTCGGCGGAGTCCCCGAAATCACATCAATGAACATGGCTGGCTATGCTGTGTCATGCCTCGGAAACCACGAGTTCGACCTCGGAGCCGAGGCATGTAAAGAGGCCATGAAAAACGCCGAATTCCCCATCGTCTCTTCAAACATGACGATCAAAGACCCCGAATTTGCAGCGATGGTATCCCCCTACATTATCAAGGAGGTCGCCGGGGTGAAAATCGGCTTCTTCGGATTGATGACCCCCGATCTCCCGCGCGTAGCCTCCATCGGGGACGATGTCATCGTCGACCCCGACCTGGCATCGGTCGCAACAGAGATAGTGAGGGCGCTCAGGCTTGAGGGTGCCGATATCATCGTCGCCCTTACACACATTGGAAAAGAGCTGGATGAATCTGTCGCTAGGGAAGTAGCCGGCATTGACATCATCGTCGGCGGACACAGCCACGATACCTTCTTTGAATCTGTCAAGGGCCCCAGAGGCTGGGAGACTATCGTCGTTCAGGCGGGAGTTAATGCGAAAGAGCCGGGTATCCTTTCTTTTGATGTTACGGACGGCAGGGTCACATCTCCCCATTGGGAAACCGTATTGCTCGATGAAACGGTGGGGAGTGACGAAGAAATCGCCGCATATCTTCAAGGATACAAGGATAAGCTCGAGAAGAAGATGGAAAGACCCGTAGGTGAAACTCTCGTGGACCTCGATGCCATCTCGGAAAATGTCCGCACAAAGGAGACCAACCTTGGAAACCTCGTTGCCGATGCCTGGGTGGACTGGTTTGCAAAAGAGGGGTCGAGCCCGATAGCCCTGATTAACGGCGGGACCATACGCAGCAATAGAATATTCAACAAGGGTCCATTAACCTATGGTGAGCTTTTGGAGATCCTTCCATTTGCCAATACGATCTATGAGGTCTCCCTTTCGGGCAAAGACCTCCTTACAGTGCTCGAGATGAGCGCTTCGGCAATTCGGGTTGACGGCGATGGTTGCCTTGAAGGAGAGCGCATAGCAGATGGAGGTTTTTTGCAGATAAGCGGTCTCAGGATTACCATTGATCTTTCCGGTCGGCCGTTCTGTGCGGAGTATGACGGGAGAACCGTCAAGCGGATTATCTTTCCGGGAGAGCGGATCGTTTCGGCCGAGGTAGAAAAGGAAGGGAAATGGGTTCCCATCAGTGGAGACAAGACCTATACGGTATTGGTTACCTCCTGGACGGCAAGCGGCGGAGACGGCTATGCACCCTTCATATCGGCGGAAAAAATAGATACCACTGTCGATACCCTTGACGCGTTCGTGACGTATATCGGAAAGAACATCCCCGTAGAACCTGAGATCGAAGGTAGAATTGAGATCAGAGAGTGATTGTATCATTATACGTAACTCATACGCATAAAACCAATCCCTGTTAATAAATCATGGACTTGCGGAAATTTCCGTAAGTCCTTTTTTTTAAGTCTCAAAAATCCCTGTGTTTCTGCCGTGTCTAAAAAAGACTGCCGATTCTTACGACAGTTTTTATAAACAACCTTAGAATATTTAAAAAATCCACATGCAAAATACAAAAAGGGCTTACAAAAACATGTAAACCCTTTCATTTTTCATGGTAGGCGGTGCTGGATTCAATCAAAAAGAAGAAGATATTATGAGTGAATATGCACCTAAGCCTTATAAGGCCGAGTTTCAACTCTATTTATAAGGTGAGAAAATTAACATGGCTTGACGTTTAGAGAGGCATAGCCAATTTCAAAACAAGTTTCGTTTAGGACAACTAAAGAAAAGAAATTCCAAATAAGTAATTTTTGGTCCTCCTCTACTAATAGTATTTTATCAATTCCTTGTTCGTCGTCAGCAACTTTTTTGACAGTTATTCAGAAAAGTT
>CAZDOD010000288.1:0-2573 GCA_964506935.1 uncultured Thermodesulfobacteriota bacterium | reverse complement strand
CAATATCAAAGATGTTTTATTTGTCTTATGACTAACTAAAGTTTTTTATCGCAAAAAAAATAAATGATAGGAGGCACCCAATGGGTAAATTAAGTGAAAAACATCGATCAGAACTAGAAGAGATGTTCGGTGATCGAGTCTCTTTCAATAAAACCGAGCTGAAACTCTACGGCCATGACATCGGGGCGATGCCGATCTTGATAAAGCCCTTTGTTGGCAATACGAATCCTTATGCTGTTGTCCAGCCGGAGAACGAAGAGGAGTTGATAAGGGTCGTAAAGTGGGCGAGAAAAAACAAGGTTCCCCTGACGCCGAGGGGAAAGGCCTCGTCGGGATACGGTGGGGTGATCCCGGTAGATAACGGTGTCGTTGTCGATTTTTTCCGTATGAACAAGGTTCTCAAAATAGATAAGAAGGCACAGACCGTAAGGGCACAGTCGGGGACCGTTTGGGAGAAGGTCGATTCGGCCTTGAAGAAGGAAGGCCTGACGGTGAGGCTCTACCCCACGAGCTACCCCGGCTCGACCGTGGGCGGTTGGCTCGCACAGGGGGGAACGGGGATAGGGTCGTATGAGCACGGCTGGTTTCGGGAAAATGTGGTGAGTGCGAGGGTTGTCCTCACCGACGGGAAGGTAAAGGAGATGAAGGGCAAGAATCTCGATCTCATATCCGACGCCGAGGGGATCACGGGATTTATCATCGATCTCACGATCAAGGTGATGCCGAAAGAGGAGCTGGATATCGTTGCGATTGGATGTCCCGAGGTCAAAGACACCCAGAAGCTCATCGAGATGATAATTGAGGAAAAGCTCCCGATATGGTCCATGATCTTTATAAATCCTCGTATGGCCGAGATGAAAAACAGAGCGCCGCTTATGCAGAAGCATGGCCACCCGGCGGAAGAGCGGGTACTCCTTCCCGCCTCGTATATTATTACGCTGGCGTTTCGCAAAAAGGACAGCGAGGAAATCACAAAAAGCCTAAAAGAGATCATCAAGCCGTGTGAGGCGGAGATATTGAGCGAAAAGATCGCAGACCACGAGTGGAAGAACAGGTTCAAACTCATGGTCGTAAAGAGGCTCGGCCCGAGCTTGATACCAACCGAGGTCGTTGTCCCGCTTTCGGAATTGGCTAGCGTCATGGAGGAAATCGAGCACAAGGTCAATCAGCCGATAGTAAAGGAGGGCGTCGTAATCAGGGAGAGCAAAGGCGGATCGCCTGAGGTCGTGATCCTGGGCTTTATCCCGGCAGATCAGAGGAAGTTCAGCTTTAACCTCGTCTACAGTCTCGCGATGACTGTCATAAAGATTGCGGAGAGACACGGCGGAAGGGCGTACTCCACTGGGCTCTATTTCGCAAGGAAGGCAAAAAAGATCCTTGGGAAAGAGAGGCTTAGGGGGATCAAAAAGTTCAAGAAGACCGCCGACCCGAATGGGATCCTGAACCCGAAAAAGGTGCTAAGGAACGGCCCTCTGGGCGCATTTATGAGGGTTGCATCAGTGTTTGAGCCGCTGGCGCGCCCGCTCGGAAACTACGTCATAACGAGGGTCGGGGAGACGCCGACGAGTCCCGTCCGAGATATACCGCCCGACGTGGCATGGTATGCCTACGGATGCTCCCAGTGCGGCTATTGCGTGGAGGAGTGTGACCAGTTCTACGGACGTGGATGGGAGAGCCAGTCTCCAAGGGGCAAGTGGTACTGGCTCAGGGAATACATGGAGGGTAGGGAGGAGTGGGATCAGTTCATGGTCGATACGATGATTGTATGCACGACCTGTGAGATGTGTGATTTCAGATGCTCGGCGGCGCTCCCGATCGAATCGTCGTGGATGAAGCTTCGGGGGATACTCATCGACGATGAGAAGAGAATGACGTTTCCGCCGTTTGAGATGATGGCGGCCGCCCTCAGAAAAGAGGGGGACATCTGGGCCGGATACAGAAAGGATCGCTCGAATTGGTTTCCAAAGGAGCTCAAAGCCAAACACGGCCCGGGGACGAAGTCAAAAAACGTCTATTTCGGCGGCTGCACGGTAAGCTACGTCGAGAACGATATAGGCATGGCATCGGTAAGGCTCTTGGACGAGGCGGGTGTCGATTTTACATATATCGGAAATGAGGAGAGCTGCTGCGGCACCCCGATGCTCGTGGCCGGGAAATGGGACGTCTTCGAAAGCATAATGAGAAAAAACATAAAGGAAGTAAAGAAGACAGGTGCCGACACCGTGATCACATCCTGCCCAGCATGCGACATGATGTGGCGACACACATATCCTGAATGGACAAAAAAACTCGGGATAGAATACGGGATTACCGCAAAGCACTATAGCGAGATAATGGCCGATAAGATCAGAGACAAAAAAATCTCATTCCCGAAAAACGGAAAGAAGAAGACCAAGGTAACATGGCATGACTCGTGTCATATCGGTAGGGTCTCGGGTGTCTATGAGGAGCCGAGGGAGTTGATAAAGGCTATCCCGAATGTGGATTTTGTGGAAATGGAAAATAACAGAGAGCAAGGTCACTGCTGCGGCAGTGTCCTCACACTGATAAAGGAGCCTCCCGTTGCGGCAGAA
>CAZDOD010000287.1:0-2602 GCA_964506935.1 uncultured Thermodesulfobacteriota bacterium | reverse complement strand
TGGGGGCGTCTATTACATAGTCGATAACCTCGACGATATGGGGACACACATCGAGTTCGGCCTAAAAGAAACGGATGAAAAATCCTGATTCTTTAAAAACGCCGAGATTAAAAAAAGCCATTCGCTCTGGGCTTTTGGCTTCAGACATTGAATTTAAGAGTTTTATTAGGGGGTAACAGTGGCACTTTTCGAGAGCGAGATTCAAGAATTGATCTATGAGACCCTTTCGTCCGACGCCGTCCTTTCCGCCTACCTCGGAGGTGACGGATCGGACAGCAGGATTTACCTCTCCCTTGGCGACAGCGAGACGGCAAAGATTAGCGAATCCCAGCCGGCATTTATCGTCATCGAGACTATGCCGGCCCCAGCCCCCGTCCGCCTCGGAAACGGCATAGACAACTGGACCGAAAGATACTGCCTTCATGTCTTCACCAAACCCGAAGGCCGTGAGCTCCGGGCGAATATCGAGGGGAGGTTACGAACGGATTTCCACAGGAAGAAGTTTTCAACCTCAAGCTACATCATCTACCACGTCTTCGAAGACGGGAGGGAGGGCGAGCTGACGGAGGGAGGTCTCTATGATCATAAGTACTTTGTTTCATTTCAATTTTTACCTAAGGGCTGAAATTTAATCACAATAGTAAGGAGGATTTAGGCATGGGAACGGAAAATCTTGACCAATCGGCGGTTGGAATTATCGAGGTGGATTCAGGCTCGGGGTGGCAGAATCTCGGCATAATCCGGGAGGAGACCATAAGGGCAAACGGTGAGGAGATAAAACACCTCGACGTCTCCAATTATCCCTTCGGAACCGACATGACAATATTCGGAAACCTCGACATCGAGATCGAGTTCATCTGGGAGGAGATAGCTGACATAGACCTATGGAACATCATACTCCACGGCGGCTCCGTGACAACCACAAACGCCGGGACCCAGGGTGTCACCGACGAGGAGGTGACCTTAAACGGTACCGACTGGACGGCTCTTTCGTATGCGGCCGACTTCAAAGATGATTGCGATGTGACGGTTTCAAGCGAGTCCGCCGGCGGGGGCACCGACTACGTAGAGGGGACGGACTTCTATCTCGATCGGAGGACGGGCCATATCGCCAGGATATCCGGAGGATCGATCGGCGACGGCGCCACCGTCTACGTCGACTATACCTACAAAACCTACGACGGCAAATACTTCGAGATCTACAAGGATAACAAGCCCGAGGATTACACCATAAGACTCACAAAGCCGATTTTAAACGGCGACAACATGAGGGTGACCCACAGCAAGGTCAATTTCTCAACGGCCGTGGAGCTACCCCTCGTACCCGGTGAGGAGGGCGCCTGGGCGGGTGTAACCAGTAAGATCAAATTTTTGAAAGATTCGGGCGGATCGTACGGCGTCTACGGCAGGTGGGAAGTTTACACACCGTAAGATTTTAGGTTTTTTAGATGAGTAAGAGAGAGTCAAAAGGAAATATGTTCGGTGCCCGAAACGCGACGAAGGACCCCCGCGAGGATGAAGACCTCTTTTTCAAAATCATCGAAGAGCTTCAGGAGAAAATCGGCGGGATCCGAAAAAAGACGAGGGGAGGCCTCTCCGATTATGCGAGGCCCCGCCCGTCTCTCCGATCACGGAGGAGGCCCGGCATTGAGGTCATGAGATTTCACCGCGAGGTGAAATGTGACGACATTGAGGGGCTAAACAATATGATCTCTCTTATCAGGAGGGCGGTGGTAAAAAAGGAAGGATAGCCTTAAATTCTTAAGAGATTCTCTCTGAAGGGGCCTGTTATTACGGCCCCTTTTTTTGGCATATCCAACTAATACTTTTCATAGCGTTGTCTCGATTGTGAGATAATTTCCTAAAATGGACATTTTGAAAAAACCGCTTTTTTAAATAGTGTTGTCATTCTAATTTCTAAAATGGAGGAGTCATGGCTACAACGATCGGCGGTGTCAAACTCGATCACGACCCAATCTGGATAGACAAAAACTCATATCCCGATCTTGTCGCCTCCGCCTACACGGCAATAGACGGAAGCGAGATCGTAATGGAGTCCGGCATGGGCGCCCACTTTCCCATCACACTCGAGGCCACGGAAAATACCGGCTGGCTAAAAGGAGCCGTCATTGACGCCCTGAGAGTACTTTCAAAGGTCGCGGGCTCCACATACGAGCTCTCATACAACGGTGAGAGCTACACGGTGCGCTTCAGAAACGAGGTGGATGGCGGTGCCATCCAGATGAACTACCTCGCAAACACATCGGCCCCGAACGACGATACATGGTACATCGGAAAAATATATTTGATGTGTACGGGATGAGGCAAAGGGGGGCTTTTCAATTATCTGATTTTCTGTTTTTGGAAAGCCCTTTTTTCTTAAATAAAAAGCCTCCAATATCATAATCGAGTACTTCTGAAAAATCCCTTTATCTATTAAAACCAAAACGAAGAAGCCAAAGAAAACTTCTCTAAACCCTCCAAATCTCGAGACATTAAATCCCCAGAAGTCCCTTTACCACATTTATTGACACAGATGTGATAATATGATAATTTTC
The DNA here is from genome assembly GCA_964506935.1 of uncultured Thermodesulfobacteriota bacterium. GTDB lineage: Bacteria > Desulfobacterota > Zymogenia > Zymogenales > Zymogenaceae > CAZDOD01. The sequence goes on along the minus strand of CAZDOD010000287.1, from coordinate 44 downwards.
GACCCTAGGTCCCAAGATTCAAAGGTCTGTTGTAAATTAACCCA
>CAZDOD010000286.1:0-2608 GCA_964506935.1 uncultured Thermodesulfobacteriota bacterium | reverse complement strand
CGATGCTCATCAGATCCGTGGGGAACCCCGGCCAGGGGGCGTCGTCGATCTTGGGCACGGCGCCGCCCAGGTCGTCTACGATGGCCAGGGATTGGCCGCCTGGGACGAGGATATCTCGTCCCTCTACATCAAAATGGACGCCCAGTTTCTGGAACACAAGGCGGATCATCCCCAGGTGTTCGGGAGCAGCGTTTTTGATCCGGATCTCGCCTCCTGTCACGGCTGCCAGCCCGATGAAACTGCCTATCTCCATAAAATCGGGTCCGATGGTGCATTCACCACCCTCCAGGCGGTCGCAGCCCTCGATGTGGAGGACGTTGGACCCGATCCCTTCGATCTGGGCGCCGATGCTGTTGAGAAAGTTGCATAGTTCTTGCACGTGGGGTTCTGATGCGGCGTTGCGGATTTCTGTTTTTCCTCGGGCCAGGCATGCTGCCATGATGGCGTTTTCTGTACCGGTCACACTTGCCTCGTCTAGCCAGATATCGGCTCCGTGCAGGGAGGTGGCGTGCATCTCGAATCGATCGTTCTGCTTGACCTGCGCGCCCAACGCACCCAAGGCCAGGAGGTGGGTGTCGATCCTTCGCCTGCCGATCCGATCTCCACCAGGCAGGGCCAGGGTGATGTGTCCTGCCCGGGCCAGTAGTGGACCGAGCAAGGTCAGGGAGCCTCGGATCTGGCTGAACAGTTCGGGATCCGGGCAGGTGGAATGGATTTGCTCTGCGTGAATGGTGACTGTGCGGCTGTCGTGACGCGTGACCTTTGCTCCCATGTCCGCCAGCAACGCGATCATGGTCTGCACGTCGCCGATGTTGGGCAGGTTGTGTAGGGTAACCGGTTTGTCTGTCAGCAACGTAGCGGCCAGGATGGGTAGAGCGGCGTTCTTGTTGCCGCTGGGCACTATGGTGCCGTTCAGTGGGGTTCCCCCCTTGATGATAAATCTCTCCACAATGTCCTCCAATCTGCCAGACGCAATCGCTGCCCGGGTCTCGGCGATCAGCAGTTGCCTGTCAGCCTGTCAACCGGCCGCCTGCTGGCTGGTTTGGTTCCCCGTGTCTGGGGCGGGAGCAGACAAGAATGCCTCGTCGATGAAAACCAGCCCCTCTCGGATCCAGTCTGCGACGTCCGGTTCTGCCTCTGTCATCGCCTCTTCCAGGCGGGTCCGAATGCCAACCCAATCTGGCTCGAGATGATATACGTACACACCTTCTTTGATCTGTTCAGGTTCGATAGCCGCCAGGCGGGCTTTGACCAAGAGATCGATGGATGCATCCAGTATCTCTTCATCGTGTGGGTCGGATGGATCGAATACCAATTCATCCCGAGTCATTCTACGCCCGCCCAGATAGACGGCTGCAGAATGAAGCGCCAGCGCCTCTGCTTGCCTTTGCAACAGGTCGCGCTCGCCCTTCAGGGATTCCATGGCTTCGTCGAGTTCGATCAATTGGGACTGCCATCGACCGGCCAGGTGTTCCAACAACCGTTCGCCCCAGTGGACGTTGAGCATGCCATCCACTGTGCCCAGGACAGTGACGAGCAGCCGGAGAAACCGCAGTTGGAGCTTGTCCCACGCTGACAGGTGGTTCGGCATCATGACGTGTCTATGGTCTACCCTCTTGTGGGAGTTGAGGAAAAAGGAACGAGCCCTTGGAAATTGATGGGTTCGCCTATGCCCACGCCCAGTTGGGCGGCTGCGCTTCCTTCTCTCGTGGCAATCTCCAAATAGCCAGTGCTTCCCACATAGGCCACCAGCTCTCCTGGGGCGACGGCGGCGAACGTCCGGCCCAGGCCGGTGATGGTCATTCCACCCACCTGGATGGAAATCGGGGCATCGCTCACCGGGAGGTGCAGGTTGGTGACGAGGTTGCCAAAGTGGTCGACGTGGATGACCTCACCCTGCCAGGACCCGTCGGGCTGCAGGCAAGGCGCCAGCGATGGGAGTGTAATGAGATCGGATGCAGAGAGTGGCTTGCCCATGTCGCCAGGATTGGAGCCCTGGGCCAGGTGGGCAGCGGCCGGAGCAAAGACGTCCCTTCCATGGAACGTGACACTCACCTGGGGCAGGCGAAACCGAGGCTCGGTGAGATGGATGATCAGGTGAGGAGGATCTTGATCGATCACGGTGCTGAGCACGCCGTTGTCAGGAGCCACGTAGGTAGCCTGTTCACCTTGCACAGCGACAGGGCGTCGCGCAGTGCCCACGCCAGGGTCGACGACGACTAGATGTATGGTGTCTGGCGGGAAAAAGGGCGCGGCTGTAGACAAGACGTAGGCTGCCTGCCGGACGGCTTGGGGCTGGATGTCGTGGGAGATATCCACCAACGTGGCTTCGGGACAGATGTCCAGAATGACGCCTTTCATTATGCCCACATAGCCGTCTGCGTGGCCGAAATCGGTGGTCAGGGTAATGACTGGTCGAGACATGGACACTCCTGAGACTATTGTACCTCAGAGCGAGTAGCACGTCAAGGACGCCAGGTCAACGATTGGGCTACGTGTGCATATCAATTTTGATGTTTTGTTGGGGGGAGGAAGCAGAAAGGGCCTCCACCCTAGGTGGAAGCCCTTCTGGTGAGCCGTGAGGGAATCGAACCCCCAACCCGCTGAT
>CAZDOD010000285.1:0-2632 GCA_964506935.1 uncultured Thermodesulfobacteriota bacterium | reverse complement strand
GAATGCAAACGCAAACAGTACGGCAAAGATGATCCCGACAAAGACCATGCCGATGATATGGGGCACCCTCCTTGCCATCCGACACTTGAATCGATCCTTCTTTTCTGGACTATTTTTTTCCATTTCTATCCTCCAAGGCTATTTGTTAAGGTCCGAGAGCGCCTCTCTGATCTTATCCAGCGCCCTCGATTTTCTCGTGAGCAGGGTCCCCATCGGGATATCCCATTCACGAGACAGCTCTCTATAGGGACGGCCGTTGAACTCGGTCTCGATGATTACAGCCTTCTCATCATCGCCCAGCAAATCAATGGCCTCGAAGATCCGCTCGCGGATCTCAGACCTATAGAGCTCGTCAAAGGCATCGTATTTCGGGTCATAGAGGATGTTTGACAGCGAGAGGTTCGGATCATCATCGTCCACCTCGTCGAAGGGGACTACTTCCCTCCTCTTTCGGAAATGGTCGACGACCCGATTCCTCAAAGACTGATAGACATATGCGGAGAGGTCTTCGATGGGAGATGTTAAGTCATTTCTACTGTAGATGCTCAAGATCACGTCCTGCACTATGTCCTCCCCGTCCCGTTCGGCGGCGTCATCGATAAGATTCCGCACATATCCGACGAGTCTTTTACGCTCCTCTTGTAAGAAATCGAGTAACCTCTTATGTCCCGAATCTGTGCCCATGATTATATAGACGCAAAAATCCTGTTTTTATTGCAATTGGCCGAAATTTTTATTATTATTAAAGGTACCTTTAAAACACCGCTTCAGCCTCGAAATTCGGTATTGTTTAATCTATATCACACCAACGGTTGAAAATGGAAGGGAGTTCTCGATTGACTATTTAGACAAGATGCGGTGGTCTTGTGGTAAAATAGTCCGTTGAAAGACGCACATGAAAGTAGCACAGTGATTAAAATCTGTTTGTGAGGGGAAAATTATGAAGGTCAAAAAAATTGAGGTAACACGCCCCGAGTGTTATCCATCGGCCGAGGTCGTAAACGCCAAAGTCCACCTCGACGCTGATCTCTCGGACCTTTTGCCCTATCTTAACGCCACGCAGGATAAGGCCCAGTATTTTCCCAAGACCCCATATATTAACTTTCTCTGGTGCGGGCATAAAGTAATCGTTGAGAACACCGAGGTGCGTGTCTATCTTTTTGAGGACGACACGGCCGCCAAAAAAAGTGCCGAGGAGGTGATCGAACTTTTGCGCGCGATCGATTCGAAAAGGGACGAGATCACGCCCGACCACACCCCTTACGATCCCCCCAGTGTCATGGATATATTGAAGTTCCTGCCGAAGAAGGCGGGCTGTGCAAAGTGCAGCTACCCAACCTGCACGGCATTCGCCGCCGCACTGGCAAAAGACGACGCCGATCTCTCCGCCTGCTCGGAGCTCTGTGGAGATGATTCCAAGACGAAAGATTACGATAAATTGAAAGAGCTTCTCGGTGGATAACAATTTCAATGTAAACAATAAAAACTTGTTGTGGTAGTTAAGTTATGATATCCTATATCTAAATAATTTTAACAGTGGAGAATTTTGATGAAAGTTGATACCAAGCACATAGATAAAATAGACCTAAAGACATTTCCATTGGGCCAGATATTAACCGCCCTTTTGGTTTTGGCTCCGAACTACAATATCTTTTCGAGGGTCAAGATAGAGATCGAGGGCGCGGAAAACATCCCGACCGATGACACCGTCATCTTCGCCATGAACCACACCGACCGCTACAATTACTGGCCCTTCCAGTATAAGATGTGGCGGATGAGAAGAGGCTATCCCAAGACCACGACATGGGTAAAGGGGGACTATTACAAAAATCCGCTCCTTGCAAAATTTTTCGACTGGACAAATAATATCCCCGTTCCGTCCCGCGGATATCTCATCTCGGAAGATTTCAAAAACATCGTAAAGGAGAAGATATCAAAGTTTGAATACCGCATCCTTCGTGATCTCGTTGACGGAAAGAAAAAAATCACGGAGATCGGAGAGGGGATTACCGAAAACATCAGGTCGGTGCTTGAGTCCCCGAGGATGTTCCTTAACGACATAAAAATCTCCTACATCGAATATATCGAACGATATTATCGCCAGCTTATGGCAAGGGTGGCCGAAGTCAACTTCCAGGCGCTCTTTACAAAACGGCTGAACGTCATTATTTTTCCCGAGGGGACCAGGTCAAGCCGACTCGGGTCGGGCAAGACCGGGATATCGCACCTCGCCCTAAAATCGAATAAAAGGGTCGTCCCCGTGGGCTGCAACGGCTCTACAAAGATATATCCGGGAAATGCCCCGTGGGCAAAAAGCGGGAGGGTTATCTACAGGGTGGGGGAGCCGATAGACCCGAAAGAGATCATCGGAAAGTCGATAAGCACCGATTTCGTCCCCTTCTCCAAAGAGGCCGAACAGAGATTCAGAGACGAATTTCACAAATTCGCCCTCCACGTCATGGAGAAGATCAACTCACTCCTTGACGACGATCACAAATCGGAGGAACCCGTGACGGTGGTGTAGGGGGGGGAAGTCATCCCTTTAGGTTATTCTTAATCACAATCTGAAAATCTTTGAGACCTTATGATAATAACCACGTTTACTGATAAGATAAATAAAAAAGGGCGGGTT
>CAZDOD010000284.1:0-2635 GCA_964506935.1 uncultured Thermodesulfobacteriota bacterium | reverse complement strand
ACTCCTTGTTGTGGTGGGGGAAGACCGGAATCAGTTTCCCATCTTTGTCTTCTTTTATATCGTTTGCGAAGATCCGAAGATCGTCTATCCCCTCTTTTTCGAGGAGTGTCTTTATATAGAATTCAAATCCGTCGCTGACAACGACGAGGTCGATCCCCAAATCCTTCAGGTAGCGATAGAAGTCCTTGAAGTGGGGGTCTATAGATGTGATGTTTGAGATGAAGTCCAGTAGCTCCGATTTTTTCGCTTTAATCCGCTCAAGCATCATCGAGAATGCTTCTTTTGACCCGATCTCACCATTTATGTAGGCTTTGTCTATATCCTCCCAGCCGCCGTGGGAGAATTTTTCCAGAAGCTCATAGCTGATGTCGCGGATGCTTATCGTTCCGTCGAAGTCAGATACGACTATCGGTTTTTTTGTCTTCTTTAAAATCTTCTTTAGCATTTCTGTCTTTCGTTAGATACGTGTTTTAAATCAATTTCAAATTGTATCTCGTTTATATCCTCATTATATCCCACAACTGATCAAAAGTGTATAAATTTAGCAGAATAGAGATTTTTGTCAAGGGAGAAATCAAAAAAAACAGGGGACTTAGTTTCGCCCCCTATAAGATCTTCATTTTTATCGACTCAAATGGGAAAAAGCGTCATCCTACTCTTTTGCGCAATCTTTAGTGTCGCCGATGGCCTTTGAGACGGCGTGGGGGAGGGCGGGTGCGATGACTTCGAGGCACTCTCTTACCGCATTTGGGCTTCCGGGGAGGTTTATGATCAGGGTCCTTTTCCTCAGGACCGATACGGCCCTCGAAAGCATGGCGTGGGGCGTGATCTCGAGGCTTTTCATCCTCATCGCATCGGCGAATCCCGGGACCTCCCTGTCTGAGATAGAGAGCGTGACTTCGGGCGTAATGTCCCTAGGCGAAAGCCCCGTGCCGCCGGTCGTGAGAATCAGATTTACACTGCCGCCGTCTGATTTATCGATCAGGATTTTTCTCAGCGTATCGACCTCATCGGGGATGATGTCATAAGATACGACCACGCCTCCCATCCCTTCGATAAAATCGACTATTGTTTTTCCGCTCAAGTCCTCGCGTTCGCCCTTCGCACCCTTGTCGCTGAGCGTAATTACCGCCGCCCTTATCTCTGTTTTATCCTCTTTGTCCACATCAAATATCCTTATGATTCTTTAGCAATATTGACTATATCGCCCTTTCTTATCTTGCCGCCGATTAAGACCCTTGCGAATACCCCCTCCCTCGGCATGACACAGTCGCCTACGGCATTATATATTTTGCACCTCTTGTGACATTCTTTTCCTATCTGGGTGATTTCCAGAACTACACTGCTTTTAAAAGAGAGGATCGTCCCCAGGGGAAGACGGAAGATGTCGATACCTTCGATGGTCAGATTCTCGGCAAAATCGCGCTCATAGGCCAGCGCATCCACCGTTTTTTCGTTATGCTTTCTGTGGCGAGGAGGCTCACCTGACGGTGTTTGAGCTCGGGATTTTTAGTGAGTCCGGCGTGTGCATCGCCCAATATCCCGAACTCCTCAACTAGTTCGGCGCTGTCTACAGGGGTCTTTTTCGTCCCGGTCTTTTCGGATATATTGATTGAGACGATCTTTCCAGAAATGGCCAATGTCTATTTCCCCCTCGAAAATTCTCCGCTCTTCCCGCCCCGCTTCTCGATGAGCATGACGTCGGTGATGACCGCACTTCTGTCGACTGACTTTATCATATCATATATTGCGGCCGAGGCTAAAAGGACTCCTGTGATTGCCTCCATCTCGACGCCGGTTCTGGATTGCGTCTTGCAGTAGACCTCAATTATGACGGTGCCGGCGTCTTCATCCATCCCGAACTCAACCGATACTTCCGAAAGCGGAATCGGGTGGGCGAGGGGGATCAGGTCAGGCGTCTTCTTTGCGGCCATGATAGCCGAGATGCGGGCGGTTGCGAGTACGTCCCCCTTCTTGATCCGGTTCTCCTTAATCATCTTTAAGGTCTCGGGTTTCATGATGACCTTTCCGGACGCCTTCGCCTCCCTGAGCGTGATGTCCTTTTCGGAGACGTCGACCATCTTCGCCTTCCCCTCGTCATCTATATGGGTGAGGCCCATTTTTCATCCTCCTATCTTCGACATGGACGACTGACAGCTTCTGAACTGGACACTGTCTATATCGTGGCACATGGGTTTTTTGCTTATTGACTTTCTGATAAAATCAGCGATTTCCTCTATATCTTTTCCGCCTCTCAGGAGTGGAAGTATATCGTGCTCGTTGTCGGAGAATAGACAGCTCCTGATCCTGCCGTCGGAGGTAACCCTGATGCGGTTGCATTTTTCACAGAAACTTTCGGTCACGGGCGTGATGAATCCCACGCTCCCCGAAAATCCCTTCACCTGATAGTCTTCGGAGGGGCCGGACCCCTTCTTTTCGGGGAGCGGAATAAGTTGATATCTCTTTTGGATCTCCGATTTGAGATCGGAAGATGGGATTACTTTTTTTCGCGTCCATTCGCTCATGTGTGATATAGGCATAAATTCGATGAATCTCACAGATAGCGGCCTCTCTCTTGTTATCTCGACAAAATCTTCAATCTCATCGTCATTTGTTCCCCGAATCAAAACCACGT
>CAZDOD010000283.1:0-2636 GCA_964506935.1 uncultured Thermodesulfobacteriota bacterium | reverse complement strand
TATACTGATCTTCCAAAAAAAGGTCACGATCCTCCTTAGAATTGTCTGGTAGCAAATGTAACCATAGAAATCATATCAAAAAATATTTCCAGAAAAAACTTGACTTTTTAGAAGGATATACTATAATTTTTAGATTAAACTCTTAGAAAGAGCCCTATTTTAAAGAGACATAGACTATATGAATATTTTTAGTACTCCGATGAAAACAATAAGCATAAAAAAGGGGGAGTTTGAGCAGGATTGGCACCTTGTCAACGCTGACGGGAAGGTCCTCGGTAGACTGGCGTCTAATATCGCAACGATCCTGCGGGGAAAAAATAAGCCGATCTTCACCCCGCACGTCGACACCGGCGACTTCGTCATCGTTGTAAACGCCGAAAAGATCAAGCTCACCGGAAATAAACTCAAAGACAAAAAGTACTACCGGCATTCAGGATATCCGGGAGGCATCAAGGAGATATCGGCGGAAAAACTCCTCGCAAAGAAACCCGAAGAACTGATCAAGCTAGCCGTCCGGGGGATGCTCCCGAAAAACAAGATCGGACGCAAAATGCTCATGAAACTCAAAGTATACAGAGGGCCCAACCACCCCCATGATGCACAGAAACCAAAGCCCCTAAATCTATCGTAATTAAACGGAGAAATCCTAGCAATGGCCAAGATACCCACATATTATGCCACCGGAAAGCGAAAGACATCAATCGCGCGGGTCTATATAAAGCCCGGAGATGGAAGAATCACCATAAACAAGAAAGACATCAACGACTACTTCTCCCGCGAGACCTCGAAGATGATCATACATCAACCCTTGGAACTCACCAAAAATGTAGGCAAGTATGATATATATGTCAACGTTTGCGGCGGCGGAATTTCCGGCCAGGCCGGCGCAATAAAACATGGGATAACACGTGCCCTCATAAAAGCCGATCCCAAACTCAGACCCTCACTAAAAAAGATTGGATTCGTCACACGCGACTCTAGGATAAAAGAGAGAAAAAAATACGGCCAGAGAGGGGCCAGGGCAAGGTTCCAGTTCTCAAAGAGGTAGTCACATATTTCTTTTTGGCCCAAGCCTTCTTTAGATCACCCGTGACCTTCTGTAATTTTCCAAGGGGGGCTGGTTTTATCTATTGCGCTTGGGCATAGATAAAAAAAGCAAAAAACTGAAAGAAAAAAATCTCTCATAATCCCCAAAAACATACTTAAAAAATCTAAGATCCATTCACCTTTTAAACTAAAATCTCAAAAGCAGATATGATACGGGCAGCAATCATAGGCGCCAGCGGATACACGGGGAGCGAACTCATAAGGCTCCTCTCGCACCATCCCGATATCGAGATAGAGGTCATTACCTCCCGTCAGAACAAGGGGTTGAGTGTAGGAGATGTATTCCCCCACCTCTCGGGTTATCTCGATATCGCCTTCGAGGAGCCTGACTATGAGAAGATATCAAAAAGGGTCGACGCCGTCTTTGTCGCCCTACCCCACAAAAGCGCTATGGAGGCAACGAGCATATTCGCCCCCGGCATCCCTGTCGTGGACTTGAGCGCCGACTTCCGCTTCGGAAATATAGAGACATACGAGGCATGGTATACGAAACACTCGTCACCGGAGCTTTTGGATATCGCCGTCTACGGGCTCCCTGAGATATATCGAAATAAAATACGAGACGCCAAGATTATTGGAAACCCCGGATGTTATCCGACCGGAGCGATCCTCGGCCTATATCCGCTCATAAAGGAGAAGATTATCAAGGAGTCGGGGATCATAATCGACTCAAAGTCGGGCCTTTCCGGGGCGGGGCTAAATCCGTCCACCTCCAACCTATTTTCCGAGATATCGGAATCCACTGCCCCCTACAACGTCGGGATCCACCGCCATGCACCCGAGATCACAGAACAGCTCGGCACCATCGCAAAATCTAAGGTCAATATCACATTTACTCCCCACCTCGTCCCCATGAGCCGCGGGATCCTCTCGACGATATATGCCGAGCCGAACGGCGAATTCTCAACACAAGACGTCCTCGAAGTCTTCGGCGACACATATAAGGGCGAGCCTTTCGTAAGGATACTCCCCGAGGGAAAAAATCCAAACACCGCATGGGTTAGGGGATCAAACTTCATAGATATCGGGGCGGTAAAAGTTAAAGACACCGATAGAATCGTCGTGATGACGGCGATCGACAATCTCGTAAAGGGCGCCTCCGGCCAGGCGATACAGAACATGAACATCATCTTGGGGCTTTCCGAAGACGCCGGGCTCTCAAACGTCCCGCTCTTTCCATAAGTGGTCGCATCTCTGGAGGATACACTATTCCAGCAACACAGACAAAAAGTTTCGCCCGATGAAAACCGATCCCAACCGCCCAAAAGTTACAACCGATGTCCCTATGGACGGGGAAAAATACGCAACCATAAATGATGTGATCGATTCTATCGGGGCCGAAAGGAATGGGCTTAAGGTCACCGGTCTTTCCGGCTCCTCGGCACCCTACCTAGCAGCGAACGCCTCAATCAAGCACGGGAGGTCGGCCCTTTACATAACGACGAAAAATAGGTTCGAAGACGCGGCCTCTGACCTCGAATTTTTTACCCGTGATGCGCAAAATTCCATGACGTTTCTCCCCTTCCCCC
>CAZDOD010000282.1:0-2653 GCA_964506935.1 uncultured Thermodesulfobacteriota bacterium | reverse complement strand
AACGTTAATGAGGAAACGGATGAGGACGAGCAAGATGTACAGCCTACTGATGTGATCAAAGATGAGGAAGATGACGGCGCAGAGGTTGTGGTCGTAGAGGTCCCTGATGACGGAGATAACGGAGACAGTGGAACACCCGATGATACTACAGACAGCGCAAGTGTCGAAGAAGTTACGGAGGAAGTAGTAAGTGAATAAATATAATGTGAAGAAAAAGTTAATATTCCTATCTTTAGCCATGATCGGTATGTTCTTGGCCAGCGGTAAAGCGCTAGCTATCACCGATAAGATAGAGATCAATTGTAATCCCGGCTTGGAAGCGCCCGATAATTGTGACGTTACACCTTCTAACGTGGCTCCTTTGTTCGATGAGAATGACTATCCTTTGTTTGATCTCAAACCCGGAGATGAGATCCACAGGGAAATAATCGTTCATAATAATAGAGAAGAAACTTGCTATTTCACATTGATAGACGCCACCAAAACGCACGATACGGAAACTCCTCCAGGTTCAGGCGACTACTTCTCCGATAGATTGGAAACTATCATCACAGATGGTACAAACGGAACCCCGCTAATATCGTTCTCGGCCTTGTTTGCCTTGTCTGATATATACCTAACAGAGCTGGCCCCATCTCAATCAAAAACTTTGGATTGGGATGTCTTCTTTGACGCCAACGCCGGCAACGAATATCAAAACGCCCGTCTGGTGTTTGATTTCACCTGGAATTTCCAGTGCGGAGAAGAGCCGCCACAAACAGCTCTTAATATTTTCAAAACCAACGACAAACTAGGCATAACTCAAGAGCCCGGAGCTGAGGTCACCTACACTATAGAAGTTTCAACAGGAGATTTCCCCGTGTTCAACGTCATCGTGCTGGATCTTCCCCCCGGCGGATTTACCTACAGACCGGGAACCTGGACGGCGACATCTGATCTGAGAGGTAATCTTGTTCCCGGAACTACTACTGAGCCCACCTACTCCTCACCGGGTCAATGGAACTTGGGAGATATGGCCGCCGAAGAAAAGGTTACGCTTACCTACGTGACTGATATTTCCACTAGCCAGCAACCGGGCACTTACAAAGATATAGCCTGGACTGAGGGCACACAAACTGCTGACTCCGGTTCGGGAAGAGTATTGGGCACTTCAACCATAGATAACACTACTTTCTTCGTGGGTACGGCTGCTATTGTAGACCAGAAAGACCTGCCTGAGGTCCAAGTCGAACCTGAAAAGAAAGTCATTGAAATCACGGAAGGAGATGTGTTAGGAATTTCCCTGCCGGCAACAGGTGCTGACAACATTTGGATGTTTATTATAGTTAACCTTTTTGGTGCCGGTTTTATATTCACACTCACAGGCTTGTACCTTAAGAGGGCACATGAAAAGTCGAACCAGAGCGGTAAGGCGGCTTTGCAGGTTTTGATACTTCTGACGGCCGCTCTTGTCTTTACTTCTAAAGCGTATGCGGCTAACCTGCTCATCAGGCTGGAAGAACCCAAAGATCCTAACAACCTTGACTCTCTGGACCTTAATTTTGTCACTTTGGATATAGAAAATAGAACGGTTACAGTAAAATGTTACAAAAAGGGTCCCGGTGATGCCGTTTTTTCACAATTTGGCGGTAACATTGTTACTATTCCGGGAGGAGATGATGGTTACTGCCCAGTCAATTCTTCGATACTATCCGGTATGGGGGCGTACAAGTTCTACGCTACAGCCGATGCCGGTGCTGACCCCACGGAAACCAGCCAGACCGTCACCATCCAGCACGACGACCAACGTCCCGGCAAGCCCCATAACCTTAACAAAGATAAGAACGGTTCCTGCAAATATGACATCAGCTTTACCACTGACAACGATGGCGGGGACACAGTGCGAGTTGAGGTTTACCGTTCCGATGATAAGCAGTTCTACGTAAATTCATCCACCAAGTTCAAAGATATTGCCGTTGGTTCTGATACGGATGTGGATTTCACCACCGACCGACCTACCTGCGGTAGGACATATTACTACGCTGTCAGAGCTTTTGACGCCGCCGGCAACGGTTCCAAGGTCTTGGTCGAAGATTTGGGTACGGAAACTGTCACTGTCATCACCGACGAAGGCACAACCACTAAAGAGACTGTGTTCGGTGAAATTATCCAGGCCATAGCCGCCGAAGGCAGCGATGTGGGCGTGGGAGCAGGGGCAGAAGAAGAAACACCTGCTATAAAACAAGGCCAAGAAGGTGCCGACGTTTTGGGCGCCGAGGAGCAGGCACAGCAGGAAGAAGGTTTATTAGCAAGATTGTTTAGTATGTTCAAGTGGCCTGTTATAATCCTCTTGGCCCTAATAATCTTTTTGTATGTCAAGAAAAAACTCAACAAAAATAGAAAGCCCCAACAGCCGCAGCAGTTTTGATCTGTCATCTTTTCTCATTAAATTAGGACTCATCCTCATAACTACTTCCGGAGTTTTTTTTGTGGCGGTATTTTACCCACTGATCTTTTCCGAATTAAAGTACATTTTCATCAGGCCTAACGAGAACGCAGCCGTTGTTGTCAATCCAACTAATCCCGACGATAAAAAAGCCCAAAAATACTATGTTAAACCGGCCGACCCCAACTTTGGCATTGTCATTCCCAAAATTGGCGCCAATGCCTCTGT
>CAZDOD010000281.1:0-2654 GCA_964506935.1 uncultured Thermodesulfobacteriota bacterium | reverse complement strand
AACCACAACGGCGTGACGATCATGGTCTACTGTGCGCTCATCGCCTCGCTGCTCGTGCGCCTGTGGACGGGGCGCCAGCCGAGCAAGCGCGCCTACGAACTGATCTGCTTCTACTTCCTCGGGTGGGTCGGCGACGCCGAGCTCGCGGCCCACCTCGAGAGGCTCTCCCCCGCAGTGGACTAACCGACGAGGGCAGTTCTCACTCTCGGTTCGGCAGGGCCAGTCCATGCCTTGAGTCCGCCCCCCTCCCCCTGAACTCCCCCTCCCCCTTGACGCCCAGCTTTTTATGTTCGGCGCCCGATGCCACGATAACGGCCTTTCCTGTTATTGATTTATCACTTGTTTTTACCTTAAATACACCATCTCCCAACTCTATCCCCTCGACATCGGAGACCGCATCGAACTCTGCCCCAAATTTTCTCGCCTGCTTTTCCATGAGCGCGGTGAGATCCGGCCCCGCTATACCTTCGGGAAAGCCGGGGTAGTTCTCGATGACATCCGTCGTCGCCGCCTGCCCGCCGGGGGCCATCCTCTCCAAGACAGCCGTCTTATGCCCCCCGCGCGAGGCGTAAAGCGCCGCCGTCATCCCACAGGGCCCCGCACCAACAATAACTATATCGAAATCGGCTTTCATTATATGAAATCCCCCACTTTAATCACTCATTTCTAATCTTCAGAATCATCCCCGCACTTACATTCTGTCCTCAGAAACTCGCGGAGCTTTATACTCACCTCACTCGGAATACCGTAGCACTCGTAACACTCGAGCTTCCTTGAGAGTCTTACAGTAAAAACCAGCGTCTTAAAATATACCTTGCACGGCTCACACACAGAAATGTGCTCTTCAATAATCCTACAATCCTCTGTCGACAGCTCATTGTCTATGTATAATGAGACCATCTCAAATATCTTATGGCAGCCCGTCTTATCCATCAGTGCTCAAAATCCCCTCGTCAAAGATGTGGCTTAAGGCCTCCCTCAGAAAGATCCTCGACCTGTGGAGCCTAGATTTTACGGCCGAAGTGCTGATCCCCAAAATCTCCGCCGTCTTCTGTGTTGAGAACTCCTCCACGTCCCTCAATAGAAATATCGTCCGATATTTTTCCGGCAGCCTCTCGACCGCCTTTGAAAGCTCGCCTAAAAACTCCTTTTCGAGAAGCACATCCCCCGGACTCATATTAAAATTGCCCGAAGGCCCCTTCTTCAACATCTCCGGGGGCGGCAAATCCTCATCGAACTCACCGAATCGCCTCTTTGCCTTTCTCAGCTTCATCAGGGCGTTATTGGTGGCGATCCGATAAATCCATGTCGAGAAGGTGGAATCCCCCCTGAAGTCCCCAAGCCCCCGAAAGGCGTTTAAAAAAGTCTCCTGAAGGATATCTTCCGCGTCCTGTGGATTCCCCAATAGCCTCAGGCTGTGTCCGTATATCTTGCCCTCGTACCTTCTGACCAGTTCCTCAAAGGCGTCGTAGTTGTCTTCTTGGGCCAAAGATACCAACTTCTCGTCGGAAAGACCATTGTATTCAATCATTTAGATGATATAAAGCCAAATTAGTTTCTATTTTTTTATACTACAGGAGAAGAAGAGTATTGTCAACGAAGATATCTCCTCCGACTTTTTGACTTGATGAATCTACTTCTTATCTGTATAATTATCTTAAAATCACTATTTACCGGAGGTATACGTGATAAAGAAAAAAAATGAGAAAGAGAAAAAAATCTCTTCGGTCGTAATATCATCTCTCCTATTTGTATTTTGCCTATTTTTCTTATGCTCCTGTGTCACCCCTGGGACGGCTTCCGATCTCGAGCGGCAGATCGAATATCTGCGTTACGACGTAAACAAACTCAAGGATATCTCCCAGGAGGATAAGGCCGAATCGGGTGCAACCTACTACACCCTCCTCGAAGAGGTGAAGGAGCTTAGGGGCACTTACGAGGAGAAGGAGCATGAGTTTGAAGGCAACGCCGAGGAGATAGTAATCTTAAAGGAGGTCCAAAACAGGACCATCTCCGATATGGAGACGAGATTCTACGCTATCGAGAAGCGTCTCGCCGCGATAGAGGCGAAGCTCGGTATCGAGACCCCGACCGGGACATATGATAAGAAAACGCCGACCAAAGATACCGGAAAAAGCCCGGCGGAAGCCCCTGTGATATACGGCGGCGGGGATGCGGTCATCACCGAGCTTGGAGACGAGGATCTTTACAAGGCTGCGTACAAAAAATTTCAGGATAACGACACCGACGGCGCAATCAAAGGTTTCACGTCGTTCATAGGCCTGTATCCGAAATCTGCGCTTGCCGACAACGCCCATTTCTGGATAGGTGAATGTTACTACTCCATGAAGGATTACGACAGGGCGGTCCTCGAATACGACAAGGTAATAAAGGATTACCCGAACGCCGACAAGGTGCCGAGCGCCATGCTCAAGGAGGGTTACGCACTTGCCGAGCTCGGGGATATCAACAGCGCGAGGGTTGTGCTTAACAATCTGATCCAGAAATACCCCGAGGAGCCCCAGGCAGACCTCGCAAAGAAGAAGCTGGAGAAGCTGTAGAATCGGGATAAAAATGTCAATGTAATATTACCTCTTATAAAGTAGGGGCGGGTTTGAAACCCGCCCCTACAAACTCAGCAAAAAACTCCAACC
>CAZDOD010000280.1:0-2704 GCA_964506935.1 uncultured Thermodesulfobacteriota bacterium | reverse complement strand
CGAGTGATCATCGGGATGATCCAGATGTGGAGACCGTGCTGTAGCGAGTGCGTGAAAGTAAGACAGCATATCTGAGGTGGGGACGAGAAACGCTGGGGTGGGCGATTTATGCGTTCAAGAAAGGGGGGCATAGCACATTTCTAGTTGGCTAACGCACATTATTGGGCATGCCCATGACGAGCCAGATGAGAAAAGAGGCATCACCGCCTCCGAACAAACCGTTCCACCGGATCGGCGGGAAAAGGCGCCCGCCTCCCGGGGAACTTCACGTTGTCAGGCAGAGGGATGAAATCCAGGTCAACACCGCTTCCGGCCTGCCGGAACGGCATGCTCTTTGATAACTCGTTGAATGATAAGCACTTTCGGATTGACATCCGAGTGGAGAACGGTTATGAAGAGGGTTGCAAACGGGGAGCCGATGATTTTTGGGGTTACGGATTTTTCCGTAATCCTTTTTCTTTTTGTGAATTTATGATAGGATTCTTAAGAAGCCGCATATATTTAGAATTGCTTTTTTTTAAAGCAATAGATTCGTTTTTTTATAAATGGAGCCGGGTCATGGAAATAAAAAATACATATATTCGGAGAAACACTAAAATATTATATGCGTGCGTGGTTTTAATGTTTCTTGCGGTCGCAACACCCGCCTTCGGTGGAGAGGAAGACGGGGTCACCTGGGCCATTCCTCCACAGTTTCAGGAGGCCGGCCCATTTTCTTATGGATTGGCGCCTGTCAATATAGACGGTAGGTGGGGCTATATTAACTCCTCGGGAGACATTGTCATCAAGCCGCACTTCGATAGGGCCGAGGCGTTCAGAGAGGGGCTTGCGGCTGTGGCTGAAAACTGGATGTGGGGTTTCATCGACACGTCCGGGGTGTTCGTCATAAAGCCGATCTATCTATCGGCCGGCAATTTTTCCCAGGGATTGGCTTGGGTGGCCACCGGAATGAATCGGATACTTATAGACACCGCCGGGGAACCGGCCATTATCCCCGATACCTTCTACTGGTCCGGTAGCTTTTCCGAGGGACTAATCGTGTCAAAACTAAACAGCAGCAGGTGGGGTTATGTGGACAGGAATCTCGATGTCGTTATCGAAGACCGGTTCGACATCGCAGGAGACTTTTCCGAAGGTCTGGCGGCGGTTGCGGTTGACGGGAAGTGGGGCTTTATTGATAAGACTGGAGATTTCGTTATCGAACCCATTTTTTTGGGGGCCGGGAATTTTTCAGACGGTCTGGCACCGGTGAAGATTATGGATGCTCCTGATCAGATATGGGGTTATATTGATGCCGCCGGAATTATGCGCATCGGACCGGCATACCGACGGGCCGGGTCATTTTCCGAGGGCCTGGCGGCGGTCTGCACAAAAAAAGGTTGGGGATATATCGATACACATGGGAACATGGTCATCACACCTCAATTCATCAGTGTCGGCCCATTCAATGAGGGACTTGCCCCGGTATGCTCAGAAGCAGGCTGTGGCTACATCATGTCCCCTCTGCCGTAACATTTCGCCGTTAACACAAATTGCCCGCATCAAATTACAAGGCACTGACGATTTCTCAACTCTCTGATTCATATACATCTTTCTTATTGACCTGACGTCCGCTTCGTCGTATAATACCGTTTTGTAAAGCCGCCGCAGTTCCCCCGACCGGGGCCTGCGGCTGTTGTCGTTTTCGGTCGTTAAAAAGCTATTTAGGAAATTGGAGTTCAAGATGATCATCAGAAATGAGAAGAAGTCGGATATTGAAGTAATATCGGAAATCACCATAGCTGCTTTCGAGAATCACCCGCACAGCAATAACACAGAGCAGTTTATTATCGGTGCATTGCGGGCCGCCAACGCACTTACCGTCTCGCTGGTTGCGGAGATCGAGGGGAGGGTGGTGGGCCATATAGCGTTTTCCCCCGTGACTATTTCCGGCCGCAACTGCGACTGGTATGGTATCGGCCCGGTCTCTGTATTGCCGGATTGCCAGAAACAAGGGATTGGAAAATCTCTGATCAATGAAGGCCTACGCCTGTTGAGGGAGTCGGGCGCAGAGGGTTGCATGCTTGTGGGCGATCCCGATTATTATAAAAGGTTCGGCTTCAGGAATATTCCTGAATTGATTCTCGAAGGCGTTCCAAAAGAGAACTTCCTTGCCCTGCCGTTCGGGGAGAACGAGGCTTACGGCGTCGTGGTGTTCCATGAGGGTTTTGCCGCCCAAGGCTGGCGATGGCTTATGGGGATGAAATCCCACACAATGATTTCAATGGTCCCCTTTGCGGTCGTCAGATGTGATAAGTCTTCATAGACATCGTCGTCTGATCCGTATAGCCCTTCCTTATTGATCTGACGTCCGTCTGGTCGTATAATATCGCTTCGCAAATTTGCCGCAGTTTGACCCGACCGGGCCTGCGGTTTATATCGAGGTTATATGTAATGCCAAAAAGGAGACAGAAAGTGTTTGAGGAGTTGGTGAGAATCAATGAAAGGCCAAAGCCTTTCGAATTCTATACCGCAAATGATCTATGGACTGATGAGCACACATCGGCTCAGATGCTCTCGTTTCACCTCGATGGGGAAATAGACGTCTCTTCGCGAAACACTCAGTTTATTAATCGATCTGTGGAATGGATCACTTCCAGGTTTAAAATCGGCGAGGATACAAAGATCGCCGATTTTGGCTGTGGTCCCGGGTTGTACGCAAACA
>CAZDOD010000279.1:0-2728 GCA_964506935.1 uncultured Thermodesulfobacteriota bacterium | reverse complement strand
GATCATGTTCTACGGATTGAGCTTCGCCTTTCTGGCGCTGTGCATCAAAAAAATCGATGTGAGTGTCGCCTACGCAATATGGTCGGGTATCGGGACGGCCCTGATAACGATATTTGCCTTTATGATCTTCAAGGAACCCTTCGGCGCCTCTAAATTGTTCTTCATCGCCCTCATAATCGCAGGTGTTGTAGGATTGAACCTCACAGGGGGGCACTAACTATTTTTTAATTAAGATTTAGATGTCAGGAGCGGTAATCATGAAGACCGGTATCGCATATTTCAGCACAAGGGATCCACGTCACGTAAAACAGGACCTAAAAGACATGGTCGACCACAACTGCAACCTCGTCGTTCACACCTATTCGGAGACCGATTATAATTACTACAGTATTGTTATGAGGGATATCGTAAAGATGTCCCACGATATGGGCCTCGAGGTATATATCAATCCCTGGGGCGTCGGGAGGGTATTCGGCGGCCCCGAGGCGTACTCACAATTCGTCTCTGAGAACCCGGGCGAATGCCAGAAGATGGCGGACGGCTCTTTCGGCCCAGCGGCGTGCCTAAACAGCCAGGCCTTCAGGGATTATATGAGGTCGTGGATAGACTCGGCATCCGACACCGGGGCGAAGACGATCTTCTGGGACGAGCCGCATTTTCACTACCCTCTAAGTGTGGTCATAGGCGCCCAGAAGGAGGACGAGTGGGCCTGCGTGTGCGACAGGTGCCGCGGTTTATTCAAGGAGAGATTTAATAGGGATATCCCGAAGGTCATGGACGACGACGTCATTCAATTTCGGGATGATATTATCATGGACTTTTTCAAGGAGTTGATCTCGTACGCAAAGAAAAAGGGGCTAAAAAACGCCGTCTGTGTCCTCCCCGATGAGGATCCGCTCTTCGGGGTCTCGTCATGGGAGCTTATCTTAGAGATAGACGAAATTGATATATTCGGCACCGATCCCTATTGGATGCTGTGGCAAAAGCCGCTCGATGAATATGTGAGGGGGTTGACCCGAAAGGTGTTGGAGATGTGTAAGCGGCACAAGAAGGAGGCCCAGATGTGGGTGCAATCCTTCATGATCTTCGAGGGGAGGGAAGGGGAGGTCGCCAGCGCCGCCGAGATCATGGCCGAAGAGGGTGTTACAAACATCGCGGCGTGGAGCTACCTCGGCGGGGCGTTTATGAACCACAAGTCACAGAATCACGACAAGGTCTGGGAGGTCTTGGGGGAGGTCTATGGGAGGATACGGGGGAGGTAGGGAACACCTGAAAAGCCTGTCTATTTTGATGGGAGTAAAGTCTATAGGGCGTTAAGGACTTAATAGAATTTACATATACAATACATCTTTTTTTATTGACCTTAACAAATATCTGTAATATTATTACCCAGATAACTGCGGTTTATGGAAGCAAATCGGTCGGCATATCAAGGCCCTAGAGGGCATCTTCAAAAGCTAAAACAGAGGGAAATTCTTTTTGATCTGAATGGTAATAAGGACGATTAAAGGGCGTTGGTTCGTTAAAATTTAGGTAGCTAAAAAGGAGGATATTCTTTGGAACTATTTGAATATGAGTCTCGTCTAAACAGGCCGATAATGAAAAAGATTCCGGAGTTTATGAGCAACGAGAGACTCAAGCATGTAATTTTTTCAAAGCAGTTTGACAAGGAACTCCTCGAACACCTCGGAAATGTCGCTACGATGATAAGAGACATAGCGAGCACCAAGCAGGGATATAAATTTCTGACCGGCCTCCTCTTTCATAAGAGGGCGATGCTCTATTTCACCCAGGCATCGACGAGGACATTCCTCTCATTTATGGCGGCGCTCCAGATCCTCGGGATATCCTGGAGCGATATCCGCGACCCGTCGGTGTCATCGGAATATAAGGGCGAATCCCCGCTCGATTCGATGAGGATGTTCAGCAGCTACTGCGACATCATCATTATGCGAAGCAAGATCCCCGATTTTGCCGAGTGCTGCGCATATCTGATGAACGACCTCGACGAATTCAACCAGCGTAACGTCCCGATAATCAACGGGGGCGCGGGCGCCGATGAACATCCCACACAGGCGCTATTGGACATCTATACGATACAGAGGGAATTCGGCTTTGTCTCGAAAAAAGACTCGTCCAAATGGACGCTCTTTGACGAGCTTCGCAAAAAATACCCCGGATTGAAGAAGGGCCTCGATGGCAAGACATACGGCTTTTGTGGTGACATAGGGAGGGGGAGGACGGTGAGGTCGCTGACGAACCTCCTGTCGCAATATGACGTTCTATTTCGTCTTTCCCGATCACCCGAAGCTGAAGCTCCCCGCAAACTTCAAAAACGAACTTCTGGATCAGGGTGTCAATGTCCATGAGTCGGATGACCTAAACGAGGTTATTGACAAGGTCGACATGTTGTACATGACGCGGATTCAGCACGAACACGATTCGGCCGAGGACATTGAATTCTTCAAAAACCTCGATTACAGTAAATATTACCTCTCGAAAGAGAAGGTCGAAAAGATGAAGGATTACGCCGCGATCCTCCACCCGTTTCCGAGGGACACGAGGGAAAAGGAGATCCCGGCCGAGATAGACAACGACCCGAGGGCGAAATACTTCGCCCAGGCCCGAAACGGGATATGGATCAGGGCCGCATTGATCGCCTACCTCTTCGATGCCGACGGCAAGATCGCAAGCCACTACCAGAAGCACTTCTCGGAGTATCACGACT
>CAZDOD010000278.1:0-2754 GCA_964506935.1 uncultured Thermodesulfobacteriota bacterium | reverse complement strand
AGAAACTCAAACTTGCTCTTCCGCCACGGGGTCGAGTTCGCCGCCGAGATCGCCCCAAAATCGTAGGGCTCATCGACTATCGGCGTAAAGAAGTCGAGGGTGAGGATGACCGCGAGGTCGCCGGTAATTTTATATACCGCGGCGTCGTCCCAATCATCGAGACCGACAGTGAGATTGGGATAATTCCCCTTGGGGAAGATATCTTTTAGATGACGCATGACCTGCGCCAGGGCATCAGGTGCCGTCTTGGCGGCTCACCCCGCAGCCTTGGCAAGTCTAGTAAGCTTGATCTCTTCCATTTTTCCCTCTAATTTTAAAGCTACAGTAACTCTATCCGATCAAAGGGGGCGTTTCTCTCTTTGAGTATCTGCAAAGCTCTTTCTTTGTCTTCAACCTTTATCTTGACACACGATCCACAGTCGCTCGAGACGTGGCGCGGGACGGGCACCATCTTTGTGACGAGGCCCTCTTCCTTGAGTATCTTTTCGACCCTTATCGTGTGGCTAGTCGAGTGGGTCAGTATTACGGCATATTCTTCCATGAATCGTCTTTTGAGGTATCTTTTTTATCAGTATAGCATTTTTTTAAAATTTCCGCTATTTCCCCCGTGCGATAGATGAGACGGCGAGGACGGCTTCGGCCACCTCGTCTTCGGTCGTAAATGGCCCCATCCCGAATCTTACGGTCCCCTTCGGGAACGTCCCGATAGTCCTGTGTGCCATCGGCGCACAGTGGAGGCCGACCCTCGACATGATGCGAAAATCTGTGCTTAACCGCTCCCCGACCTCGGAGTTTTCGAGTCCATTGATAGCGAACGAGACCGTTGCGGTCT
The DNA here is from genome assembly GCA_964506935.1 of uncultured Thermodesulfobacteriota bacterium. GTDB lineage: Bacteria > Desulfobacterota > Zymogenia > Zymogenales > Zymogenaceae > CAZDOD01. The sequence continues at coordinate 1,922 of CAZDOD010000278.1, read as the reverse complement.
GGCGACAGGCGTCTTTCGTGCCGTATACGTCAACTTTTGGTATATAGAAAAGCCCATCTATCAGTTTTTTCGTGATGTCTATCTCGTGCGTGCGAATTTTATCCACCCCCCGCTCTTGTATCCATCGTATCGATTCCCGAAGGCCCGATAGCCCGATGATGTTGGCGGTGCCGGATTCGTACTTGTCCGGCAGGAAATCGGGCTGGTATTCCTCTTCGGACCTGCTTCCGGTACCTCCGAAGACGAGGGGCGGAAGGACGTCTACATCGAAGTCTTTGCCGAAAACGATGCCGCCCGTACCGGTCGGGCCCAAAAGGGCTTTGTGTCCCGTAAAGGCGAGGATATCGATATGGTCTCTGTCGATATTAATCGGAATGCACCCGGCGGTCTGGGCGGCGTCAACCATGAGGGGGATACCTCTCTCTTTTGACATACGTCCAATCTCGCCCACGGGGAGGATCGTTCCACAGACGTTTGAGGCATGGTTTATAACGACGAGCTTCGCCCCGAGGTCCAAGGCTTTTTCTATGTCTCCCACGTCCAGCGTTCCGTCAGGGGCACATGGCACCAAAACCACCTCCACACCCTTCGCCTCGAGATGGCGCAGGGGACGGAGGACGGCGTTGTGCTCCATGGACGTGGTGACAACGCGATTGCCGGGCCCAAGATACCCCAGAAGTATCATGTTTATCGCCTCTGTCACGTTGAGCGTAAATATGACCTTCATTGGATCGGGGGCCGAGAACAGCTCGCAGAGGAGCTCCCTCGTATCGAGGCGGATCCGCTCGGCCTCGACGGACAAGCTGTGGCCGCTCCTTCCGGGATTTGCGCCGACGTCTTTCATAAATGCCGTCATCGCATCGATGACGCAGTCGGGCTTGGGCCATGATGTGGCGGCGTTGTCGAGGTATATCATAAAATCCTCTTTTCTGTATCAAGGATACCTAAAGAGATAAGGGTCTGTCCACCTATTAGCGATCTACTACTTTTTGAGGCTCAGGTGGAACTCGCCCCCCTTCTCTTGATAATTCACATCCCAGCCCAGCTTCTGTGCCGAGCGGGTTACGTTTTGGACCTGGGTCATGGTGTCTACAATGACACTGACCTCCCCCTTATCCATATCCTTTATGGCCCTTCTTGTTAGAATGACCGGCTGGGGACATGAGAGACCCCTTGCGTCGACCTCTTTTTTGGCCATTTTAATCACCTCTCGATTGATAGGAAACCTATAAGGAGCACCACAAAAAGCCCGATACCCAGAAACCAGTAGGAGTTCTCTTGCGTTGCGACCGCGAGGAAGTTATGGGCCACGGCGGCGCCTGTAAACATTCCGAGGACAAAGACGGCCGAGTCGCCGTCCCCCTCCCCGGCGAGAAAGAGCTGTCTCCCCGGACATCCCCCGGCGAGGGCGAACGACAGCCCCGCGAGCACCATCCCGCCGAAGTTGAGGTATTGATTTGTGTGTGCCGAGGGCTGATTGATGACGTTGCCAAGCTCGTCAACGCCGAGTGTAAATCCCGGATGGAACTGGCCGTAGATGAGGTTCATGACGAATGCCGCGACAACAAGCGCAATTACCCCGCTCAAGAGGTGGGAATCACCCATGAGGATAACGTCGCGCACGGCGCCCATCGTGCAGAATCGGGTCCGCTGGGCGAGAAATCCGATAATGAGACCGACGCCGACCGATATCGCAATCGGGGCTGCCATGGATCCGGGGCCGCTTGTGCTCCTGAAGAGAGCCGATGTCTCGGAAAAATGGGGATAGAAGATGGCAAGCACGATGAGCGACGCCATGACGACGGGGAACATCCATGCGAAGGCGTTGTTTGAGTGGTAGGCGCGCCCGAGTGTATATCCTTTTTTGAGAAACATCACCCCGACGGCGATACCGACGGTCAGGCCGATAATGCCGACAACGG
>CAZDOD010000277.1:0-2797 GCA_964506935.1 uncultured Thermodesulfobacteriota bacterium | reverse complement strand
TCCCTGAAACTACCTCTGAAATTTCCCCAGAGGATTTTGATATGGCGCCCGGTATCCCAAGTGCAATTTCCGAGGAGCCCGCAGAGGAAACTCTTTCATCACTTGCTAAAAAAAAAGAGGGTCCGCCCATAAGACTTGAGGGAGATATCGGATCTTTAGAAAAAGAAAAGAATGAGAAGGCCTTGTCCGTCTCACGCTCTTTTAACGGTGTCTCCTCAAAAGATATCGAAACCGCCGGGGGAGAAGAACCGAGGATATCGTTAAAATCGAAGATGAAAGATGAAAAACTGAAAAAGACTACCCTCGTCCTAGTCGGTGACGACAAGAGCGTCCTCCCGGTATCACTTACGATCTACACGTCTAATCCGTATCAAACTGAAATGGACATAATGAATAAGGCCATAGAGCTTGGTGGTGAGATCAAAAGATATGTCGGCGCATCAGGTACATATTATGAAAAGGGAGATTCGGCTCTCGAAGAGGAGACAGAAGGCACGCAGACCATCTACCTTACCCCGGAGATGATACAAGAACTCATGGATTACATCGATTCCAACTATCGCCCCACGGAGCCCGAGATCGAAGATCTCGACTTTAGCGAAAAGGAGGTCCTGCTCAATATAGACTTTTCACCTCCCCAGCCTGATGATTAGAGGGAGGGAGATTGAAATCTTATTTACCCGATGGGTATTTTTTATCTATTTTTTTCCCCTTATCCTGTAATATAAAATCGCCGCCGCGATTACCGCGGTAAGATTTACGATCTGTGAGATTGACATTTCGAAACCAAAAATTTCCTTCGGTACTCTTGCCCTAAACAGCCCGACCACACTCTTCGACACCGTATAAAGAAATACATAAGATAGGATGAGCTCGCCGTTGAAGTTCACCCTCTTCCTTCTCAGAAATAAAAAACCAAAGATAAGAAGATTCAGGATGATCTGGTAGATCTGCGTCGGATGGAGCGGTATCCCGCTCGGCGCTATATGCGACTTTGTAAATACGATCCCCCACGGAAGGTCGGTCGGGATGCCGTAGCAACACCCTGCCATGAGGCACCCTACTTTCCCTACGGCCTGTCCGAGAGCGACCGACGGGGCGCACATATCAGCCCACAGAAAACCATCGAGTTTTCTCTTCCTGAAGATAATAACAATCGCCAAAAGTGCTCCCAATAGGGCACCGGTTGTGGAAAGACCACCCTTTAGAAAGATTATTATAACCTTTGGATTTTGGAATATAAATCCGAGATTCTCGATTAAATATAGGAGCTTTGCGCCGATCAGAGCCGAAATAAGCGCCCAGAAATTTAGGTTGACGCCCATTCCGACATCAAACCCCCTCTTATTTACCTCAATGAGAAACAATAGAAAGGCTAAGAGGAGCCCGAGGGATATAAAAAAGCTGTAGGAATAGACAGTAATCCCTTTTATTGTGAAAAGGACAGGATGCATCGGTCCGATTTTCCTCCTGTATATTTTTTGTTAGGTATTCTAATGGATTTGATTTCTTTCTGGCAAGCTATATTTTATGTACTGATGCTTTTGAGATTTGAATTTGAATGATGATTTAGGCTATTTAGAAATGGATATTCCTCAACACCTTGTAGAGTTCGTGATTGAATTATAAGAAGCCAACTAAAAGTCGACGTAAAAAATCAGTCCTACTTTTTATCGTTGGCCGTCTGATGTGATGAGATTTAGGATAACCTATAAATCAAAAAGATGCCAGACTAACGCAACTATCTTCTTGATCTATCACCAAAAAGATTATGGTGGTGCCATACACATGATCAAATTGGCAGTACACCCACCGGTACATGCGGCGACACACATCGCGGTGCAACCAGTGCAACCTATACATGGTGCGGTACAACCACCAGTACATGCAGCCGTACAGCCGCTTGTACATGGAGCGGTACAGCCCACACAGGCCGCCGTACAACCACCGATACATGATGCGGTACAACCACCGATACAAGCCGCCGTACAGCCACCGATACAGGTCGCCGTGCAACCGCCGGTGCATATAGTACAGCCGGTGCAGAGGGTGCACGCCTCGCCACACGGGACACACGACGCCCCGCCGGCGATAGCGATAACCGTATATGCGGCGGTCGAGAGCAGAGCCGTTCCAGTGACTTTCAGGAATTTCCTCCGCGATAGATCTTCTTTCTCGGTGGATTCTACTTCGCTTTTGACCTCTTCCTTTTTCTGATCATCTTTTTCGTTTTTCATCAGGATATACCCTCTTTACTATAAAGTTGAATGTAAAAAATTTCATTCGCCTTTATTGTATACACATCTTCTTGTGTTGAAGACACTCCTTCCGTTTTAATTCCAACTGTTAGATAAACCGAATCACATACGGATATCATCAATCTTTCTTACGAATTATATCCAGCCGAAAATATCAGCAATAAAATAGCTATTTGAAAACTATGGTGCCAAAATAAATATTGCGGTACAGCTGTTAGTACATGATGCTGTACAACTGCTGGTGCATGATGTTGTACATCCCCACGTACACGAAGATGTACAACTGCCTGTGCAGCCACTTGTACACCCGCTGGTACATGATGAAGTACAACCGCCCGTACATGAAGTGGTACAACCCCAGGTACATGAAGAGGTACAGCTGCCCGTACAACTACCTGTACATGATGATGTACATCCGCCTATATATGATGCCGTGCAACCGACGATGCAGGTTGTAGTACATATAGTACAGCCTCCGTTAGATTCGATGCATCCTGTGGTGCATAATGTGCAACCTGTACGCAGGGTGCAGGCGTCGC
>CAZDOD010000276.1:0-2798 GCA_964506935.1 uncultured Thermodesulfobacteriota bacterium | reverse complement strand
TCCCTCCTGCACAGGCCCGATGATTAATTTCTCCCCCTGACACGCCTCCGCCACGGTACGGAGGACTTCGGCGTCCTTTGCTTCATTTGTTGAGCCCCATACTACGAGGGGTATGTCCACGACACCCGCGACCTCCTTTACAAGTTTGGTTGCGTCTGCGGCCGACCTGTCCATACCGTTGGGATCGGTCGAAAGGAGTGTCAGACAAATCAGGTCGGGCTTGTAATCCGAGATCAGCTTCTTGGCCCATGCGACGGGATCGTTAATGACGTCCTTGAAAACGTCCGATATGGCCTGTGCGCAATCGGGGATCTCGGAATCGACCACCTCCAGGGCGATCTTGGGGGGATTGGGCATCGCCCCCTCGAACAGGTGAAAGGGATAGGACGTCTCTCCACCAACAACGACCTCTTTACCTTCCTTTCCGAGCTTGATCTCCTTAATCTTACCGGAGTAAGTGATCTTCGTATCGGCAATAGTCATATTTTCCTCTCTATATTTAATTTATATTTTTTGCTATCTAAAAATTTCCACAAAAAGAATCGGAAAAGCTATAAATGCACATATATTACATACATCTTAGGGCTGCTTAGGCCTCCTTTGGGTGAAACGATCATTTTATCCTCACAAAAAGACCATGAAAGATTAGAAAGCATACCGATAGCAATTTAGAATCTTATTTATGCCGGATTTTTGCGTTTCTCGCTTCCATACCATTCATCGGAGAACCAGTAGCGCTCGGCCGTCTTGAGATAACGTATCATCTCATCTTTGCTTCTGAGCTTCTTCCTCCAGTTGTCGGATTCCTCGGGTTTGCCCGCCTCATAGGTCGGGCCGAGGATTTTCACTTCCTTGCCTTCGAAATTCTTCTTCGTCAACATCCCTTCACTCGATTTTTCAATTTCTTTGGTTTTTGCCATTTCTAATCTCCTGAAGCTTTTAAGTTTGATTTTGTGGTCTTTTCGACCAAACCATTTATCGCCGCCCTTAATGCTGAATCCTCCCCAAGTTGAATAAGAGGGGTGTCATTAAGATACAGTCTCTTTACATCAGGGTCCTCGGGGAGGACGGCATAGAGGTCGAGGGATAATTTCTCTATCTCGCTAAGTGCCATAGGGTCGAGTTTATCCTCCACCCTGTTTACCACAAGGCCTATCTCACCCACACTGATTTCCATCTCCAACGCCAGATCGCGAAGTCTTCCGGCTGTGCGAATCCCCTTGATTGTGTGGTCGCTCGAAAGGAGTAGGAGGTCTATTTTTGCCGTTGTCTTTCTGCTCAGGTGCTCCATACCCGCCTCATTATCGATAACAACCACCTTGTAGTTGGTGGAGAGCTCACCGAGAGATTTTCTGAGGAGGTTGTTAATAAAACAATAGCAACCGGGGCCCTCTGGCCTCCCCATTACTATCAGATCGATCTTGTTGTCTTCGATGACGGCCTCGTGCATCTTCATCTCCAGTACGCCACCCTTGGTCATGCCGGGGGGTATTTTCTCCCTTTTTAAGATGAATTCCTCCGTAGTCGAACCGAGGGTCCTGTCGACCGCTATCCCCAGTGCCTCACCGAGATTGTAATTGGGGTCTGCATCGACCGCGAGTATCGGTGTTATCCCCCTCTCTTTTAATCCCAGAATGATCAGGGCCGAAAGCGTGGTCTTTCCTGTACCCCCTTTTCCGGCTACTGCTATTACTTTCATAATTGGACCATATGCGAACGATCTGAACGAATAAATTTGTCAATTTTTTCTCTGACGGTCGGAAACAGGCTTATGTCGGTATGTGGTAAAAACATGGCCGCCATGTAGTGATCCATAAAGGAGTAATTTTCAGAGAGTTCCAAGTTGGTCATGTTCCTTGCTATCTTCTCACCGTCGTCCAACATCTCATTCGACAGGGAAATAAGCTGTGCCCCGGCAAGCGAGCCGTTTCCGATAAAGGTGAATCGATCCAGAGGTATATCGGGCAACAGCCCTATGGTGATGGCGTTTTCGAGATTTAGAAAATCGCCGAATGCACCCGAGATGATCACCCTCTTTATATCGGAAAACGTAAGCCCGATCTTTTCCATTAGTGTCGTGTAGCCCGCGAACATCGCCGCTTTTGCCCTCAGAATGTTTTCTATATCGATCTCGTTGATTACGATATCTTTTCCGATATCGGTGTTTTTGGCCCACACGATCACATATTCCATGCCGCTTTCGCCCTCGCGGATCCTTTTCGTTGGGATGTCTCTCCTTATCTTCCCGCCTCGGTCTACCGCACCCGAAAGGAAGAGGTCAGAAAGGACATTAATAATACCTGTCCCACATATCCCCCTTGGCTTCTTGCCGTTTATCGTCCTTATCATAGGCTCAAAGTCGTTGGGATTCATGTGAAATCGCTCGATGGCACCCGATGTCGCCTGCATTCCAAACTTGACACCGCCTCCCTCAAAGGCGGGGCCGGCCGAGCATGACGCAGACATGAGCCAGTCTATATTGCCCAGCACTATCTCACCGTTTGTGCCGATATCAATATAAAGGGTGGTGTCTTTATGTCTGTAAAATCCGCTTGCGAGCACGCCTGATACAATATCCCCCCCGACGTAGCTTGCCACTGTAGGAAACATGTAGAGGTATACAAAATCCTCGACATTGAGCCCAACCCTGATGGCCCTGACCGGGGGGATGAAGTTTGCAACAGGGGTATAGGGCGCCTCGCGGACGAAACGTGGATTTAGCCCCAGAAGCATATGGGTCATTACGGTGTTTCCGGCTGCCGTGATGTGGGATATAAAGCGCCTCTCGACCCCCGCCT
>CAZDOD010000275.1:0-2799 GCA_964506935.1 uncultured Thermodesulfobacteriota bacterium | reverse complement strand
CGCCCTGAAGTCCGAACTCCCTATCTCGTGGGTCTTGCTCAAGAATCTGACGTTGGGGCCGATGACCACGTTGTCTCCTATCGTTGTCTTCGCATTGATCTCACACACGTAATTGACGAAACAGCCCGAACCGATCTTTACGAGGCCGTTTATTATCGTATCTTTTCCGATAAAGGTTTTTCTCCCCGCCTCAAGGCCGCCTTTTATCATGACCCCCTCATTTAAGATGACATCGGTATCAAGGAAGACCTTTGATATGTCGTCGATGACGACCCCCTTCATTATGTAGCTTGTGCGAAAAGGCCACTTCATAAAAGGGGAGAGGATGAAATTTCTTACGGCGGCGGCGTACATGCTCCTCTTTGGGAAGATTATCGTGTTCACGAAAAATGAGAGAATGCCGTATGCGAAAAAGCGTATTTCTCTCTTTAGCGTATATTTTGAAAAGAGGTAGATAGAATCCATGATCAGTTTGAGCCCTCATTTTTTGCAAGCATAAAAAACAGGAGATGAATTATATCATACAATCGGGCTTTTTCACCACTAAACTGACAGGGGAAATTTTTATTGTAAATCCCTTGACAAATATAGTATAATTTAAAAAAGCGACTACAAAGTTTTAGTTTTTTTAATAGTCTTAGGAGTTTAAATATGGCAAAGTATACCGAAGTTACAAAAAAGACATGGGGAGGCAAGATCTCAGAATCGATAAAGGGTGTTCTTATCGGTTTGATACTATTTGTTGTCTCCTTCGGCGTATTATGGTGGAACGAGGGTAGGACCGACATATCCAGGATAGTCGTTGACGCCGCAATTTTGAACGCAACCGTTACGGATACACAAAACGAGGGGAATCTCGTATCAGTAACAAGTATCCTGCATACTGATGAGACATTGGGCGACCCCGATTTTCTAAATCCCGGTAAGTATCTTACACTTACCCGCCATGTGGAGATGTACGCATGGGTGGAGAAGTCAGAGTCGAAGACCGAAAAAAAGGTCGGCGGTAGCGAGGAGACAACCACAACCTACTATTACGTCAAGGAGTGGACATCATCCCCACCCGACTCATCTGGCTTCAAAGACCCCAATGCACCCACAAACCCACCCATGAAGTATGAAGACGAGACCTTTTATGTAAGTACTGCATCGATCGGTGTCTATCCCGTGGATATATCCAATATGAGTCTTCCAGGTGGAGACGCAGTCCCCCTCGCCTCAACGTCAATAAACTACAGGTCGGGCGGCCGCCTCGATGGAAATTACATTTTTGTATCGAAGAGCTGGGGCAGCAGCGCCGACAATCCTCAGGTGGGCGATGTTAGAATCAATTATACGGCTCTTCCGAACGATGTCAACGTCACCGCCTTCGGAAAGCTGCAGGGTGGGAGTCTCGTTCCATACATGCACAAGGGAAAAACCAAGATATACCATGCCCGCTACGGCACGGTGGAGGAAGCGATGGCGACGCTGCACAAGGAACATCAGACGACGGCATGGATTTTCAGGATAGTGGGATTTTTAATGATGTGGATCGGACTTACGATGTTCTTCGGCCCGATCAACGCCGTTTTGGATGTCCTCCCCTTCCTCGGTAATGTGAGCAGGACTATTATAGGGTTCGTCATGTTTATTGTGGCCCTTGTTCTCTCTGGCATTACAATCTTGATATCGATGATCGCACACAACATTATCGCCCTGATAATAACGCTAGTTATCATCATCGGCGGCGTCTTGCTCTTCTCCTTACTAAAGAAAAAGAAGGGAGGGGCGAAGGCCGCGGCGTAACACTCTTTATCCAAAGAGAAATAACCGGGGGGTGGGGACGGATTTTCCTCATCCCCCATTTTTTACATTTTTTCGGTATTTTAAAACACGGTCATTTCAGATGACCTAGAAATCTCTGATATTTTAGGCTTATTAAATATCCAAGAGGGATAAAATATGGGAATCGGAAGGAAATTTCATGAGGAGACGAAATACTTCCCGGAAAAAATACCGACGGGATTCTACTCATATGACAATAGACCGGAGCCGTATAAAACATATCCCGATTCAAAGAAAGTGAAGCTTTCGGCGCCCGAGACATCCGGGGGGATGCCGTTATGGGACGTCCTCAACAACAGGAGGAGCGAGAGGTCATATAGAAGTGGACCGATCTCCCAAAAGAATCTATCGCAGCTCCTGTGGGCGGCTCAAGGGGTAACCGAGAGATTAGGAGAGTACCTCCTCAGGACCGCACCGTCGGCCGGGGCGCTGTATCCGATAGAGACATATGTATCTGTAAAGGATGTCACCGATATCCCACAGGCGATATATCACCTCGATATCAGGAAATGGGAAGTAGAGGAGGTTAGGGCGGGGGATTTCTCCGGTGAGCTCGCGGGCGCCGCCCTCGGTCAGAAGATGGTAGAGACGGCGGGTGTGGTCTTTGTCTGGACGGCGATTTTTACAAGATCGACCATAAAATACAAGGAGCGGGGTTACCGCTACGTATTTCTCGACTGCGGTCACATCGCCCAGAACCTCCTACTGGCGGTTGAGGCTCTGGGTCTCGGTGCGTGTCCGATCGGGGCGCTGTATGACGAGGAGGTAAACGATATCATAGGGATCGACGGGAAAGAAGAGAGCATTATCTATATGGCATCCGTCGGGAGGGCGGGGTAGGCTTTTTCCCGAAATCACATTTTAGACTAAAAGTCCTCTCTTGACATTTCACAGCTTAATGCCTAAATTAATAGTGAAAAATATATGGAGGGGGAAAAGGTCCCGGATAGGAAATGTAGGGGCCGATAAAGA
>CAZDOD010000274.1:0-2821 GCA_964506935.1 uncultured Thermodesulfobacteriota bacterium | reverse complement strand
CTCAATTCCGAGTGTGAGGGGGGGAGAGGACATTTTGTTATTTAATTTGAGCTTGGAAGGAATAAAGTCCTACTTTCGACCTGCTTTAAGAGGTGCTTCTTTCAGAGTTTAGTCTGTATTTATTGAGCACCATGTTTGAAAAGGATTTCTGGTTCAGGCTGACGTCTGAACCGGTTTCTTTTATCAGTTCTTTTATCAGATATATCGGTAAATAAAATGGCTAAAAAAAAGTATATTATGGTTATCGTAATTATCGGCATCTCGATAATCCTTTTGTCTTTGATGTTTTCTGTGGCTAATTATCTGGTTTCGGGTATAGCACCCTTCTCAAAAGCTGTCGCAGTCATTAAGGTGGAGGGAATTATTATAGAATCCGAAGACGTAATGAGTAAGATAAAGGAGTTTCGAGAGGACGAGGAGGTGGCCGCGGTCGTCTTGAGGATCAATTCTCCGGGGGGTGGCGTTGCGGCCTCACAAGAGATATATGAGGAACTGAAGAAGCTTTCAGAAGAAAAGGTCCTCGTAACTTCGATGGGGGAGATCGCCGCATCGGGGGGATACTATATAGCATGCGCCGCAGACTACATCTTCGCAAATCCCGGTACAACCACAGGGAGCATCGGAGTTATAATTGAGACCCTAAACCTCGAAGAGGCGCTCGATACACTTGGTATCAAGGGGGTAGTCCTAAAGAGCGGGAAGTACAAGGATGTAGGCTCACCCTTGAGGGAAATGACACCGGAAGAGAGGGCATTCCTCCAGAAATTCATAGACAATGTATTTCAACAGTTCATAGGTACCGTGGCGGAAGAGAGGGGGCTATCGGAAGATGAGGTCCGAAAGATCGCCGACGCAAGGATATTAACGGGCGAACAGGCGCTTGAACTGAGGTTGGTCGATGAGCTAGGAAATCTCGAGGATGCCATCGACAAGGCAGCAGAGCTTTCCGGGATAAAAGGCAATCCCAGGGTGATATATCCGAAGAAGAAGGAATTTTCGCTCATCTCTTTACTCCTCGGTGAGACGTAAACAAGGCTCATAGAAGATCTAACGACTCACTACTTCAGGGTAGAATACAGGTTTACTCCCTGATATTAAATCGGAGAAATATATCGCCTTAATAAATCAAGGGAAATTAGCAGGTAATTAGAAAAAGAAAAAGTCCATTTTTTAAAGGAATATTCCAAATAGTTTCTGTCCCACCGCAGGTGGCCCATTGAGAAAGATCCTCATAACCTTCCTATTTCTTTTTATTTTAGTCTCATCGATATCTTACCTCGCACTGGCAAAAGACTATATCATAATAAGGCTCGTTCACAGACAGGCCGATGAACTCTTGGAAGTTGTCGAGCCTCTCCTATCGGATAAGGGGAGGGTGTCGGTAGATACCGGCACAAATTCTCTGATAGTCATCGACAGAGAGGAGAACCTGACCGAAATCGAAAATCTAATTAGGAGCCTTGACATAAAAGCAGATCAGGTAAAGATCGAGATGGTCTTTTTCGAGGAAGCGAAAAAATCCGATATAGATTTTGTGGTAAACTGGATATATAAAGAGAAATATTATATAATAGGAAACTTGATCGGAACGCCAAAGGATAGGGGACTATTTTTAGAGGGACTTTTAGGGACGGGATATGGAGGTTCGGAAAGGGTAGTCAATCAAACGCTCTTGGTAATGAACGGAAGAGAGGGGAAATTCGTTGTGGGTAGGAGCATTCCGACAAATGAAAGGCTCCTGATATATTTTAGGGAAAGGGATATTCTGATTGAGGGCGAAATCTTCCGTGATGTTAAGACAGGTTTTATTGTAGCCCCGAAGGTTATGGGAAATAGCATAATGTTGGATATAAAACCATTCATGTCATATTTTACAGATGAAAGCGAGGGAGAGATCATCTTCTACGAAGCCCAGACATCAATAGTTGCATCGTCGGGCGAGACGATAATCCTTGCAGAGAACAGGGTTGAGGGCGAAAATGTGGTAGGCGATATCTTTTCGGGATTTTCCAAAAGAGACGAAAATGTCCATTTTTATATTGCTATTACGCCTACTGTGGTAGATTAAAAAAGATTGATTTTTTAAAAGAAATTATTTGAGGATGGATTAGGGGTTTACATATGGAGAATATCGAAAAAAGGATCAAGGAACTGAAGGCCGAAGTCGCAGGCATGATCGAAAAGACCGATAAAAATGACGCTAAGTTAAGGGAAAAGAAAAAAGAGTTAAAGAGGGTTCAGAGGAAGTTGAGGAAATTCAACATAAGAAAGCAGTCCATCGAGGCAAAGAGTACAAAACTTCAAGAGAAGAAGGAGAGGGCGGCGAAGAAGGCAGAAGAACTTCATAAGGCGACCGAAGAGGCGAGGGAGCACAAAGATGAGCTGAAGACCGAGATGGAGGAGGCCAAAAAAGCCAAAGAGGCTGAGGAGGAAAAGGAGAAGGAGAAGGAGAAGACAGAGGCGGGCGTCAAGGAAGAGGCTACAGTAGAGGGTTCGGAAAAGGGAGAGGAATAGAAGGATTTCAGGGGGAGATCCCCTTGATAATTGGGATCTCTTCAATACAAAATCAATTTGGGATAGTCGCGAAAAGTTGGAGTAAAAAAGACAAATTCCATTTTTTGAAATTGAGTTATGAAGAATACCCCCCTTTTAGGAGCACATGTATCTGTTTCGGGGGGTATGGTGAAGGCAATCGAAAGGGCCGATTCACTCTCTATAAATTGTTTTCAGATATTCACGAAAAACAGTAACCAATGGCGGTCGAGAAAATTCGATTCCGGTGAGCCGGAGGAATTTCAAAGACTTGTGCGGGAGGGAGTTT
>CAZDOD010000273.1:0-2822 GCA_964506935.1 uncultured Thermodesulfobacteriota bacterium | reverse complement strand
AGGAGTGCGATAAATGCGGAAACTGTAAGAGGGATGTCATCAAATCACTTATGGAGGAACACGACTACCTCATCTTTATCGGTGACGGCTACTCTGATAGGTGCCCGTCGGAACTCGCCGATACACTGTTCGCAAAGAGATTTCTATACAAGCACGCCGCAAAGGAAGAGATACCCGCAGTCTATTTCAAGGGTTTCGACGATATCACAAGAGAGTTTGAAAAGGAGATCAAGGGGGTGATTTTCGATCTCGATGAGACCCTCGTTGACTCGATCGATGCTATAAAGACTGCCTTCATATATACTGTCGAGAAACTCGAATTAGATACAGACATAGAAAAGACCTTCGTAGAAATGATGCACTGGCCGCTTACCACTTCTTTTGAAAAGCTTTTCCCGGGTGTCGACCTCAAAGAGCTTGTTGATGTCTTCAGAAAAAAATACTATTCGATCTATAAGGAGATGACCCCCGTAAAAGACGGGATGAGAGACCTACTTTTAAATCTGAATGAGCTTGGGATAAAGCTTTCGGTCGCCACCAACAAACATGGGCCATATGCTAGGGAGCTTATCTCCCATTTGGGCATCGGTGATCTCTTCTGTACTGTTGTCGGGGCAAATGACGTTGAAAATCCGAAGCCCGCGCCAGACATGATTGATGCGGCAATGGCGAAGATGAAGACTAAAAAGGAGGACACGGTCTTCGTCGGGGACTCCATCGTAGATGTCGAGACGGCCAAGAACTCGAAGATCGATATATATTGTCTCGCCCAATCGATAAGTACGCCTGAGCAGCTGGCCGAGAAAAGACCTCGAAAGATCTTCTACAACACCGAGGATCTCAAAAAAGACCTGATTTCCTCTTTTTGAGATAGACTTTTTTCATGGGAGACCCGAAAAAATCCTCCTTTTCCGTAGGTGCCGAAAAAGGCGACAGGAAGCTCTTCGGCATGGCGCATCCGGGGCTCGTAAGGCCCTTTGAAGACGACCTCCAGTTCCTGCTCGAAAACGGCGTCGGGGCCATCGTCACACTGACCGAGGGCGAGCTCTTCCTCCCCCTGCCATATCGAAAATTATTTCACCAGCTCCACCTCCCCGTCGAGAACCTAGAGCCCCCGTCGTTAAAACAGGCCATACGATTCGTAAAATTTGTAGACGACGAATTTGTAAGGGGCGTAAACGTAGCGGTGCACTGCCTCATCGGAGTCGGGAGGACCGGAACACTGATTGCGTCATACAGGGTCAGCATGGGGGAGGAGCCACACGATGCAATCTCGAATCTGAGAGAGATAAGGAGGGCTATCGAGACAGAGGAGCAGGAGGAAATGGTCTACGAATATCACAGGTTTTTGAAAAAGCAAAAACGGCGGAGTTTATTTTTTTTCAAGAAAAAAGATAGGTTTGAATAAAAAGGATTGTCCTTGGGCTTCGCCCCCATCATTGTCACAATTTAACAGAATGACGACTCCCTTTCGGTTGAGTCGTCAGACGAGGTTTGCCAGAATATTATTGTTTATATTGACTAAAATCCACCCGCTGTTTTTCCCTATAAACAACCATCCCCCAAATCAAAGGAGATATTTCAACACCACTCGATTTATTTCCCCGTGACCTCCTTTAGTTTATCCGAGATATCTTTACCTAGAGAGCGGCACTCCGATAGCACCTTTTCATCGGGTACATATTTTACACTTATCCCGTCCGAGACGAGCTCTACCTTCATCTTCCGCAAAAATTCGTTCAGGTGCCCCACGCCCTCCCCGCTCCATCCGTAGGAGCCGAAGGCTGCTCCTATCTTGTTTTTCGGCTTCAGTCCGGATATATAGGTGAGGACGTCCGCCATTGTCGGAAAAATGTTGTTGTTGAGCGTCGGGCTCCCCAAGATAATAGCGCCTGCATCCATGAGCTCGGTCGCCACGTCGCTCCTGTGATTGACCCCCATAGATACTATTTTATTCTTGGTTCCGCCTGAGGTCAAACCTTCGCATATGGCGCGGGCCATCAACTCGGTGCTGTGCCACATCGTATCGTAGACGATTATCGCCCTGTTTTTCGGTTTTTGTAGCGCCCACTCGGAATAGAGTCTCGTGATCTTTTGATAATCCTTCCTCCATATCGGGCCGTGGTCGGGTGCCACTATCTTGATATCTAGGCCCGATTTCGCGAGCTTTTCCGCAAGCTTCGTTATCAAGGGCGAGTAAGGGAGGAGGATATTCGCATAATACTTTACGGCTTCATACTCAAGGATGCTGTCATCTATTTCATCATTGAACCTCTCCGTTGACGCAAGGTGCATCCCGAATGCATCCTGAGAGAAAAGGAGCGATTCGTCTGCGAGGTATGAGACCATGCTGTCAGGCCAGTGGAGCATCCTGGTCTCCATGAAAGTCAGCTTCATGTTCCCGAGCGTCAGCTCCTCTCCATCCTCAACCGGGGTTATCTTCCCCTTGACCTCAGAATGGAAATGCTCAAGGAGGGCCTTTTCTCCCATTTTCGACACGAAGACCTTCTCGGGCTTGATCTCGCCTATCACATCGGGGAGGCACCCGGAATGATCCATCTCGGAGTGATTCGATACAATATAGTCTATTTCGCTTGGGTCGATCACCGAAGCGATCCGAAGCATCAGCTCATCTTTGAACGGTGCCTTGACGGTATCTATCAGGGTGATCTTGTCAGCGAGAACGAGATATGCATTATAGGAGGTCCCCCTCTTTGTGGAATATCCGTGAAAATCCCTTATCAGCCAGTCTATCGCACCCACCCAATAGACCTTGTCTGTTACCTTTATCGCCTCACAAATCTCGCTCATTTTACACCATC
>CAZDOD010000272.1:0-2844 GCA_964506935.1 uncultured Thermodesulfobacteriota bacterium | reverse complement strand
TGGTGGGAGAAGAAAAGGTTCACCATTGCATTTCCCTCGAGCACCCATCCCCTTTTAGGCATTCCTACGCCGGGACATATGAGAATCTCGGGGTGTATTGATTCGGCGGGCTCTTTCGATTATCTCGTCAAGGTTCAGCGGGGTCTCAAGGAAATAGTGGAGGGGATGCAGATGTTTTTGGGCGCCCATTTTTCCCATTTTTACCCAACCGGCGGCATGATATACCCCACCTTTGTTGCGGAGGTAAAGAAGGGGAGGGAGGGGGCACAGGTATACAACGAGGTGTGGCGGCGGGGGATCGAGCTCTCCCACAGCCTGGGGGGCACCATCAACCATCATCATGGGATAGGTATCAACCTCGGAAGGTTTATGAAATTGGAATTGGGCGAGGCAGGGATGGATAATTTTAGAAAAATAAAACAGGCGATGGATCCCAATAACATCATGAATCCCGGAAAACTTGGATTATAGAGGAACGCCCTATTCATACAAGGAGTACTCAATGGTCGATCTAAATGAAAAAACGAGACTGTGCTCGGTCTGTTTTAAGATGTGCCGGGATGTATGCTCCGTTGCCGGAGCCACGCGGCACGAGGCGGACTCGCCCCACAACCGCGCCTTTTTTGCAGAGCTAATTTTGGAGGGAAAAGAGAACCTCACAGCCGAGATTATTGATTATTTTTATCGCTGCTCGATGTGCAAGGCGTGCCGTGAAGCGTGTGAAACCGGCATGGATGTAAGCGAGATCATGCTCAATGCCCGTAGGGAACTCGATAACGGGCTCCTGCCAGAAAAAGTGAGAGAGGCAAAGGAGAAGATAATATCCGGAGGCTATTACAATGGGGATTCCCCCGAAGTAAAAAAAATGATTTCTAAACAAAAAGACATAAAGAACAAGGATATCCTTTTTTACTTCGGGAGGAGAACGAGGGCCACAAATGGCGATACAATACGAAGCACACTTTCTGTCATGGAGAAACTTGGGGTGGATTTTGGGATCATGGAAGATGAGCCATCCACCGGCCAGATTGCCTACTTTCTCGGATTCACTCATGATGCAAAAAAGCTATGTGAACTTTTTTCTCAAAAAATCAGCGAACTAAGGCCGAAAAAACTGGTGGTTTTTTCTTCCTGCGACCTCAGAATGATCCTGAAGGAATATCCTAATCTCGGGATAGAACTAAAAGGTGTGGATATCATAAACCTCCCCGAATTTCTTCTATCTCTGCTAAAAGAAAAGAATACCTCATTTGGCAAGTGGAGCGATGGGATCGTTACCTATCATGACCCCTGTTCGCTCGGGCGGGAACTCAGGATTTTCGAGGCGCCCCGTAAAATAGTCGAGTCGGTCGTAAAATCAGGATTCAAGGAGATGGCATTGACGAGGGATCAGGCGCCCTGCTGCGGGTGGGGGATGGGGCTCGAGATTTCTCACCCCGATCTCTCGAAACTTATGGCGATGCGTCTTAAGTCTATGGCGACGAACGTTGGCGCGAAAGTCATGGTGACCGGATGCAGCACCTGCCGGGACGTGATAATACAAAACCAGAGTGAAAAAGTATCGAAAACCAATACGATAGAGATTCTTGATCTACCGATGTTTGTTGAAAGGACATTGAAATGAGTATCGAATTGAAACAGTGGAGCACGAAGAAGAGACAAGAGTATATAAAAGAGCTGAAGGAAACCACATATGACCTCCTCATTATCGGCGGCGGGATCACAGGGGCGGGGGTTTTGAGGGAGTGTCGCCTCAAGGGGATAAAGGCCGCCCTTATCGAGAAAGAAGATTTTGCCTTCGGGACATCATCCAAGAGCACACGCCTCGCCCACGGGGGGGTGCGATATATAGTAAATCTCGAATTCGGCCTCGTCTCGGAAGAGACCCACGAGCGGGATTGGCTGAGAGGGGCATATCCAAATATGGCGAGACCCGTCCCGATCATATACGCCAACTACAGCCTCTTTGAAGCGGTCATTATGGCACTATTTTTCAAGGTATATGATGCGCTTTCGGGTTTTGGCAATTACCGTAACACCCGGCATGTCAGCAAAAAAGAGATAGGAAAATTGGAGCCGAATCTGATGATCCCGGGGCTCCATTCGGGAAATCTTTTGTATGAATGTATCATCAACGACGCGCGTCTCACCCTTGAGGTGATAAAAGAGGGGGTGATCCTGGGCGGAACCGCCGTCAACTATATCAGGGCAAATAAGATTGTCACCAAAAAGGATAGGGTAGTTGGGTCGGTAGGCGTAGAGGTCACAGACCGCGAGACCGACGAGACGTTTTTGATCTCTGCAAGAAATATTGTGAACGCCACGGGCCCCTGGACGGATTTCCTTATGCCGAAGGGAAATGAACCCCTGATACGGCCAACAAAGGGAATACACATTGCGGTCAAGAGGGAATCGATCGGAAATTTAGCCGGCCTCTACGTCAAGAGCACGGTTGATAGAAGGGGCGTGTTCCTATTGGCGCACGGAGATTTTACACATGTCGGGACGACCGACACCGATTATCATGGCGACCTTGACGAGTGTTATACGGATAACTCGGAATACGAATACTTCAAGGGGATCATCGATCACTGTTTTCCGGACGCGAAGTTTACGCCAAAGGACATTTTAGGGAGCTATGCGGGGTGCCGACCTCTGGTTATGGAACCGGGGGTTTCGGCTGATAAGACCTCTCGCCGGGAACATATCGAAGAGGTAACCCCGGGATTTTTCGTTGTCGCCGGCGGGAAGCTCACCATCTTTCGCGCCATGGCGGAAAAACTCCTAACATTTATTGAAGAAAAGAAGGCGATTACGGTTCAAAAGTCTAAAAACCTATCATCG
>CAZDOD010000271.1:0-2859 GCA_964506935.1 uncultured Thermodesulfobacteriota bacterium | reverse complement strand
TTCCGAGCATAGCATCTTTGTAGTAGTGGACACAATGCAACATGCCCTTTCGCTTTGACTGCACGGTTGGTGATCCCACCGCCTGCAGTGAGACGAGAAGCGTCATAATCGGCAGCCCCTTTGAGGATAGCGTATAGCACGTCCAAACCGTTGGGGCTGGATGTTTCAGTTTGTTCAGAATGATCTTGGGCCGATAGGTCACGAATTCAATACGTCTCGCCACAGAGATATTGTACCGGGAGATGGGAAGCTGGTCAAGTACGGTGGCGAGTACCAGATCTGTCGACTTTCTCCGGTACGACACCCTGATGGTTTGGCTGGCAGTGGTATCGTCATGTTCAGTGGATGTAAAAGGGATTATCGGCATTTCGTGCCGCGGGCAGGCAATAGTCAACCGGCATTTTCGGAACTCGGCCCATGTAGGAGTCCTTCCCTGATGCCACACGGTGGCTCTCGATCGTTTGGTGGAAATCTCCATTTGTGTTATACTTCTTGTGCCGGGAGGGCAGTCGTTTTTGGGGTTCCGGTTTGGAAGCGCAGCGGCCTTGTCCGGGTTGGGGGGATCATGGCTATGTTACGCGTGCGTCTTTTGGGTGATCTGGCGGTGACCTGGAACGAAATCCCGCTGCCGCCCATCGGCAACATAGCAGCTCGCTCCCTGTTTGCCTACTTGCTCACCTACCGCGACCGTTCCCACACCCGTGGCCTGCTGGCCGGCACCTTTTGGCCCGAACTGCCTGAATCTGCAGCCCGGCGCCGCCTCAGCCAAGCTCTGTGGTTGATCCGCAAAACCATTGAACCCAGCTCTATCCTGCTGACCGAAGGCGATACGGTTCAGATCAACCCCGACCTGTCCCTCTGGCTCGACACCGAGGAATTCGCAAGGCACAGGGCACAGGGCACAGGTGGGGAGCCTGGGACCATTGTGCATTTGGCCCTGTGCCTTGAGCACTACAAAGGTGATTTCCTGGCTGGCTACTATGACGATTGGCTGTTGCCAGAACGGGAGCGATTGCGAGAGCAGTTCCTGGATGTGCTGGAGCGATTGGTGATAGCCTACAAGGGCCAGGGGGACTATATTGCAGCACTGGCCCTTGCCCGGCGACTGACATCCGAGGATCCCTGGCGCGAGGGAGCCCATTGCGAAATGATGCGCCTTTGCCATCTGCTGGGCCGCGACCACGAAGGATTGCAGCAGTATGAGGCCTATCGCGAGATCCTGGCCAAAGAATTCGATGCCGAGCCATCGGCCTCGACAAACGCCCTCGCGGCTGAGATCGCCAAGTGCATAGACTCGTTTGATTCTGTCTTGCTACCGTCAGCCGCCCGTCCTGTGATTGCCCCCTTGCTGGAACGGCCCGACCGGCTGCCGCTGGCAGGTCGCCAATCAGAACTAGCCGAGTTGCTCCATCGAGTGGACGCGGTCGCCAGAGGGGATGGCGGTCTGTTCCTCGTTTATGGTGAAGCAGGCGTGGGCAAGACGCGCCTGTTGCGGGAACTGGCCCGCAATGCCCAATGGCGTGGTCTGCGGGCCGTGTGGGGCCATTGTTACGAACTTGCCGCTCCCCTGGCCTACCAACCCTTGGTAGAAGCCCTGCGCGCAGACCTCACCACCCTCCAAACATCTTTGCCGCAAGGGCTGTGGCGCGTAGAATTATCCCGACTCTTGCCAGAGCTAAGGTCTGATGACGCTTCACCTCCTTCACTGGAACCTTCAGAAGAGCGTCGTCGATTGTTGGAGGCCATCGTTCAGGGTTTCCTGGCACTGGTCGCCACCAAGCCCTGTCTGGTGCTTCTGGAGGATGCCCAGTGGATGGATCTTGCCAGCCTGGAGGCGATCTCGTACCTTTTGCCACGCTTGACCCAAGTACCACTGTTGGTCGTGATCAGCATCCGCCCTGAGGAGCTGGTAGGGCAGAGAGCTGACATCCTCTCAGCCCTGGAGAGCACCCGCCGGCCCCACCGGTTGACATTGGGTTGCCTCGGCCTGGATGCGACTGGGGAATTGATACAGTATGCCCTGAATCTTGCCCAATCAGTGCCTCGCTTCAGCGCCCGCTTGTACGATGAAACACAGGGCAATCCCTTCTTTCTATTCGAGACGCTGTGGGTGTTGGTGGAAGAGGGCCTTCTCTACTGCGATGAAGAGGGTGACTGGAGCACCCTCTGGGACGAATCGACTGACAACTATGCCGAACTGCCCATGCCGGCCGGGGTGATGCAAAGCATCGAGCGCCGGCTTGAGCGTCTTCCTCCTTTGCAGAGTGATCTGCTGAGTCTGGCAGCGGTCATGGGGCGCGATGTGGCTTTCGACCTGTGGCATCTAGCCAGTGGTCAGGGAAAAAGAACGCTGCTCGACGCCGGAGATGAACTGTGCAGCAAAGGATTGCTCCTGGTCGCCGATGCCGGGTTGGGTGATGCCGACTATGTCTTTGCTCACGACCAGATCCGGCGTGTGGCCTATGGACGGCTGGCTGGGCCACGGCGCCGTTTCTATCACCGGCAAGTGGCCGAAGCATTGGAGCGCCAGGCCCCTGATGAACCGGATGCATTGGCTTACCATTGGATGGAGGCAGGGGTTTGGGAGAAAGCGGTCGATTATCATAGGCAAGCCGGCGACCGGGCCAGGCTGGTGTATGGCAATGCCGAAGCGGAGAATCACTACAGCAAAGCGTTGGAAGCCCTGGAGCATCTGCCTGGCTCCATCGACCCCGTTTCGAGGTATGAACTGCTCCTGGGCCGAGAGAGAATCTATGATCTGCAAGGTGAGCGGGAAGCACAGGTCAGGGACTTGGAAGCGCTTGCAGACCTAACGGAGCAGTTGGATGACATCCATCTGCAAGTCAGGGTGGCATTACG
>CAZDOD010000270.1:910-2881 GCA_964506935.1 uncultured Thermodesulfobacteriota bacterium | reverse complement strand
TGTAGATATCATTGCTTACCAAAGGAATTACGAAGTTTTCTATATCTTCTCTTAAAATCGTAAATCTGTTATCGCAAATCGAAGGGCCTCGGTTTTTATGGGTAGCGCACCCGTAATATTTTCTGTTTACTAAAATGTAGTTTGAGCCGCATTTATGACATTTCAATAATCCGCTTAAAATATACTTTGCATTTTTACCTCCCTTGTAATTTGAGGAGCCTTTTTTTGCCATTTCGCCTTGTCTCTTTTTTACATTATTCCAAAGTTCGTCTGATACAATTCTCAGTTTGTCATTTTCAATAATTATCCAATCCTCTCTGGGCCGTTCAAATCTTTTCGATATCCCCGTTTCCGGGTCTTTAATCCACTCTGACCTATTCCATATATAACGGCCTATGTATTGCTCATTATTTAAAATTCCAGTCCCCTTTTTCTTGTTGTTCGTCGTCAGTAACTTTTGGAATAGTCAGGTCGGAAAAATAGAAAAAATCCACCGTTCCGGTTGCGTTTTCCGTCTTTTAGTGTTAACATATTTACATGGTGGTGAGGGGACCGAGAAACATCAGTGATGTGATCCGATATCGCAAAAAAATCATCTATCTGAAATGTAAACACCATCAGGAGGACGTATGATCTCAAAGATTCTCGTGCCAACGGACGGCTCCAAGACAGCCCAGAAAGCGGCGAAATACGCTGTTGATCTCTCCAAACAACTCAATGCTTTGATAATTGTTCTGAGTGTTATCGATAAACGCTCGCTCATAAGCCAGACCGTTCCGGCCTCAGCGACGGAGACGCATATTATGGAGACCACCGAGGACTATTTGAGGCAGATGGCCGAAAGGTATGCCAGTGAGATAACCAAACAATGTGACAAGAAGGGTATTCAATCACAGGTTGTCATAACGACCGGCCATCCCGTCGAGGACATCGTAAAACGGGCCGAAAAGCTTGAGGCCGATCTCATTGTTATGGGTTCTCACGGGAGGAGCGCGCTGGCTGCGGCAGTCCTGGGCAGCGTTGCGTACGGCGTCATTCATGAAGATACAAAGATACCAGTCCTTATCGTAAGGAAATGATGTCTCCTCTGTGACAGCTTCCCGAAGAATAGAGCGGGTTCCACCTAGCGTAGTTCTTTGAATGCGTTTCGGTGAAACCATGCCCACAGAAGACTGTGCCGCGTTTTTCTCCATTAGCCTCCCACCGATAATGGTACCGCTCTTTAAGTTAGACCAAAGGCATGTGTCACATGCTGAGCCTCCGAAGACTAAGGGGAATATAGTCTCGGGAGCCGGGGGATTATAACCACACTGTGTGGCCTCATAGTGTTGTATTTCTTTAACTATAGATTATAAATCTGTTCCGTCACTTCGAGTTTCTTACAAACCTGTCCCACGGTCAATCCCTGAGACAGTTTCACCTCTGCTTCCCTTAGCTTATTGATGATCTGTTATACTGTAAATCGCTTTCGTGGCATTACCTTGCCCTCCTTTCTGAGTCCATTTTACATTAAATCATAACTTTCAACATGGACTCGTTTTCGGGGGCAAGGTCAAAAGATATATTCCTCTTAAACAGGATTTTGTCCTATTTGAAAAGCACTTATTCTATTCGTATCTTAAATCCGAAGATAAATATAATAGGAAATACACCCTGTAATATCAATGTGTTTTGCCATATTAAATATCTCATACGCTTAACGGCACGATATTTGCATTATAGCTATTACGAGAGCAATGATATCAGACCACTTCTTTTAAGTTATACTAAACACTATTCATACGTTAGTAAAGAAAATGCAAGACGTCAAAGAAATTCATTCAATAGGCCACAGGAGACAAGAGAGGTTTAGAAGATGAAATCACTTGGATACTTAGATAGAGAAGAGAGACTCATAGAATCTATACTCGAGATGCTCGATCATTTTACCCGTCGGCTCGATAACGGGAAAGACGTTCCACCCTATATGTT
>CAZDOD010000270.1:0-900 GCA_964506935.1 uncultured Thermodesulfobacteriota bacterium | reverse complement strand
CAATAATTAAGTAATGATTAAATCTATATGTTAAAGGAAATTATTGAAGACCTTCAGATACATTTCGACGTATTCCATACAATGAGAGTGGAGATGATACTGTCATTTCTCGTCACCTACGGGATAGAAGCTCCAACCCAGGAGTGCGACCAGACACAAACCAGCCTAAAAAAGTACGAACGTTTTTTGCTCATGGTCATTGAGGCTTATGACCTCGGTTATCAGGGGGCAAAAAGGATTCTTGCCTGTTACACCAACCGTTACATCAGTATACTCAGGCAACACCTCAAATTTGAAAACGAACTGCTCACAAGGTGGGTCGATAACCAAGAACAGCGGGACAAGGAGATCTTTAAAAAATTCAAGAAAATAGACGGAGGATTGAAAAGAACCAGGGAGCGCGGCATAATCAGAATGGAGACCCTAAAAAAAGAATCGTTGACAGTAACGGCGTAGTGGGGGAACACGTGCAAAAGACGTTCGATAATGAATTTTAGAATCTGCATTGGGATCATCGTATTGACCATAACCCGTTAGTCTGCAGAGGTATGAATTTTCAGGCAAGAAGCCGATTTTGGAATCCGTGCCGCTTATAACACTATTTCAAACATTCATACGGAGGCCATTAAACCGAAACAGATGAATTTACATATATACATACCAACTGAAGAGATCCATGAATCGCTGTTAATACAATTAATTAAGAAACAAATCCCTCAATTCCAGATCGAGATCTTCAGATCTATTAAAAATTTTAAAAATAGACTCATGGAACCACGCTATGAGTTTACTATTGCTGTTGTATTTGCTCCGGACCATAAGGACATTTCAGATGTCTTATCGCTAGAACATTTCTTGCGAGACATTCAGATCATCCTTGTTATTTCTCACGATAATCAC
>CAZDOD010000269.1:0-2883 GCA_964506935.1 uncultured Thermodesulfobacteriota bacterium | reverse complement strand
GAATAGAGCATGCTATCGACGACCACGTCTTGAGTCGTCTCATTAAATACATCGAGTTCGTCGAAAACTGTCCGATGGCGGGAACCCAGTTCGTAGACAAATTCGGGTATTTCTGTAAACACGGGATGGATAAGAAACAATGCAGCCAGTGTATGACGATGAGATTGAAAGGGTATCAAGAGAGGGACAGGATTGGAAAAAACGGAGAGAGTCCCTCGAAGTAAAAGCGATCGAAATGTGAAAGGCGATAAATGACACACTCTGATATTCTGTTTTCGGTGCGAGGTTTCAAAAACCGTAAATGAAACATAAAGAACCGACCATCAGAGAAGAAAAGGAACATAAAGAGGTCCTCGATCTCTACAGGGATATTTTTAAAAAGGACAGATTGGGGGACTCTGAAGAGAGGTTTCGGGTACTGGAGGTCTTTTTGGGGCTTTCGGGACACGTCTCCCTCTCCGATATGGAAAAAATACTCAAAAACGGCGGCATTGAGATCTCGGCCGAAAAGCTCGCCGCCTACATGGAAAACTTCACCAACTACGGCATTGCCCAGAAGGTCGAGATCGAGGGGGACAGCACCCTGTTTGAGCACCTCCATCTGGGCGCCCATCACGATCACCTTATATGCGTCAAATGCGGCAGGATAGATGAATTTCGCGATGAAGATATCGAGGAATTGAAGTTTTCCGCCGCCTCATCCCATGGTTTTCTACTCCTCAGGCACCACCTCGATATCTACGGCCTCTGCAGAAACTGCAAGAGAGAGCGGGAGAGCGTGATGCCGCTCGCCCTAACAAATCCCGGAGAGGTGGTAAAGATAGACCACATCTCGGGCGGCCACGGGATCAGGCGCCGCCTCTTCTCTATGGGGCTTGTGCCGGGGAAAGAGATAGAGGTGATAAAGACCCACCGCCCCGGCCCGATAATCATCGCAATAGACCAATCCCGGATCGCCCTCGGAAAAAGTGTCTCCAAAAAAATAATGGTATCCGTCAACTCCAAAAGGGATTCCTAATTGAACAGCCGAAAACCGGTACCTGCCTCTTTAAAAGTCCTGGATCCCTGGGTATTCTAATATCCAAAAATCTCTCCAGCAAAGACCCCCGAAACAAACTACATCGCCAATAAAGAAAAAACCGAAAATGTTTTGACAGGATTCACTCATTTATGATAATTTGTTTTTTTACCATAAAAGGTTTTCTGATGATTGAGGAAAAAGAGACTTCGAAAGAATATGAAACTTCAAAGGGGATCAATCTTGATCCCCTCTTCTACCCCGAATCTATAGCGGTCATCGGCGCCTCACCGGACGTCATCAGGGACAGGGCGGGCTTCTTCAAGAGTTACAGAGAGTGTTATAAGGGGAGGCTCTATCCCGTAAACCCGAGCCACAAAGAGATCTTCGGCGTGAAGTGCTACCCGAAGATCGGCGACATCCCCGAGAGGGTCGATTACGCCCTGATCATGCTCCCGAGGGACAAGGTCAGGGGAGTTTTAAAGGAATGTGTCGACGCAAAGGTACGATTCGTCCTCGTCTTTACCTCCGGCTTTTCCGAGATGGGAGAAAAGGAGATGGAAAACGAGCTTCTTGATGTCATAAGGGGGAGCGAGACAAGAATTGTCGGCCCGAACTGCATCGGGGCGTGCTGTACGGAATCGGGTGTCGTCTACTACTCCCAGCTTTTGACCGAAGACTTTGGAGATATCGGTTTCTTATCCCAATCTGGGGGCCATGCCCTCAATTTCTTAATCAGGGGGATATCTCTGGGCCTCCGATTTAACAAGGTAATAAGTCTCGGCAACCAGGCCGATCTCATGATCGAGGACTTTCTCGAATATTTCGCCCAAGACCCCAAGATAAAATACATCTGTGGATATGTTGAGGACATCAAGGACGGTAAAAGATTCATGGAGATCGCATCAGAGATAATCATGAGCGAGAAAAAGCCCCTCATAATCTGGAAGGGGGGGCGTTCGGAGGAAGGGGCGAGGGCCACTTCGAGCCACACCGGGGCGATGGCGATCCCCATAAAGATTTGGGACTCCATTATGGATCAGATCGGCGTAATCAACGCAGAGACACAGGAGGAGATGTCGGACATCCTCTTGGCCTTGAGACTTGGATTTAGACCTAAAGGCACAAATACCTGCATAGTCGTGTTGGGGGGGGGGAGCTCGGTGGAACTCACCGACGCCTTGAGCCTCAACGGCCTTCCCGTCCCGACCCTCTCGAAAGAAATTCAGGATATTATCGCAAAAGATATCTCACTCGTTAACACATCCACAAAAAACCCCATCGACCTCGGAATGTTCGGGATGGCTCCTAATATATTCATCAATTCAGCCGTACAGGGCGCAAAAGACCCGAATATCGATATAGTCCTCGCGTGTCATTTAATCGAAATGATAAAGTTATTTTCAGAAGATCTCTGGGATCAGACCGTAAATACTATTATCGAGGGTCTGAAAAGCGTCGAAAAGCCCGTAGTCATGGTCATACCGAGGCTCTTCCACCACAACCCCGAGATAGAATCGGTCAGGGCCGAATTCATCAAAAAGCTAAACGATGCCGGCATACCCTCCTACCCCACGGGAGAGAGGGCGGCAAGGGCGGCCAGAAAGATACATAAATATGTCGATTTTATGTCAAAACACAAAATAGAGGTATAGAGATGCAAAAACCAAAAGTCGCAATCACAAGATATCAAAAGCCGACCGAATCGCTGAGAAATGCATTGGAGCTTATAGATGCCCTTTCCTCCCTCAATATATCCGATAAAGTCATAATAAAGCCGAATGCCCTACTGTGGGACTACGATCATTATGTCCCCCCCTTCGGCGTTTTCACCACGACGAGGATGGTAGAGGACATGGTGATAA
>CAZDOD010000268.1:0-2884 GCA_964506935.1 uncultured Thermodesulfobacteriota bacterium | reverse complement strand
CTGCGGACTGTTTCGATTTGACGAAACCAATCAAACCTGGATCCGCCTGGAAGAGGCTGGCCTGCTGGATGATACCACACCGGTCTCAGTGGTTGGATTTGACCCGGTGGACCCGCAGACCATGTACGCCGGGCTAATCGGTGGCCTGGTGATCCAGAGCACCGACGGGGGCCAGACCTGGTCTGCCCACAGCCAATCCCCCCTGGACTATATCAGGGAATTGGTGGTCAATCCAGTTGGTGGAGAGTTATGGATTTGTGGTCCTGGCAATCTTGAGCCGGGCGGTCTGCACAGGTACTATGGCGATGAATGGGTCTCAATGTATACTTCCCCATATGAGTTAACCAAGGTCAGAAGTATCGTTCTTGACCCCAATGCAATTGATGCGCAGACCCAGCACATCTGGATTGCTGCAGATGGCGTGCTGAAATCCGAGGATGGCGGGCAGAGTTGGGCGATCCTTATACCAATGCAGGCAGAAGCCATTGCACTGAATCCATTACATCCAGAAACAATCTACGGTGGTAGCCCTGGCGGGGTCGACAAAACCAGCGATGGCGGGGAAAGTTGGCAGCGTATCAACGAAGGATTGACCGGTATTGTCCCAAGCTTTATGGGTGTCAATCCGCATAACCCAGCGATCGTTTACGGTGTTTTTGCTGGTCTTTATGGTTCGCAAACCGGAGGCAAAGTGTGGCAACAACTGGGAAGTGAAAGTGGCGAACTCGTCGGTGGCGGCTACATCGTTGTGGATCCAGCCGACCCACAACATGTGGTGGCTGGCACCTGCATCGCCGACGATGGCTGGCATTTCAACCGTGAATTCACCATCCCAATGCCACCCGGAATGGATGAGCCGTTCTATGGCCAGGAAATTGCTTCCATGGCAGCCGTGACCGATACGTGGTTGATGGGCGTGGGTTATATAGATACTAGATTGCCCACTAAGGAATATGTTGGCGGTGGGATTTATCTCAGTGAAAACGGAGAGGATTGGGCCTGGGTTGGTCCGCTTCTCGATTACCCTCCAACAGGGTTTGGCTTTGACCCGGTTGATGAGAACATTTCTTATGCGGCAACACCAGGCGGTGAAGAGGGAGGATTCCTGAGAAGCACCGATAGCGGCCAAACCTGGCAAGTAAGTGCGGCAGGTTTACCACCAGTCTTGAGCGGAGATGTTCTCATCGCCATTGAACCGACGCCACCTCATCATATCTATCTTGCCATCTGTGGCAGTTTGTGGGTTTCTTCAGACCAAGGGGTTACATGGAATGAAATAGTAGACCAAACCGGGTTACCCGGTGTTCACATATCCTCGCTGTTGTATCTGGAGGGTTCACCAAATATTCTGTATGTCGGTACTGGGGCTGGCCTGTTCCGGTCCATGGATGGGACGCAGACCTGGCAGCGCGCCTCCGGCGCTTTGGGGCAGTTGGAAATCTGGTCCCTGGCCGGGACGACCACGGAAGACCGGCAGATTCTGTATGTCGCCTCGGTTGGCGGAGCAGTGGACAGCGGCATGGTGCAAACCGGGAGCCTGGCGCAGAGCAACGGGAGGTTGGTCAACGCGGGGGTGTATCGCTATACGACGGGATATACTCGTCATCGGGTGTATCTGCCGCTGGTAGTCAAGGCGTATGGGCCGTAGCCACGCCTTGCGCAGGGGTTGATCCAGGTATCCTGAGTGAACAACATCCTGGGTCGGAGACAGCGGCCGCTGACCACCTGACGCCGCTTGCGCGGCTGGACCGCAGGCCGCTATGCGGCCTATAGGGGCGGCCAACTATGACCTTTCTCGTCTCCGTGCAGGCGGAGGGATCACCAGCCGTGCTGTCAAGGCGAAGGGAGATGTTCTATTGTGTCCACTACTACAAAGATGCTATGTTAGGTAGGTTCTACGCCATCTGCAACTGCTGCTCGTGCTGCTGTGGGGCGATGCAGGCGCACCAGCACGGGACGCCGATGCTGGCTTCTTCCGGTTATGTGGCTGCGGTGGACGACGAGCTGTGCCTTGCCTGTGGTTCTTGCGCTGACTCGTGCCAGTTCGCGGCGATTTCCGTGGCTGACGGTTTGGCCCACATTGACGCTGCCGCCTGCATGGGTTGCGGCGTGTGCGTCGACAAGTGCCCCCAGGAGGCCATGTCACTGCTGCGCGAGCCGGCTAAGGGCGAGCCGCTGGAGATCCAAAAGCTCATTGCCCATGCTGAGCAGTTGATGTAGACTTCCCTGATGTGGAGAGGATAAGCCTTGAGGCGGATGGCACCTTCGCTAAACTCAGGAGAGGCAAGGACTTGCCCCAATAGCTTCTTGGGCGGTGTTCTTCTTGGACTGACTCCTCAACTTGACAGAAGAGGATTTCGGGTGCATAATACCGTCATAAGGTGCCAGGATATGGTAGAATAGAGCCGCGTCAGCTGACCAGTTGGCGAACGAAGTCATTACGAACTACACGAACAACTTTCATAAACGACATGATCCGTGCTCAACTCCCTGTTCACAAACCGAGGGAAACGCCCGTATCATGAGGTGTGCATGAAGGCAGGAAATCGTTTCTTCTTGGGCTTGTTGATACTCATCCCGTTTGTCGCCGGTTTTCCAGCTGACAACCGGCCGGCGATCAGTTGTGGGGAGATAATTACCGAAAGCACGACCTTGAATGCCGACCTAGCCTGTCCTCCGGGGACCGGATGGGCGATCATCATCGGGGCGTCGAACGTCACCCTGGACCTGGGTGGACACACGCTATCCGGTTACACTCCCGGCGTAGGGGTGCTGGCCACCGACCGTGAAGGGCTCGTCATCCGCAATGGCGCCATCGAAGGCTTTCAGGATGGAGTGTTTTTGATCGAGTCCGACCGGGTCACGGTGGAAAAGCTGGCAATCC
>CAZDOD010000267.1:0-2926 GCA_964506935.1 uncultured Thermodesulfobacteriota bacterium | reverse complement strand
GAAGATAAAAGATATGAAGAGCGGAGAAGAGAAGGAAGTCGAGATAAAAAGCGCCGCGGAGGCGATTTTAGAGTCCGTGAAATCTACCTGAAATAATTCTGTGTAAATAATCTTAAATAAAAAACTTTGTAGGGGCAAATCCGAGCCGCCCTCTCACTAGTTTAAGGAGCGTCTCGATGCGCCCCTACAGTGTTATGTAAGAAAACAATCCTTCTTTAGATTGTTCCATATTTCGAATCAAAAAATGTAAGGGCACGGCATGCCGTGCCCTTACGGGGTATAATTTGATTTTCTGTGTGTTTGGAGTCTCTTAAAATTGAAACGTCTTTCAAGTGTAGATTTTACGCTTTGAGTTTTTTTGAATATCTTATCTTTTAAGTAAAAAAGCTCAAATTTCATGTCTAAATAGATGCTCAGTCCAGCCATATTCATCTTTTTTTGAGAATCACTTAAAGTTTTTTCTAATACAGATCGCAGTGGGGGATGTGTATCTTGCATTTTTGATTTAAAAAGGTGATTTCAATTGTAAATTAATTAACAGCGGGTAAGATCGAAAGAAGTTGGTCAAAGGGAAAAAAGTGACAAAATATTTTGCACAGTGCAAAAGAAATCTGCAGCTTTACGATTTTTCTGAAATTTGTAAACTGTTACAAATATAGCATTTTATTGTGGTCTAAATTTCGGCTATTTTGACCTTTAAAGAGGCTTTTTAATACAATAGATAAGAGAATATCACACGTTGGATGAAGAAAACTGTGATTTTAAATAGATTAAAATGCAATCTGATTGGCATGAGATATGCGTAAATTAATATATATAAGAATCGGCTTCTAAATCTTTTATACGAAAAAATATTTGAATTTCTCCTCTAATTGCGTATAAATTGATAAATATGTAGAATCAATTGTCGCTTTATAAAATAATGAATTAATGGGGGGTTGAAATAGAAGAGATTAAATTACATCTTGAGTATTTAATTGATTTAATAGGCCTCAATGAGGACGACTTCTCTATTTTTAAAAGATATTTTAATAAAACTATTATTCATTTTTGTCTCGAAGGATAGCCTACTTAATAATCGTCACCGTCTAAATTGACGCGGTAACTATTATAATGTATAACATATTTTATGGAGGCTTCAAATGGTAGATCTTAGTGTTGAAATTGAAAGGAGGGATATCAATCAACACAACTTTTTCCTATTTTCTCTTTTTGCCGGTATGGTTGATATGGGTCTTATCAATCAGGGTGTCGTCAATGAGCTAGCAAAAATAACCGCAGGGTATTTACTAAATTACTATACAACAAAAAACATTCAATTCGAGCTCAACGAGGAGGATCCTTTTGGGAATATCGATATTCTTTTTAGTTTTTTTAACCAGAATTTAAATTTCGTGAAAGAATATCAAATAGAGAAATCCGGGGAAAATTCACTCAATATTTCTATCAGGAGCGATCTCTGCAGGATATGTCCAAAGGGGCTTGGTGGGGCTGAGATAAAGGGAACCCTGTGTATAATACCTCACTTGACAATGTATCTGCTTGATGATTATCTCCCCACTGGGAATAAAATCTCTTTGATAAAGGGAGAGCCCGGTATAAAGAAGATAGAAGGAAACTGTGTCATTACATATGAGATAGTTCGTAGCATAAACTGATAGGAAATTTGTATGCAATTTTTCTTCGAGTTTATGGTCAATTAAAATATCTCACATTTTTTAGATTTTCATTGATGGTATCTCCTGTCTATTTTCAATATTCAAATATCCCTTATGGGCCCGTATTAAACCTATCACTTATCAAAAATCGGCCCGTCAGGGGAGGGAAATAGGTCAAGTCTCGACTTTGGATTTGCTGTCTTGACACGATTCCCGCCAATGTGTGCCCCTATACCTTGAATAATCCATTGTTTTTGAATCTTAGTAGAGATAGAACTATCTTACATTTCTCACGATTTTGTGGTAACATCCCAAAAAAATCAAATGGAACGAAAATTCGATTAAACTAAATTCTTTGGAGGATGGTAAAAAGTGGAAAATAAGATCAGGTGGCTTAGGTTCAGTTACTGGGTGGGCGCAGTAATTGATTTCCTTGCGGCGATACAGATGATATCTTTCATTATCATCGAAGATGCCGGACCCCTATATAATATGTCTGTGGGGAGCGGTGCTTCGTTGATGCTGGGGTGGACTTTTCTCCTCATATGGGCCGACAGAAAACCTGTGGAGCGAAAAGGGGTCTTAATTATCACGATATTTCCTGTCATCTTGGGGATCATGACGACACAGGCGCTGGGGTACGTCTTCGGATTCGTCCCGCTAACGGAAGAGGCCCCCGTCTTTTTGATGCAGATTATACTGATCGTACTATTTTCTTTTAGTTACATAAATGCGAGAGGGGTGAAGGTGGAGTAGTGGATCATTTAAAGGGTATTGTTAGATGGAGGGTAGGATACGTTTTTAAAATATTAAAACAGCTCCCCCAATGTTCACCCCCTTACTTCTCGGCGGTGTAGAGGACGGCGAGGATCTTTGCGGGCTTGTCGCCGTTTGCAGTCACCCTGTGGGGAATCTTTGAATCGTAATATATCGAATCGCCGGGAAGCAGGACATCGGAGTGGTCGCCGAGGGTAACCTCCATCTCACCCTCGAGGACGAAGATGAACTCCTCGCCGTCGTGGGTCGACTGCTTTACATGCTTTATCGAACCGGAATCGAGTGTGACCACGAACGGCTCCATCTTGCGATCCTTTTTGTCCGCTCCGAGCGATTCGTAAGAATAGCCGTAACTCACCCCCTCTTTCGAGGCGACGCGAGAGATAGTCTTCCTCTCGTCTTTTCTGACGAGGACGTAAGGTGATTTCGGCTTCTCCTTGAAGAAATAACCCGACTCCACGTCCAGGGCCTTTGCGATCTTGATTATCGTC
>CAZDOD010000266.1:0-2929 GCA_964506935.1 uncultured Thermodesulfobacteriota bacterium | reverse complement strand
TATTCTCTCCTACGTATGACCCTCCCCTTCATCATAGGGGTCGCGGCCGCACAGAGCCTCACAAACGTCCCCCGCCCCGTATCCGCCGTCGCCAAGCCGATACTCGTCCTGCCTTGGGTCGTGCCGGCCTTTATCACGATCCTGATATGGAAGGGATTCTTCAACTACAATTTCGGGGCAATCAACGTTTCCCTCACCTCCTTCGGATTTCCCAAGGTCCCGTGGCTGATCGACGAAAATATCGTGAAGATCTCGGTGATATTGGTGAGTGTGTGGCTTGGGATTCCTTTCATGACGGTCACGGCGTCGGGGGTCTTAAAGACCATCCCTCCGGGCGTCTTCGAGGCCGCACACCTCGACGGCGCGGGGCCGATAAATACGTTTATCAGCTTCACCCTCCCCCTCACCTTTCGCCGAATGATACCCGTCCTCGTCATGGGTTTTGCGGCATCATTCAATAACTTCACCGCCATCTATCTCTTGACGTCGGGTGGCCCGTCGCACATCGGGAGCATCGGTGGAGCGGGGGCGACCGACATCATCATCTCCTACATATTTAAATTGACCCTGACAAACAGGAGATACGGCCTTGCGGCGGCCTACGCTGTCGTGATATTCTTTGCAATAGGGATCTTTACACTATATAATCTCTGGTGGATAAAAAGGGGAAGGGAGGAGACCTTTTGACCCAAATAGGTGAAAATATCGGCCGATTCGCCTCGACGTCGACGAGGATCATCTACATAATACTACTGTCTATAACATCGCTCGTCCCGATCCTCTTCGTGCTCTCGGTCTCGTTCTCGAAAGGTGGCGAGCTATATGCGGGGAACATCTTGCCATCGGAGTTCACCCTCGAAAATTACCGGATACTTTTTTTTGAGACCGATTTCCTCACATGGGTCAAGAACTCGGTCTATATCTCAGGCACGACTGCGCTCGTAGCGGTTTTTATCACATCGCTTTCAGCATATGCGCTTTCGAGATATAAATTTAGGGGCCGCGAGATGATGACCTCGACACTCCTCGTAATCCAGTTATTTCCGGCCGTTATGTCCATCGTTGCGATCTATAAGATACTTCAGATACTCAAGATATTGGATACACATATAGCCCTGATCCTAGTATATCTCGGCGGCGCCATTCCGTTTACGACATGGTTGATAAAGGGCTTTTTCGACACCGTCCCGAGGTCCACGGAAGAGGCGGCGATCCTCGACGGAGCCGGGCCCTTTGTCGTCTATACATCCATTGTCCTTCCCCTCTCTGTTCCTATACTCGTTATCGCCTTCGCATTCAATTTCATCGCGGCCTACTCGGATTTCCTCCTTGCAGCGATAGTCCTTACGGATTCCCACCTCTACACGCTCGCCCTCGGTTTGAGGTCGTTTCTGGAGGGGGATTTCTCAACCAACTGGCCCGTCTTTTCCGCGGCCGCCCTCCTTGGGGGAGTACCCGTCATTCTGATGTTTGTTCTTGTCATGAAACTCGGTTTTAAAGATACAGGCACTATTCGATAAGGGAGAAAAAGATATGAAAGTCATTCTGTCCGGATATAATGTTGACACTGACCGCCTCTCCGAATACAGACGAAGGGCAGCCGAAATCGAAAAATCAGTAAGAGACCAAAAAATCGATGGTGAAGACCTCGCCTCTTTTTTGAGGGAATTTTCGGACTCCAAAGACCTCACGCCTGAGACCTTTCCCGCCGCATACGCCCGTATCAGCCGTGATCCCCGGCCCGTAAACGAGCTCAGGAGAGACGCGGTGAGCGAGGTCGAAAAATCC
Organism: uncultured Thermodesulfobacteriota bacterium; assembly: GCA_964506935.1. Lineage (GTDB taxonomy): Bacteria > Desulfobacterota > Zymogenia > Zymogenales > Zymogenaceae > CAZDOD01. The sequence continues at coordinate 1,141 of CAZDOD010000266.1, read as the reverse complement.
CGAAGGTCAAACGAGACTATCATCTTCACCATGGGGCACTCTTCGGTTGCCGAGCACTCCGTCATGAACCTAGACATCATCGATATTTCGCGCCTCGCAACCGAAGAGCTCCAGAAGACGAGGCTCGCATCGTACACCGAAAAATCTCAGAGATACATAAGCCTCACCGACGATTACACTATTCCAGACGAGATAAAGGAAGCAGGGCTCTCAGGTGACTTCAGTAATGTCGTGTCAGCCCTCTTCAGTGCTTATCACAAACTCTATGATAAACTCCTTCCCGTGATGCTGAAAAAACACAAAGACCTCGCATCGGACAAAAAGGGGAGGATAACAATCGAGGGCTGGGCCAAGGAAGATGCAAGATACATCGTCCCCCTAGCAACTCACACGCAGATGGGAATGACCGCAAATTCCCGCGTCCTCGAGATGACGATACGCAGACTCGCAAAAAGCCCGATAAAGGAAATCCAGGAGCTCGCAAAGAACATATACGAGGCGGCGTACCCCCACGCCCCCTCCGTCATAAGATACACAAAACCAACCCCCTATGATACCGATACCGAAGGGCTGATTAAAAAGAATATCAAAGTTGGAGACATCGAAAAGAAGGGGATACCACCCACAGATAAAGGTGGACGAATAAAACTCATAGACTATACAAAGGGAGGAGACGCGAGCCTTGCCGAGTCTATTATCTTCACCCACACCGGGCTCGATTACGAATCGATAAAGGGGGCGGTTTCGCGCATGTCAGCAGACGACATGAAAAGGCTCATCTCGGCGTCATTCACCTATATGGAGTCATACGACAGGGCTTTGCGCGAATTTGAGCTCGTAACCATGACCTTCGAGGCCGTGATCTCGGCCTCCTGCTTCGCCCAGCTAAAAAGGCACAGGATGGCCTCGATCTTGGCCCAGGACTACGATCTCTCACTAGGGATAGAGATCCCGCCTTCGATAATGGAGGCGAATCTTGAGGGCGAGTTTACAGCCGCTACAAAGATTTCCGAGGATTTTTTCTTGAAGTTAAAAGAAAAAATCCCCGATATCGCCCCATACATCCTGACCAACGCACACAGACGGAGGGTCTTGATACATCTGAACTTGAGAGAGCTATACCACATGAGTCGAATCAGGA
>CAZDOD010000265.1:0-2944 GCA_964506935.1 uncultured Thermodesulfobacteriota bacterium | reverse complement strand
GAACGAAGCCAATACGTTTGGTGCACTGCCGTGTTTTCCCCGCTCGTATTTCCCATCCGATAGCTCTTTGCTGATGTCGCTTGCCCTTTTCAAAAGTTTGAAGATGTAGAACGATTCTCGCACAAAAGACTCGTCTATGCTGCAGGCCTTGAGATCGTCTGTGTGGTCGGGTGCGATGACGACGAAACCGGACGAGGCCAGGGCCTCTGTGAGAAATGTCGACGATGTCGAGCATCCCGAATAGCCGTGGGAGTAGACTACTGCCGGCCTCGGCCCACCCGATGTGTCGGGAGTGGCATCGAGGATTGCCGCGCCCTCTCTTCTTACGGTGCCGTGGTCGTAGATTATAATCTCGCCCGCACCCTCTGCCACATTTGCTGGGTACCAGACGGCGCATGGGATCTCGTATTCGCCTTCGACCGGGACTTTAAATGTAGTATATCCTATCTCATCGGATCCAAAGGCGAAGTTTGCAAAAATAGACAGGATAAAGGCAGTTGATAAAAATAAAAAAAACTTTTTTAATTTTTTCGACATGGTTTAATTCTCAACCTAATATTATTGAAATGCCGTAAACTCCAATTTGACCTCTTCTTTCTTGACATCGAAGACCTTTATGGTTGCGGGATTTTCCGGCCCCGGCCCCGGAGCGGCGATTACAAAGTCCCTGCTGGTGCCAAAGACATCACCCGATGCGACATTCAGGCCGTATCCCGTATCAAAAAGCGAGATGGTAAGTAGGCTCTCCCAATTGCCGCTGAAGACCTTTAATGTACTGCCGGCATGCTTGCGGGGTCCCGGCCCGGTAATAATTTCGTCTTTTCCATCACCGTCGATGTCACACGAGGCGACATTTATGCCGCCATTTGAACGGTATGGCATGATGAGCCAAGTATGCTGCACAAAAGATGATTTGCCGGGTATAAATTCCAAGACAGTCATACATGCCTTATAATCCTTTAGGGGGGCGAGACCGACGAGTATCTCATCCAATCGGTCACCATCAAAATCACCCGAGCCTATCTTGAGGCCGTTCCTGATCGTTGTCGGCTTTTTATTGGGAATTTTGACTACGTCATATATTTCTAATTCACAGATCATCACACCCTTTGAGTCGAAGGCCCTGATTATCGGTTTATATCCCTGTCCCGGCCCAAGGCTTACGAGGATCTCGTCCGATCCATCTCCGTCTATATCTCCTGCGGCGACGTTTGCGCCGAACCTCTTGCGATCAAAGGCGACAAAGCTTAACTTTTCCTCCCCCGATCCGTCAAAGACCTTGATCGTAGTGTCGTTTTTATATGCGGGGCCCTTTGCCGTGATTACTTCATAGACTCCATCGCCGTCGATGTCTCCGCTTGCGATATTTACGCCGTATCGAACACCGGCATCGTATGCCGAAAAGCTCGTTTTCAGCTCGCCTTTTTCATCGTAGATAAATACCTCGGTGTCGTTTCCCGATGCGGGGCCTCTCCCCACGATTATTTCAGACAGGCCGTCTCCATCGATGTCGCCCGATGCGACGATTGCCCCGTTCCCGTAGGTATCATATTTGTGGAACCCCTGCGGGCCGATTGTATATGCTTTTGGTATAAGAGCCGGAATCAGCATCAAATGGATTATTACCGCAAAAAATGCGTGTAAGAAACCTATAGTAAAAATATTCCTGTGCCTCGAAAACAAAAAAGCGCCCAGAGCTCCGAGTATAAGGGTCATGACAACAAGCTCCATGTTGGGCGTGTGGATTAAAGAAAATATGAGGGCAGTTGTCAGGATTGCAAGGGGGGTATTTCTGAAAACATCTTTTAGCCTCAAGAACACAAAGCTCAAGACGAAGAACTGTTGGAATATACCCCAGCTAATATATTGGCCAAAGAATTTCAAAACATGGCATGGTGTTTCCGGTCTGAATTCATCTAAATTAAAATAGAAAAGGATGAAGATCACAATCAGTACAAAGATTGAGGCGAAGGCGCATTCCTTGGCGGAGGACATTATGTTGTCTGTGCGGATGCCGAGTTCTTTTAGGGTTTTATTGTGGACAAAAAAACTCGAGATGAAGACCAGAAGCGCAAAAAGACACGTAAATACGGCGATGTAAATTCCCCAGTATAAAAACCTTAGGAAGTAGAGGATGAGGAAGAAGTTACCGAGGACAATAAAGACCTCAAGGAGGGAGTATAACCTAGGATTGTTTTTATAGATCGGGTGCCGCCTGACCTTTGATCCCCAGTCTTGATATTTTTGAAGCCTTTTTTGAAAAACCTGATAAAGGTTCATATTTTATATTTCCATGTTTAAAAAAATTTGCCAAGGGCTCGCCTCCGGCCCAATGCCTTAAGAGGCTTGCCCCTGACAAAATTTGAGATCAAACGATTTGAGGACTACGGTATATCCTCCACTATTACCTCGACACCGAAGTGGTCGGAAACGAAGACCGGCTCCGGTTCGGTGAAGATCAGCCGCGCACCCTTTATCATGTCCGGGGTGAAGTCGGGCGACAGGAAGATAAAGTCTATCCTCCTCGGCGTCTCTCTGTCGAACTCGGCCTCGAGCCTGCTGAGCGGATCCCTCGGCGTCTTCCCGTCGGCCCAGAATGGTGATCCGTCATAAGCGGTGTTGGTGTTTGCGGTCGGATCCCACGTGTAGCCATTCGCCCCGGGGTTTTTTATCTCGTAGGGGTCGAGGAGCGAGAGCTCATCGATCATTCTGGTCAGTGCGGGAGACTTTTTGGTCGTGTTGAAATCCCCCATGATGACGTAGGGATAATCGTATTTTTGAGTTACCTCCTTTACGAACGAGAGGAGCTCCGATATGTTGCTCTCGGTCCATTCGTGGCTCTCCTCCATCTCAAGTATCATCTCATCCCTTTCGTCTTCGGTTATCTCGCCCACATTCAGCATCTCGTCTATTTTCGCCTTCCACTCATCATCCATTATCAGGC
>CAZDOD010000264.1:0-2982 GCA_964506935.1 uncultured Thermodesulfobacteriota bacterium | reverse complement strand
AAATAATAATCAAGATACCTTCCTTTTTTACTTGAATATCCCACGTTCAATCATCAGGCATGAAATTAGGCGGACCTTTTTATACTTATCTAGCTTGACAATAAAGTTGGTTAATCATAGACTGTAGTGACTAATCCGGCACAGGAGGATATATCCTCATGAAGTGCCCCCACTGCCAGACAATTAACTCTGAAAATGCTAAGTTTTGCAGGAAATGTGGTCAGCCATTTCAAAAAGAACTCATATGTAGCCAATGCCAACACCCAAATCAACTAGACAGTGAATTCTGCGAAGAATGTGGTCACCCTCTTACTGAACAACTACCACCGTCTAAAAAGCTAAAGAAGCCCTCCACCATTGAACCTACCTCGTTTGCCGATGGCCGCTACCAGGTAAAAAAATTCCTCGGGGAAGGCGGCAAGAAAAAGGTCTACCTCGCCCACGACACTCTCCTGGACAGGGATGTCGCCTTCGCCCTCATCAAGACAGAGAAGCTGGACGAGGTTGCTAGGACGCGCATCACTCGCGAAGTGCAGGCCATGGGCAAGCTCGGTGACCACCCCAACATCGGTACTGTTTACGACATTGGAGACCACCAGGGCCAGCCTTTCATCGTACAGCCGTACATCAGCGGTGGTGACGTCGAAGGCCTCATCGAGAAAGCTCCGGACCACAAACTCCCCATCGACAGGGCGCTGGATATCGCCAGGGCTGTATGCAAGGGCCTCGTCTTTTCCCACGCCAGGGGCATCGTCCACCGGGACCTGAAGCCCGGCAACGTTATGCTGACAGAGGACGGCAACGCCAAGATAGTCGACTTCGGCCTGGCCGTAGCCGTCGACCTGTCAAGATTGACCCAGTCCGGGATGATGGTGGGCACGGTATCATATATGCCGCCGGAGCAGGCCATGGGCGGCAGGGTAACCACCCAGGCTGACCTTTACTCACTTGGTGCCATGTTATATGAGATGGTAACGGGAAGACCGCCTTTTGTCGGTGACGACTCTATATCGATAATCGGTCAACATATCAACACGCCGCCGGTATCTCCCACCTGGCATAGGGCTGATTTACCACCGGCATTAGAGACGCTGATACTTCAGTTACTGGAGAAAGACCCTGAGAAGAGACCGGAATCAGCAGCGGTAGTCTTACAGGCTTTAGAGGCCATAGAGGCTGGTAAGGTAAGTAAAGAACCATCAAGGGAAGCCCCAGTCGAAAATCCTCTTTACAGAAGGGTATTCGTGGGTAGAGAACCGGAGTTAAAACAGCTCCAGGGTGCCTTCGAAGGCGCCATGTCCGGGCAGGGGGCATTAATGATGGTGGTGGGCGAGCCTGGCATCGGCAAGACGGCCATCTGCGACCAGCTCAAGACCTTTGTGACTTTAAGGGGCGGGAAAACGCTGCTCGGCCACTGCTACGAGGAAGGGTCTCTGTCCTTGCCATATCTGGCTTTTGTTGAAGCCATGCGTTCTTACGTGCTCAGTCGTGAGACAAAGGACTTAAGAGAAGAGTTAGGAACCGGTGCGGCTGATGTCGCCCGCATCGTCTCCGAGATAAAGGAAAAACTCAAGGTAAAACCCAGGCCAAAGGGTGACCCAGAGGAGGAACGCTACCGTCTAATGCAGGCTGTCACTACCTTTCTGTCTAATGCCGCAAATGTCCAGCCATTGCTGGTGGTCCTCGAAGACCTGCATGATTCTGACAAGGGTACCCTTGACATGCTTACTCACGTCTCGCGCCATCTTTCCGGAACGAGGCTCCTTATAGTCGGCACTTACCGTGATGTTGAGGTAGACCGTAATCACCCACTGTCAGCGGCACTGGCCGAATTAAGACGTGTTTCTACCTACGGTCGTGTTCTCTTGCGTGGTCTCAATGCTGATGAGGTCAGGCGGATGCTGGAGAGTATCACCCGGCAGGAAATACCCTGGAACCTAGCCGAAGCGGTACACCGCCAGACAGAAGGTAATCCCTTATTTGTACAGGAAGTAGTACGTTATCTTGTCGAGGAAGGGCTTCTGACACAGAAGGACGGACATTGGAGACCTGCTAAAGAGACCCCTTTGGAAATGAATATCCCTGAAGGCTTAAGGGATGTCATCGGTAAACGCTTATCATTAATCAGCAAGGAGTGCAACCAGCTCCTTTCCGTGGCCGCCGTCATCGGGCGTGACTTCCGACTTGAGGTATTGAAGAAGGTATCGGGATTATCCGAGGAGGCACTCTTTAACGCCCTCGAGGAAGCGAAGAAGGCAGCCATCATCGAGGAGCGTGCCGGGGTAGGTGCGGCGGTGACTTACAGGTTTGCCCACGCCTTCTTCCGCCAGACTCTTTATGAAGAGACCATTGCGCCCAAACGTATCCGGCTGCACCAGCAGGTGGCGCGGGCGCTGGAAGAGATATATGCCAGCCGGCTTGAGGAACACGCCACCGAATTGGCCGAGCACTTCTCTCATTCTTCGGATTCCGCTGATCTGAAGAAAGCTGTGAGTTACGGGGAGATGGCTGCCAAACGCTCCGTGGACGTTTATGCCTACGGTGAAGCGGTTAGGTTACTGGAGCAGGCGCTCAAAGTGCAGGAAACCCTTGACCCCGAGGACAAGGCAAAACGGTGCGACCTGATACTCAACTTATGTGATATTTTACTTCTAGCGGCGGAGTTAAACCGTATAGTAGAAACCGAAGCACCTGCCGCACTTTCGCTTGCCGATAGCATAAACGATGAAACACGAGTCGGCAAAGCCTGTATATCAGCATTAGACGCCATTGGTTTTCAAGCAGTTTCTAACAATCCGCAATTATATGAATGGGCTGAAAAGCTTGACCGTTATGCCCATACCGGCACCATAGAACGCGCTTACGTAGACTGGGTACAAGCAATTCAGAAAATAGCAATCGGTGACATAAAAACAGCCTACAGGTTATTTGATGAAGCTCTGGAACTTGCCCGTAATGTAGGTACCCGGGAAGACTACTGGA
>CAZDOD010000263.1:0-2985 GCA_964506935.1 uncultured Thermodesulfobacteriota bacterium | reverse complement strand
TAAAAGACGCTATTTTGATCAGACCCGATGAAGGTTCAGTCTATATTGAAGACATCCTCGGCGATTCGAAAAATATCAGGGGGAAGATCAAATTCGTCGATCTGGCAAACCACAAGGTGATTCTCACAGTAGATTAAGAAAATCATATCCAAATTACCAAAATCCTGGGAGGTACTATGTCAAATATCATTGACGGAAAGGCCTTGGCCGCATCTGTGCGTGAGGATGTGGCAAAAGGCGTCGAGGAACTCAAGAGCAAAACCGGAAAGGTCCCGCACCTCTCTGTCATCCTTGTCGGGGAAGACCCGGCATCAAAGGTCTATGTCGGCCACAAGAGCAAGTTCGCCGCCGAGGTGGGAATAAGCTCCGACACGATAAAGCTTGATGAAAAAACGCCGCAAGATGAGCTTCTTGGAATCATCGACAAGCTGAACGCCGATCCCAAAGTCCACGGACTATTGGTCCAGCTCCCCGTCCCCGAGCATCTCGATACCGAAACAGTAACGCAAAGGATCGCATCCGAAAAGGATGTTGACGGTATTACATACATCAACTTCGGAAAGCTCCTTTCGGCGGACTATCGCAGGAAGGATGACCCGCCCTTCAAGTCCCCGATACCCGAAGGAAACCTCGAGCCCTGCACCCCATCGGGGGTAATGGAGATGCTATATTACCACAAGGTCGAGATTCAGGGTAAGTCGGCGACCGTCATCGGGAGGTCAAACATCGTCGGGAAACCGATCGCCATGATGCTGATGCGTGAGCACGCAACCGTAACGATGTGCCATTCGAGGACAAAAGACCTTGACAAAAAGGTTTCGGATGCCGACATCATCGTCGCCGCAACGGGAAAGGCCGAGATGATAAAGGGTGCGTGGATAAAAAAGGGTGCGGTCGTCATCGATGTGGGCGTCAACAGGATGGAGGACGGCAAACTCATCGGAGACGTCGAGTTCGAGGCTGCAAAGGAGAGGGCATCGCTGATCACCCCCGTCCCCGGAGGCGTCGGCCCGATGACCATAGCCATGCTCCTTAAAAACACGCTGAGGGCGGCAAGGGCTCAAATCCTTTAGGGGGAAACACGAAATGGATGTAAGTAGGCAAACCTTTTTTAAGACAGCCCTTACTTGATACATTTAGATTGAATCCGATTTAAAAGGCCGGTGGATAACACCGGCCTTTTTTACTCCTACCTTTAGGGACACGGCATGCCATGCCCACTATTCGCACAATAAACATCTTACATAAGCGAATTGGTGTGTTTATCCCGAATTTCTTATTGTCATTGCGAGGAGCGTAAGCGACGAAGCAATCTTTTACATACCTTGGCGGCGACTCGAAAAAGATTGCTTCGCACTCTTACGAGTGCTCGCAATGGCATGCGGATTTTTTCGCTCGCCATAAATGACATTTTTTTCGTGGTATCAATGAATGGTTGTCTTTTTATCCCCGAAATGATAGTCTGTGTTTAATTCATCTAATACTCGAAATATCAAAAGGAAACCGATGCCCGAAATCAGATATCTAATGGACTTACCCCAGTATCTCCCCATCGTGGCGTTCTGGAACTACAGGGAGTGGCACGAGAAGGACACGGTCCTCGACGACATCATAATGAGATACCAGAAACGCATGCAGAGGGGGAAAATCCCGACCACACTCGTCGCCATCTGTGACGGGATGCCCACAGGCACCGTCTCTATCAAAATAAACGACCTCCCCGAGAGGCCCGATCTCACCCCCTGGCTTGCATCGCTTTATGTCCTTCCCGATTATCGTGGGCGGGGCATCGGGAGGGAACTCGTCCGCGCCGGAGAGGAAGCGGCAAGGGAGGCCGGCACAAAAAAGCTCTACCTCTTCACACACACCGCCTACGGCCTCTACGAGAAGGAAAAATGGATATATATGGAGGAATCACTGTGGAAGAACGAAATATCCGTCTCGATATACTATAAAGACCTTTAAAAAAGGCCTTTTTTCGTATAAGATGTTTAATATTAAATTGTAAATTGAAATATCCAAAAAGCGATAATCTTTAAACTCCAAGGACACCTAAACCATGGCAAAAAAGGAGGCATCAAAAAAAAGCTCGGTCGATAAGCCGTATCTGGGGGGGCCGACCGCTTTTCGCATAATCAATATCGGCGTCATAGTCGGCCTCGCCGTCCTGATTACGATAATCGTTCGCACCCTTGGGCCTATACTCAAACCCTTTTTGATAGCGATGTTTTTGAGCTATCTCCTATATCCCGCCGTAAAATTTCTCACAGATAAAAAGGTCCCCAGGTCACTCGCCTACCTATTGGTGTTCATCTTCATCTTCGGTCTGTTCTACGTCCTCGGTGCGCTTATTACAATCAACGTCAATGCATTTTTAGGCAACCTTCCCGAATATGAGTTGAGGCTTCAACAACTCTTCGAGCAGGTCTCGGGATTAATAAAGCAACACGGGATATTCCAGCGCCTTGGCCTTGAGGATAAACTTAGCTTGAGGGATTTTCAACTCCAGGAGTATATCTCAATCAACAAGCTCACGAGCTACATCGGATCGAGCGTCGGTTCTTTCATCGAGATCGTGGGGAACATCCTCGTGGTGGTCTTCTTTATGATATTCATCCTGATGGAGGCCGACCGTATTACCGCCAGGGTCAAGTGGGCTTACGGCTCGAAACAGGGTAACAAAATACTCAACGTAATAGACCGCGTAAACACCAGTGTCAGAAAATACCTCTGGGCGAAGACGTTGATCAGTCTCGGAACAGGTCTGCTCTTCACTCTGGTGCTCGGGATCTACGGGGTAGAGTTCTTCATACTCTGGGGACTACTCGCCTTCCTCCTGAACTTCATCCCCTATATCGGCTCTTATGTCGCGACGATTCTGCCGATAGCCATGGCATTAGTTCAGGTCCATTTTTCACTAGTGGATATCATTGTAATCTCTGTCTTTATACTTGTCATCCAAAACGTCGTTGGGAGCATTATAGA
>CAZDOD010000262.1:0-2998 GCA_964506935.1 uncultured Thermodesulfobacteriota bacterium | reverse complement strand
TCGTTTTTTCATTACGTTCCCTCATCAATAGACTTTTCACTGTAAACGGCGCCTTCCCTGAATTCGGCCCAAACCGCTTCGAACCATATGGATTCATCGGGGATCGGACGCACCGGGACAAACCTCGTATGTGTAGAGAGATTTTCATCGAGGGTGCACTCGACGATACGGTCATCGAATGAGTTGTCCGGGGCGATATCTACAGATTTTTTCCTGAGGGCACCATCCAATAAATCTTTGATATTGTTATCCTTTTTAACGAGATACGATCCCCTCGGGCCTGAGAGGTTATCCAAGAGAAATTTCGCCGATGCCAAAAACGCCCGTTCGGTAATCAAAAGGTCCTCGTTTCTTACGAATGCCAGAAGCTTACTTCGATCGGTAAGCCCCCCCGATCTGTGTGCCTCGATCATCTCGATGTTGTTTTTTAGGGCGTCTGTGATATCGTTTGGGCTTCTGACGATCCCCATGACCTCCGACATGCGTTTTTGAATAATCTTTCGCTCATTTATCGGGTCAATGTAGGGCTTTTTCATAAATAAGCCTGAAAAAATCACAATCAACCGCTCCAACGCGGGCTGCGTGGCAAATTCTCGGGAGTGATCTGGGGCCTTTTCGGTCTCGATCCGATGGGCGATCATCTGCGCCGCCCGAAGCGACCCAACCTGACCGGCGTTCAGTGCCGATCCGCCGGGTCTATATATGCCGTGACTACCGTTGCACTCACCAACAGCAAAGAAGTTTTGTATATTAGTCTCCCACCAGATCGAACCTGAGAGTCCACCATTGATATGCTGATGACATACGGCGATAGGAACGCGGTCTCGGAAAAGGTCGATACCGTTCTGCAGAAAAAGTTCGTATGCCGGTCTATTCAAACAACAAAGCCTCTCTATCGGGTTATCTTCGACGGCCCTTGAGGCCGTCAGATACTCCCTAACGACAGCGGGAGCCGACAGAGTATTAAAGGATGAGCCGCCGTGGGAGGGATTTTTGGTATAGTCGAGAAAAACGCGCCGCCCCTTGTTTATAGTTTCATCGAATACTAAAATATCGACTAAAGACGAGCCGAAGTCCGATATCTTTTTCACATCAAAGGGCCACTCGTAACCCTTTAGAAATTGTGCCGCAAACAGACTTTCGGGGTCTGGGTATCCATCGCAGAGGAATTCCCGCTCGTCGCCCCCGTCCTCGTCCGTCGATACATATCGAGGGATTACCTGCTGATAGCTCCCCGAAAGGTTCCAGCGAAAGTCGATTGAAGCGATACCGAACTGAGATTCGGTAAGGTTTTGTGCTACGGCCCCCGCTTTGAGGGGAGGGCCCAACCCACCGACCTGATCCTTCGGATATACGCTGTCGCGATAGAGGGCCGCGGCGCCCCCGACGGCATAAACGACGTAGTTGGCCCTGACCGCCATGAGCCCGAAGTTGTTATCCTCTTCAATCCTCGAGTGTTCGAGACATAAAAGCCCCGAAACCGATTTTTTTTCGCCGATCCCATCCGTGATTATCTCTATTACCGTAACGCCGTCTATTATTGGGATATTGAACCTGTTTACCTCTTCGAGCAGACGTTCGAATATCATGATCGATGTCTTAGGTCCGGCAGAGGTCCCCCGTCCCTTCAAGTCGTGATCGGTACGATAACCGGGATAGACCCCGTATCGGTCGTGAGGGAAGGGTACCCCAAGCTCGACAAGGTGGAAGAACTCGCGCTCCGAGAGGGCGGCTTCGACGAGGGCGATGTCGCCGTGCATCGCACCCCCCGAAAATAGTGTCTCGGCCATTTCAGATATCCCGTCTGTGCCTGAGGCGGGGTTGAGACGAAAGTAGGTTTGTTTGTCGGAGCCTGCGTTCGCCGAAGTGCCTCCGCCGAGCATTTCTGTGACTATCACGACATCTCCAACGCCGAGACGTTTGAGATGCACTGCGGCGTTTAGGGCGGCGGCGCCCGACCCGACGATGCAGACTTTGCACTCAATCACCGGGAGATTTACGCCGCCCGTCTCTATGACACCGCGCCTCATCTCTCACAGCCTCCTGATATGAAAACCGCCGTCGACATCGATAACCGAGCCGGTGCTGTATGGGTGATACCCGAGGACGATACCCATCACCGCCCGGGCGACATCTTCGGGCTCGCCCCATCGGCCAATCGGGAGAAGCCCATCATCGATCAGGCGGTCGTATTTATCTGAGACATTTTCCGTCATGCCGGTCTTGATTATGCCGGGGCGCACCTCGAAGACCCTGATATTGTCTGACGCAAGGCGGTCGGCGAAGAGTTTTGTCATCATGGACATCCCGGCCTTAGAGATGCAGTAATCGGCGCGGTTCGTCGATGCCGTGTAGGCCGAGATAGATGAAATGTTAACTATATATGACGGCGTTTCGCTATTTTTCATCAGGGGCGATAGTGCTGAAGACAAAAGGAAGGGGGAGACGAGGTTTACCCTGAGTAGGTCGATGATCTCTTCCTCGGTCAAATCCAGCATGTCCTTTCGATTTTTTGTGGTGACGCCGGCGTTGTTGACGAGGACCGAAAGCCTCCCATAGTCCTCCCTGATTTTTTCGACCAATTGATCACGGCACGAGGCCTCGCTGATGTCTCCTCGGACGTAATAGCATTTATTCCCTTTCTCATTTAGATATCTAAGGAGTCCCGATACATCCTCTTCGGGCCTGCGGCCGTTGATGATGACCCCATACCCCTCGGCGGCGAGGGCCGTGGCGATCGCAGCCCCGATGCCGGCGCTCCCGCCCGTTACGAAGGCGGTTTTTGTATCGTCTCGTCTCTCAGCCATTTTTAGCTCTCCTTTTTGTCGATTCGCCGACTATCATCGTTCCGTTGACCTCTATCTGGATCCTTCGGGCCTCGCGGTGCTGGATATTGTCGCGAAGCCAGCGCGATGCGAAAAAGCCCATATCGAAGGTGGATAAACTTATCGTCGTGATCGACGGAGTGAATATCCTCCTCGGGGGCGAGTCGTCAAAA
>CAZDOD010000261.1:0-3151 GCA_964506935.1 uncultured Thermodesulfobacteriota bacterium | reverse complement strand
GCGATATTTCCCACTGGGCCAGAGACCATCTCAATCCCCCCTGAAACATCCCCGGAAGCCTCATACGAAAAGCCCGAAAGCGCGGCATCACTTACCTCTTCATCCAGTGATGCCATCTCCCCATCCTTTGGCAAAAGATAGGTCACGGTGAGATTTTCGGGGACGAAATATTTCTTCGCCACCCTCTTGATATCTTCGGCGCTGACATCCTCTATCCGATTTATGTACTTCTTTTCAAACCTGACATCACCCAAAACGGCCTCAAAAAAGCCTACGGTGTCCGCAAGGCCCTCAACGGTCTCCTCTCCATATATGAAGTCGGACTTGATACTGATCTTCGCCCCGTCGAGCTCTTGTTCCGTGACCGCCCCGACCTTTAACTTCGTAAACTCCTCCATTATTACCTTTACGGATTCTTTTAAATTTTCCGCAGAAAGTATCGACGAAACGAGAAACAGCCCCGCCTCCCGCGGCGTATAGGAGACTGCTCCTATATGGTAGACGAGCTTCTCTTCATCGACAAGACGCCTGTATAGTCGTGACCCCATCCCCACGCCAAGGATGTGCGATGCTACATCGAGGGCGTAGAGATCTTCATGGTCAATGGGCGGTATATTGAATCCGAGATCAAGGTATCCGATATGAACGTTCTCGTAAAGACCATCGACCGAAAGGCCTTTGTCCAGTGGATTTTTATATGACGGCCGCTTCGGGGTCTCGGTTTTCGGGACGTTTCCGAAATACTTTTCTATCATCGGCTTTACAGCCTTCGGGTCGAAATCCCCCGAAAGTACGAGCACCATGTTTGAGGGGACATAGTAGGTCTTATAGTAGTCATAAAGCTCGTCCCTCGTATATTTTCCGACCTCCTCCATTGTCCCGAGGATTGGATCGCCATAGGGGTGGCCGGCAAAGGATTTTTCAAACATGAATTTTGTGATCCTTCTAGAGGGATCGTCGAGGTTCATCCTGATCTCTTCAAGTATCACCTGTCTTTCCCTCTCTACCTCGCCTTCGGGAAACGATGCATTGAGCACCGAATCTCCAACAACCTTTATCATCGTATCCACAAACCTTCCCGCAGAGGCGGCCGTATAGGTCGTGTTGTCAAATGAGGTGTAAGCATTAAAGTCACCCCCCGAAGCCTCGAGTATGGCCGCGCCCTCCCCGGGCCCGAGATCAGTTGTCCCTTTGAACATCAGGTGCTCTACAAAGTGGGACATCCCCGATTCGGTGTCCGATTCATTAAAACCACCGACGGAGACCCAGACGTTCATGGCGACGGCCGGGGTTTCGGTATCGGGCAGAAGGATGACCACGAGACCGTTCTGGAGGCGGTATCGTTCCAGCTCGTAACCGAAAGACGTCCCGGCAAAGTAAATCGCAAGGAAAAAAGCAAAAACAACAAGAAACAAAATTCTCTTTGAACTCTTCATCTTTTCCTCCTCTTCTTCTATGATAATCACAGATTGCCTGAAAGGCAATAAAAATATAGCCTTGACACCCAACTCAAAACGCCGTATGATTTTGGTGGGAGATAGATATGTTTGGAATAAGCACCGTAGAACTTCTTGTAATATTGGTCATCGCGCTCGTGATCATCGGCCCTAAGAAACTTCCGGAGGTCGCAAGGACAATCGGAAAAGGTTTCTCCGAGCTGAAGAAGGCCATGGACGGGGTGAAGGATACCGTCAATATAAACAAGGCCTTTGATTCGATGATGAACGATGAGCCCAAGCCCCGCCGAGGCCCTGCAAAGAAACAAGAGGAAGAAAAAGAAGACGAAAAGGAATTCAAAGGATAAGAAAGGGCAAGGCTTGGGCGAAAATAGCAATAATAGCAATAATAACAACGAAACTGAAAACGGCGACTCCTCGATGAGCATCCTCGAACACCTCGAGGAGCTCCGCAACAGGCTTATAAAAATATTCATCGCCGCGGCCTTCGGCTTCGCAGCATGCTACTGGCAGGCCGAAGAGATACTCAAGATATTGATGCAACCCCTCGTAGATGTCCTCCCGGAGGGCACTACCCTCATCTTCACCGGCCTCACCGAGGGATTCTTCACAGAGATCAAGGTCGGTTTTCTGGCCGGAATATTTCTCACATCTCCCTATATCCTCTATCAGATATGGGCTTTCGTATCCCCGGCGCTTTATAAAAAGGAACGGACGATGTTAATCCCCGTTGCCTTTTTCTCGGCCCTGTTTTTCGTCGGGGGTGCGTGCTTCGGATATTTTCTGGTATTCCCATACGGCTTCAAATTCCTCGTCGGGATATTCGAAACCGATATAATAAGGCCCCTCCCCTCGATTAAAGAATACCTCTCCTTGGCGACCAAGATGCTGATCGCATTCGGGGTCGTCTTTGAGCTCCCGCTCGTTGTCTTGGTGCTGTCGCGAATGGGCCTTATCACCCACAAAATGATGCGAAAATACCAGAAGTACGCAATCCTGGCCATCTTCATCGTGGCGGCGATACTGACTCCGCCCGACGTATTCACACAGCTTATGATGGCGGCGCCGCTTATCGTCCTCTACGAGATCAGCATCTGGGTGGCATATTTTTTCGGGAAAAAGAAAGAATTAATAGAAGAGACCGAAGAAACCTCCCTTGAGGAGGATTGATGGCCGAAAAGCGAGAGCGCATAGTCTTTGTCCCCGACGCCCACCTCAAAGACCCGGGTGACGAAAACTACAGGGCGATGATAAAATTTCTCACTAGAATTGGGCCTACGGCAACGACAATCGTCATCATCGGCGACCTCTTCGACTTCTGGGCGGGATATAGAAGGGCTCCCAGGAGATACGAGCCGATAACCGAGTGCCTCCTCAAGCTCTCCCGAAAGGGGATAAAAATCCACTACACCGAGGGGAACCACGACTTCTTCATGGGGCCGGTGTTTACCGATAAAATAGGTGCCTCTGTCCACCCCGGCCCGTGGGAGATCGAGTCAGAAGGGAAGAGAATCTACATCGCTCACGGCGACGAGGTGAACCGAAAGGACTACGGCTATCTTTCTTTGAGGTGGGTGCTCAGGAGCCTCCCCGTAAAGATCCTCTTGAGAATCACCCCGCTTTTCGTCATCGAACAGGTAGCATCGGCTATGAGCCGGGCGTCGGTCAGGAGCATGGTTTCGAGCGTGTCGGCA
>CAZDOD010000260.1:0-3235 GCA_964506935.1 uncultured Thermodesulfobacteriota bacterium | reverse complement strand
AAAATGGTCGGAAATTCTCAGAATTTGCGAAATAAAGGCCCTATTTGCTAATTAACTGCCAATTAACCTATCTGCTCCTCTTTCTCAACTTTCCGCCCCCCCAATCCTCATTTTGGCCTCCATCCATAAAATATGAAACTCTACCTTTATTCTTGTCATACGAGTCTCGTACTTCCCCATTATGTTCCCCATCCCTCCCCTTCCCCCTTTCAGGGATGTCCCTCGTCAGGATCATGGGCGTTATAAGCAAGAAAGCAATCAGCAATATGGTGATGATGATAAGGGTCTTCGGACCTATTTTAAGGAAACTCTTAAAGCATCTTTTCTCCCAACTCCAGTGGAGGATGACGTGAATGATGATAAGCGATATGAAGATTAGAGCCAATATTATATGGATGTCTCCCCATTCGTGTCGTGTGAGTCCCGATACCAAGATACCTCCGTAGCCCCTAGGGATGAGGTACATCATAAAGCCCGTAAACAAGAGACACACGAAGATCAGGAATATCAGGACGTCTATCCAAAAATTTAGCCTGTTTTTTTCCATGGTATTTGCTCCTTTCTTTTAATATATTAAACCATAATTTGAGAAAAATCTTTCGTTTTTTTATTCTTTTAATGCATTTTTTCCACCTTCGTCTCTAAGAAAAATCAGAATTTTGTCAAAACAAAATTTTTCTCTTTATTTATCTTGAAAAAAGGATTTTTTTGTGTTAGATAGGAACAATATATCTATTTTTTAAGGACCATGAAAAAGATAAGAGTTTTTATACTGTTGGTACTCGTCTCTCTGGTGGTTCCCGCCTTTGCCCAGGTCGGTGACATCGATTTTGGGGATACAAGCATCCCCATCATGATCTCCGCCGACATGCTGACGTATGACAGACAAAACAATATCTACACCGCCGATGGGAACGTCGAGATCACCAGGGGAGGGGCAGTTCTGAAGGCGGATACGGTAATCCTCCATGGGGACACCAATTTGGCCGAGGCGAGCGGTAACGTCTTCTTCTTATCAGGCGAAGACGTGCTCGAGGCGGATCGCGTTGAGCTCAACATAGATACCCAGACCGGCATCATATACAACGGGATGATATTTTATGCCGAAAAGCACTTCTATGTCTCCGGTGATGAGTTGGAGAAGATGGGGGAGCAGACCTACCGGATCTTGAGGGGGACTCTGACCTCCTGCGACGCGGAGGTCCCGGCCTGGAAGATCACGGGGAGAAGGTCGGAGGTCACCGTCGATGGATATGCTGAGGTATGGGGAGGGGCATTCTTTGTTAAAAACGTACCCATAGCCTATATACCCTACGGCATATTTCCCGTTAAGTCCAAGAGACAGACAGGACTCCTTTTTCCTGCATTCGGATATTCCGATAAGGATGGAGCGAGGTTCCTCGAATCGTTCTTCTGGGCGATCAACAAAAGCACGGATGCCACATTGACTCTGGACGTCATGACAAAGCGGGGCATTAACACGGGCCTCGAGTATCGATATTTCTTGAGGGAAGACCTGAAGGGACAGGTCAACGCCACCGTCATTGATGATTGGATAGAAGACGATATGCGCTGGTCTTTCTCACTCGATCACAAACAAACTCTTCCGGGGGGAATCAAGACACTTTGGGATATCAACATGATCAGCGACGACGACTATATTGAAGACCTCTCCGATTTTTACGACAACATCCCCGACACCAAATCCCGCTACCTCGAATCTTATGTCTCATTCTGGAAGGAATTCTATCCGGTTGGGATATTTCTCGATGCGAGCTACTTCAACGATCTGGACAGCAAGGGAGACAAGATTACGCTTCATCGTGCACCGAGGCTCTCTGTCTATATGAGGCCCCTGCAAGTCCCCGGCGGCCTCCCATTATATGTCGACATGAATCCCACCTTCGTAAATTACTACAGGAATGACGGGGTAAGAGGCCAGCGTCTGGATATCAATCCGACACTTACCCTCCCCCTCCATCTCGGCCCGCTAAATCTCAATACATGGTTTACGGGGATGTGGACAAATTGGTGGCTTAGCGGAGATGATACATACCCCGATAACATGGATCGTACGACTTTTGTGGCGGGGACGGAGCTCTCCACATACATAGGGCGAACATACAACAAGAAAATCGGCCCATTTACCTCTTTTAGGCACATAATAAAGCCCGCTATCACCTACACCTTCTCGCCCGATATAAATCAGGATGACTATCCCTACTTTGACACCAAGGACAGGGTTCGGGGCCAGAGCCGGTTGACACTGGCGTTGGAACATAGACTCCTCGGGAAAATGACATCTGAAGACTCCGGCTCGGTTATAAAAGACCTATTGTATCTCGAGTTTGGATTGGATGTTGATTTTAATCCGGATGAGACATGGTTTGGATATGATGTAACCGGAACCAATCTGAGCTCATTCTCTGAGTTGAGATTAAAACCGTCAGACTATATAGACGTCGGTTTTAGGGCGAGCTATGACTACGGGACAGGAAAATTTAATCGGATTTCCAGCGACATCTCTTTAATGGATATGAGGGGCGACACCCTCTCTGTGGGTTACGCGTATGAACCCATATTTTTGAATCAAGAGCCCTACGAACATATAAAAGGATCATTGAAGCTGGTCGTTTACGATGACCTCGATTTCTTCATGGGGGCACGCTACTCCTTCGACGACGACGAACTCAGACGTATAAACTTCGGATTCGACTATCATCGTCAGTGCTGGGGACTTTATCTCGATGTCTACAGCGATAAGATACCCGATGATTTCGGAGTCATGGCGACATTTACATTGATGGGATTGGGCTCCATCGGATCAAGGTAAGACAAAAAAAGACTCCAGTCTTATATATAATGAAAGGTGTTATTTCAGCAGGAGGCCTCAAAACCGGGCCCTATTCACTGACTAGGGTTACAAATAAACACCTCCTTCCCGTATATGACAAACCGATGATCCACTGTCCCATCCCGACCTTGGTCAACGCCGATATCCGGGATATAAATAGACTGCACGGCCCATACGTCTTCTTATGAGGCCGAAGTTGAGAAAATCCTCTCATATAAAGTAAACTATAGTAAAGTGTGAAAAACGTTTTATCCGCCGCAAAAATGGCGACAGTCCCCTGCGTATTAACGGTCCCAATAGGTCAATTTCGCGAGTTGTCCAGCCTGTGGCGCGGGTCGCAGCAGGCTGGCCGCGTAGCCCACGACGACGGTAGCGGCGCAG
>CAZDOD010000259.1:0-3285 GCA_964506935.1 uncultured Thermodesulfobacteriota bacterium | reverse complement strand
ATGCTCTATTCGGCAGGCGTTTTCATCGGCTACATTAAAGTCTATATCCAGGACATTGATCAGAAAGCGGGCGACCATCTGGTGAGTCTGAACCAATCTCTTGGCAACTTTTTCCCCTTTATCGGTCAGGGTTATGACCTGATGTGGATCGTAGTTCACGAGGCCCTTGTTGCCCAGTTTTCTCAAAGCTCCCGTAACCGAGGGCATCTTGACATTCATTGCGTCTGCGATGTCTCGGACTCGCGCCACGCGATTCTTGATAATTAGGTGGTGGATGACCTCGAGGTAATCCTCCATGCTGGGGCTGAGATCTGATATCATATCGTCCTTACTCATTTTTCTTCCCCAATAATATTAGTCTAATTATATTAGATAGGGCTAACATTGTCAATCGAATACTAAAAAGGTTGTCGCGAAAAAGATAATCTTCCGTCTTTTCCATTGCAGTTGAAAAATGTAGGATTTTTTAAGATGTATTATTTATGTGATTCATTATACCGTAGGCTTCGAGTCTTGCGATTCAAATTTCCTAAAAGAAATTATATACAGACCTCTCCTCCAAAAAGATGTAGAATATTTTCGGGCTATGTGTTATCTTGATTTATATTAGTATTTGGAAGATTATTTAGTGAGGGATAATTGGGACCCGTCCTCGAAATAAAGATCATTTGGCTGTTGATCATCGTGGCCTCGATTGCGATAGTGGCAAGGAAGGTCAAGCTCCCCTACACGGTCGCCCTGGTCGTTGCGGGTTTCGTGCTCGGCTTTTTCCACGTGATCTCGGGGATTCACCTGACGCCCGATCTCCTGTTTTTCTTGTTTCTTCCGGCCCTACTCTTCGAGGGGGCTTTCCAGCTCGACATCAGGGATTTTAAAAAGAACGCATGGGCGATCATCATCCTCGCCGTCCCCGGCGTCGTCTTCACGATGCTCGTGGTCGGGGGGATGGTCGCACTAGGGCTTTCATGGACGGGATCTGATCTCGTCTTCCCCATCGGATACGCCATGCTCTTCGGGTCGCTCATCGCCGCGACCGACCCGATAAGCGTGCTTTTCGTCTTTGAGAGGCTAGGTATATCGAAAAAACTGACCATGACGATCGAGGGGGAGAGCCTGTTTAACGACGGGACGGCGGTCGTGATCTTCGGCATCGTACTGTCGGCCCTTGCCGGTGGTGGGTTCACGATCGGGGAGGGGATCTCCGATTTCTTCATCGTCGTTCTCGGCGGAATAGGGGTGGGGGTGGTTATAGGGCTCGCAATGAGCGTCATCACGGCGCAGGTCGACGATCACCTGATCGAGGTCACCCTGACGACAATTCTGGCATACGGCTCATATCTCGTAGCCGAGGAGCTACACGTCTCCGGCGTAATAAGCGTTGTGGTGGCGGGGATGATGAGCGGTAACTTCGGGACGAAATACGGGATGTCGCCAACCACGAAGCTCGCCGTGACCTCCTTTTGGGAATATGTCGTATTCGTCGTCAACTCGATCGTGTTCGTCCTGATCGGGATAGAGCTTTCGGTCGCACACCTTTTGGATAACATCGTCCCCGTCCTGATCGCATGGGGGGCCGTCTTGATATCGAGGGTATTTGTGATCTATCTCGTAAGGCCGATCGTCAACAGGCTCGGGAGCGACATATCGTGGCGGTGGGCTGGTGTTCTGGTTTGGGGCGGAATCAGGGGTTCGATCTCGATGGTGCTGGTGCTGTCGCTCCCCCAGGATTTTCCACATCGTGAGCTGATACTCTCCATGACCTTCGGGGTGGTGTCGATCACGCTCGTCGGTCAGGGGATGACGATGAGGCCGATCTTGAGGTGGCTCGGGCTTGTGGTGACGCCGAAGTGGAGGAGGTCATACGAGAAGTATCGCGGAAGCCTCGTGGCGCTGAGCAGGGTGATGGCCGAGCTCGGAGAGATGGCGGCCGAAAAGACGATATCGATGAGGGTTTTCAAGAAGCTGAAAAGGGAGTATCAGAAAAAGATCGAGAAGTTGGAAAGGGGTGTTGGAGACCTCGATACCGACATAGAGTTGCTCGAGAGGGAGGAGTCGATCTCAGCGAAGAGACACCTCTTAATGGTAGAAAAGGATGCGATAAAGGCGTCTTATTCGGGCGGTATAATCTCAAGGGAGGTCGCCGATGAACTTACGAGAGAGGTCGATGTAAAGCTTGATTTGCTAGAGAGAGAAGTAGATTAATCGTTATCTTTTTACGATAGAAGGGGGCTTTGCCCCTTTTTTAAAGATCGAAACTAGTTTTTTGCTATCGTGATTTCTTAAAAATACCATATTTTTGCCAACCTATTTCTGATATTCTTCCTTCATCTGGTATTTTAAGACCTTACCGCTCGGATTCCTTGGGAGGGCGTCCAAAAAGTATATCACCTTGGGGCGTTTGTATCCCGGGAGCTTCTCTTTGGCATATGACATAAGCTCGTCTTCGGTGGCGTCTTTTCCGGGATGGAGCACAACGGCGGCGTGAATCTTTTCCCCCCACTTTTTATCGGGAAGCCCGAATACCGCAACCTCCTGTATATTCGGGTGGGTGAGAAGGGCGTCCTCCACCTCCTTTGCAAAGACATTCTCCCCACCGGTCTTGATCATGTCCTTTCTCCTGTCGACGAAGTATAGAAATCCGTCTTTGTCTCTGCTGACGATGTCTCCAGTGTGGAGCCAGCCGTCAATGAAGGTCTCCTTGGTCTCGTCGTCTCTCTTGTAGTATCCGCTAATAACCGTTGGCCCCTTTACGAGGAGCTCGCCGGGGTCGCCGACGCCGACCTTGTTTCCCTCTGTGTCGACAATCCTGTAATTTAAGGCAGTATTTACGATTCCGATCGAACCCTCCTTCTCAAATATCATGTTCGGTTCGAGGACGGTGACGTTCCCGCCACTCGCCTCGGTGAGGCCGTAAGTGTAGTACATCTCGGCCTTGGGCATATATTTTTTGATCTCTTTCTTCAGGTCTTCGGGAAAGGTCGCCGCTGCTGTGGCGAAGATCCTAACGTGGGACACATCGTAGGCGATCGCCTCCGGGACGCCCATGATCCAGTTGAAGAGGAATGGCGGAACTACCATGGCGTTGTTTACCTTTTCGTCATGGAGGTTTTTCATATATACTACCGGATCGAAGCGGTGTTGGAGGACCACCTTCGCACCCGCCGCCATGAGTGAGTTTAGGCAGTTGTTGATGATTACGTGAAAGAGTGGGAGAACCTGAATCCCGACATCATTTTCCGTGAGATTTAGGGAGTTGATCGTAGTGTAGACGGCCATGAGTGCGTT
>CAZDOD010000258.1:0-3291 GCA_964506935.1 uncultured Thermodesulfobacteriota bacterium | reverse complement strand
GCTGAAATAGCCGCTGGACTCTAGTCCGTGGTGCGCTAATTCCGGGGGAAGGTCAGTTCATCCGGAACGAAATTATCCAGCATTTATTTCCAAGTTACGAGTCTCATATCAGATTATATCGAGAGGCTGGTCAATTCTTTCCCGGACTCAGCACTTTATCGTCTGACCGCGTTGCATGTTCTGCTTGCCGGACATATAATGTTCTAAAGTTGGTAATAACTCATAATAAAATGAAGTGAAAACACTTTTAGTTCACCGAAAACCTTGAAATTTGGATGAACCGTTTAATTTTAATAATATGGAGGTTCCTCGATGACTATGGAAATAAAAATCAGTAACGAAATTAAGACAGTCTACGGTTATGTCGTTGCCGTGAAAGGCTACAGCCCGGATCGTTCGCCGGCTTTTGCCGTCGAGCTGCACGTACTGGAAGCTCCCGCCGCGGAACGCCTGCAGTGGTTCAGCACCTACGAGGTACGTGATAACCGCGAGTTGGTCTGGGTTTCGCT
Source organism: uncultured Thermodesulfobacteriota bacterium (assembly GCA_964506935.1). Lineage (GTDB taxonomy): Bacteria > Desulfobacterota > Zymogenia > Zymogenales > Zymogenaceae > CAZDOD01. The sequence continues at coordinate 2,782 of CAZDOD010000258.1, read as the reverse complement.
GCTGCGGGATGCCATGATACATTCCCTTCCGGTAGCCCTCATGTATGACGGCCTGCGTAATATTATTTCTCTCGAAGTGAGGTCGGACGTCTTCTACGCCAAAGGTGATAGTGTCACAGTCGTCGGCAAAGTAAAGATGATTTCCGTAGACGAATTCGGTTTGTGGAAAGAAAATATTGATATCCCTGATTCCGCTTCCGTCATCCTCAGCGGAGCCTCGCCGCTATCACTCGTTCTATCGTTACAAAGCCCCCCCCGAGAAACGAAATTAGCTCAGCTCGATATGCTCCGAAGGGCGTACCAGGAACAAAGCGACGTCACCATAACTTACCAAAAAACGCCTGTTATGGGTGGTACCGACGATATTTCCAATGTCATCGTCGGTGTTCAAATCGGCACAAAATTGGTTACCTCGCCGAAGCTCCCCCGAGGCAGGAAAAAAAGGACCGGTCAAATCATCTAGGAAGCAGGGGGCAGATTAATGGGTAATTTTGATACACTCTTACGCTGGCCGAATATCGGGCATCCCTGCCTGGTCAAGAAGGCAATGGGGACTCAGGACACCGTCTTCAAGGTAATCTTTGCCGGCGTCAGCCAGGACATGGACTTGAAACCGTTGCTGCAAAACATGTGTTTCCTCCAGCCTTTAAAGGACACGCGCCAGATAGTGCAGGATGTGTTCACGCAGGACCTTTATAAAAAGTCTGTCAGCGAGGTAGGCGTAATCGTGGATAATGCCCTGGATATGGACCGCTGGCGCCAGGAACTCAAGCAAGGACTGATTCCCCTGAATGTTCTTGATATCGAACCGGCCCAAACATCCGCCTGGGATGGGAACAATCTGATGTTCGAGATGCAGCCGTTTCCCTATTCGCTGCTCCATTACGATTATGCCTACTGGGTCACTTTACAGATTGAGTCCAAGTATCTCGCGGGCGTAACGGTCCCACAGATTTTCAACTTCATTCATAAAAACGCGGCCGGCTACTTTTACAATATCAATTTCCACTCCGTTTACTTACACCAAAAAGACTGGAGTACCTTCAACATTCTACATGCAGCCGATTCGCATGTCGCCTGGCGCAATGACTTTATAAAGTCAACCGTCCAGAATGCCCTTGGCGGGGACGCTGCCCGTTCTTTCATCAATTTCAACGAAAATTTCCGCTATTTCATCCACTCCTCGAATGAGCTTCATCGCACCGGCAAGGCGGACTTAATCGTACTTACCGGAGACCTGGTGGACTACATTGAGATAACCCGAAAATTTACGGGCGGTCCCGGTATCCCCGCGGATAATTTCTTTTTCTTGCGGAATCAGTTGATATCCTGGAAGAGGTGTTCCGAGATGGTCGTGGGCGAAGAGCTGGAAATGCCGCTCTTCACATTACTGGGCAATCACGATTACCGGCCTGCCGAGTATCCGTTAATTGCCACCTACGAGCTGGCGGGCGGAGTTGATTTATATACGTCGGAACAATACGGGGCATTCTCTCTGACTCGAGACGAAGCCCTCGCCTACGAAAGTGGCAAGAGTAAGGATATACCCTACTACGGGGCCACCGAAGGCATCCAGCACCAGTCGCATTTAAAGCAGGTACCCCCCACGTATCGTGCCTGCCTGAATCCTGATGCTAACTATATCATCCCCCTCGGTAAGCATCGTCTCATCTGTCTGGACTCCGGTCCCGATAAAGATGAAATTACCGGCCTTATTGACGGCTGGTTATATACAGACGAGCTTATTGGCTCACGCTATGACTTTATCCATACCACCCCGGATGGCGAAGGCTTTTCGGCGGAGCAGATTCAATTTATCGAAGAGCAGGTCAAACAGGTAGACGGGCTGGTCATCCTGGCCTGCCATCACCCTATTATCAATTTCCGGTACGTCCCCCCGCCCCACCAGTTCCGCGAGTATGAGCACGCCCAGCTCTCCCCACAGGGTAAACTAGAATTGTCGGCAATTCTCTTCACACAGGAATATGCTTTAATACTTTCCTTGTTCATTCGGGAATACTACAAGCGTGTGGGGGCGGGGGATAATAATGGTGCGATGGCTGTCGCCCTTCAGATTCAAGCTTTCACATTCGATTATTGGGCCAAGCTGTTTGGCTGGCCGCTGGGGGGTACGCCTTACTTCAAGAAAGGCGGGAGGGAACCCGAATTAGGACGCGGTGTGCCGGATGAACACTTTCCGGAGTTTTTTACCGCGATTACCTTAATGACTAAAAAGAAAAAAAAGGCTGAACTGGTAATCACCGGACACACCCACCGCAGTATAGAATATACGGCTCGATGGCAGAACGGTCTGTTCACCCTGTTACATGACTATTATCTTGATGGGACCGTTGAAGGGAAATCACCCGTCCAGCACTGGCAGAAGGCGTTGCCCGAATATGCCGACCCCCTCAGCAAGAGCACCAATCCCCAGAAATGGTGGCATGACCACAGCCCGCTTTTTGTCCAGGCTTTGAGTGTGGCGGCACCTCCGCCCCCATCGAAGACGGTGGGTTTCTTACGCATTGTCGTCCAGAACGATATCATTACCCGTGTCGAGCGGGAAACGTGGCCGCTTTTACACGCTTTTCTACCTCAAGCACAAGCCAGCCAGCCATTTTTTATTTTAGCTTCATCTCCGCCGTAAAGTCTCCGGTCTCAATTGCCATGATACTCAGGATACTGCCAAAGAAATTATACAAAAAGGCCATAAAATTCCATTTTTTATAATTGTGATGCCTAATCAAACATAATCTACTTAACGTATAATGTAAGTTAAACG
>CAZDOD010000257.1:0-3295 GCA_964506935.1 uncultured Thermodesulfobacteriota bacterium | reverse complement strand
AACATACCCAACATCCTCGGGCTCTTCTTTGGCTTTATCTTTCACTATTCGAATAACACAGGTAAGACGGTTGAGCACAGATGGGAAATGATCCTTCCAAATCCGCCCGAGATGGCACAGACCATCGATGGCTCAACAGATGTCGAATCTATCAGATCCGAGAACCGGGTCGTCTCCCATACCTACGGACTAGACACCAGCACTTACGTTCAATATTCTATAAATCGAATAGACCCGGGGGACCCATCGGGTAAGTGGTTAATGGAAATCTACATTGGAGACCGATTATATAAGACTTTTACGTTTAACGTAATTTAGCCCGGACTTATGGAAAGCTCCTTATGGCCGACACACGGGATTTTCTATCTTAGGGATACCCGGTTTTCAAAAAAGATATCGTAATTTCTAAATCACCCCGAAGCCCAGAAGGAGCAAAAAGACGCCGATGATTATTACAAAAATGGGATATATCCGCATCAGCATCTTGCTTTTCTTCATCAAATCGAAGATTCTAAAATAAAATCCGGGGAACATAAGGATCAGGATGCCCTTTATCAAGGCTATCCAACCAATAATCGTGATAATAACCGTCCAGCCCATGATCCAAATGTTGTGAAATGTAACCATGATGAAGCCCACCGTAATCGTAAGGAGTCCGGTGATTAGGAGTAGCCCCGCGGATTTCGCGAAGTCCTCCATGAACTTCATGTATCCATCCTTATTGATCACTCCCCCGATACCCATGGCCAGATAGGCCAGCCCGAATAATTGAAAGATCTGTGCGTCCGTCATGACAATATCCTCCCTTGTTTCCATAAGGTTAAAGTTAGAACAAAGGTTCGGAAAAGATCATTGTTACATTATAGAACAGATTTCTATATTTTATTTATACCACGTTTTTGGTCGGCGGGCAATGGCAATTTTTATATTTACTAACTTTTTCAGAAGATACTAATTCATCGGCATTTTACAAATCCCCTTCCCCTTACCTCCTGAAATATTGGAGAAAAAAGAGCATAAACGGGATTGGTACAACGTAGAAGAAAACCTTGTTGAAGCCCAACGTTATGACTATGATTTCCAACGCCACCCCAACAAATCCCAATATCCAGGCATCTCTTGGCCTCCCTTTTCTGATGACCGAATAGGCCGTGATGATCGAAAAGATGACCATCGACAGGAATCCAAGCATCGTAAGAATAAAAAAAACCGCATCTTCCCACCCGAATATCGCATACCAGAAATTATGTGCAAAGAAACCTAATAGCATAACACCCGCCGAAATCAGGACATATTTTGTGAGCCTCTCCATGATTTTTCTCCTATTTCTTATAAACCCATTAGGTTTTAAGCCCTTTATAAAACCCCACCAGTATAAATTGTAACAAAAATCCAAAAAAAATCAAAAGAGTGCATTTTTTTCTTGACAAGATTATGTAGTATCTGTATGATATATATCATTCTGATATATATCTATTTGATATGAGGTATCACATGCCGAAGATAAATAAAACAAAGTTTGCCCTCTTGGGACTCCTGTCGCTCGGCCCGATGTCGGGCTACGACATCAAGAAGTTCACCGACATCAGCATCTCCTATTTCTGGAACGAAAACTTCGGGCACATCTACCCTGTCCTAAAAAAGATGGAAAAAGAAGGCTTCGTGACAAAAAGGGTTGAAGAGACCAAGGGGAGACCGAATCGTAACGTCTATACGATCACGGATTCGGGGAAAGACGAGCTACGAGAGTGGCTTACCCTCTCGCCCGAGGAATACTCGATCAGAAATGAGCTCCTACTCAAGATATTTTTCGGAGCGCTCACATCAAAGGAGACGATCATCGGCATGATCCGAGACGAGAAGGAGCGACATGAAAAGAAGCGTGAGGCATTGGACTCTATCGAGGAGATGATCTCGATAAAAAAGGATGACAAATTTGAAGGTGACCGGCCATTCTGGTTGATCACGTTGCGCTACGGGAAAAAGATGCTACAGGCGATCACGGAGTGGTGCGACGAATCGATTGAAATACTAAGTGAACTATAAAAAAGGAGATAAATAATGAAGATAATTGTCTTACACGGAAGCCCAAAAGGGGAGAAAAGCGTTACATTGCAATACATCAACTATATCCGGAACAGGTATCCCACCCAAGATTTTCAGGTCGAATACATCGCCCAGAGGATCGGGTCGCTCGAAAAAAATGACGCCGCCTTCGGGGACGTCATCGAAAAAATCCGATCGGCCGACGGCGTGATATGGGCATTTCCCCTCTATCTTTTAATGGTCCATGCGGGATACAAGCGATTCATCGAGCTAATATGGGAGCGGGACGCAAAAGACGCCTTTGCCAATAAATACACCGCTGCCCTGTCGACCTCGATCCATTTTTTTGACAACACCGCCCATAACTACATCCATGCTATCTGCGACGACCTCGAAATGAAATATCTCGGCGCATTTTCCGCCGGCATGAGAGACCTCATGAGCGAAAGTGGAAGGGAGAAGCTCACTACCTTTGCCGACGGCTTCTTCGGGGCTATTGAGAGCGGAATGCCGACGACGAGGCGCTACCAGCCGGTGATTTCAAATCCCATCAGTTACAGGCCGGGAGTTGTTCGGGGAAATGTCGACACCAAGGGGAAAAAGATCGTAGTCCTTTCCGACCAGAATGGAAATCAAGAAAATCTAAAGAATATGGTCTCCCGCTTTGTCGATTCCTTCTCAACGCCGCCTGAGGTTTATAATCTCAACGACATAGGGATGAACGGAAACTGTCTCGGCTGTCTCCAGTGCGGATACGATTTTACATGCTCCTACACCGGGAAGGATGGATTCATCGAGTTTTATCGGACGAAGCTCATGACGGCTGATATACTGGTATTTGCCGGGGAGATCAGGGATCGTTATCTGTCTTCTATGTGGAAGCGGTTCTTCGATCGAAGCTTCTTCAACACCCACACCCCCAGCTTTGCCGGAAAGCAGATCGGTTTTATCATCTCGGGGCCCCTTTCGCAGATCCCAAATATTACAGAAATCTTTGAGGCGTGGCCCCAGTTCCAGCACGCCAACCTCGTCGACTTTATCACCGATGAGGCGTCCGACTCTTATATAATCGACGAAAACTTGACCGCATTCGCAGGGCGCCTCGTCAGTCTCTCGGAGGTAGGTTACGTTAAACCATCAACCTTTCTGGGGGAAGGCGGCATGAAGATATTCAGGGACGACATCTGGGGAGGAATTAGGTTCCCGTTTCAGGCCGACCACAAGGCATACAAAAGGCTCGGCTACTACG
>CAZDOD010000256.1:0-3298 GCA_964506935.1 uncultured Thermodesulfobacteriota bacterium | reverse complement strand
GGCGAGTAATCTCGATCCCAGATCTACCATGCGCCCCCTCGTCTCCACGAGCCTTTTTAATGAGCTGTCTATCCCCACAACCCTTTTGAACATCCCATTCCTCAACAGGACCTCGGCGACGAGCCCCTCGCCGACCCCCACCTCGAGAATAGTTTCATTGCGAGTACTTACTTGTCTTTCGGAAAGGATTCTTATCGCCTCACTCCTGATCCTGTCGGACAGGGGCCCGCGGGAGAGGTCTTTCCCCGAATCTCCCCGAAACTTTAAAAAGAGCCTCGATAAAATGCCGAGTTTTTTATTGTCTGCCATGCAAAGAAAGAATAGTATATTTCAATTCAGTGAAAACCATCTACCCCCCTACCCAAAGACATCCAATCTCGTGACCCTTTTCTGAAAAAGACACCTGAAAAAGCCCGAAAGCCCCCACAAGACCACCCTCAGATCACCCCTCTTTATCGCCGAAAGGGGGAGCTTGCAAAAAAAATAGACAAAATATAATGGAAATAAGTAAATCGGATAGTTCTTCCTGTAAAAAAGACAGAAATTGTGTCCGTACCAAAAAAACCACTCCCGCATATTTTTGGGACGGCACCCCCCGACCGGCTCAAAGAGGTGGACGAGCGTGGCTCTGGGCTCAAAGATCATCTCGTATCCGAGATTTCTAATCCTTTTAGCCATATCGGTCTCCTCGAGGTGGGCGCTCCCACCGAAACCGGTATCGAAGCCCCCCGCGCGGATCAAGGCATCCCTCCTAAAAGACATGTTGCATCCCCTCGTGTGATGGGCCCTCGTGGGGACATCGGAGTTGAAATTGTCGTATACGATAAGCCCGAAAATCCTTGTCTTTGCGATTTTTTTGGGATTCCTCTCGAAATTTACTGGCCTAACCCCAGGGGGCAGAATCCTTCCGGCCACGCCGCCGATGCAGTCTTCAATATAAGATTTGGCGTGGGCGTAAATCAGGGCGCCGTCAACCACGACGTCATCATCAATAAATAGGATCACATCTCCACGTGCCGCCTTTATCCCGATATTCCTCGCATTGGGGAGGCCCGGCTCATCGACATGTATATATTTCACCCTGTCCCTGTTCTTTTTCACAAGTTCGAGGACGGAGGCATCGGGTTCTGGGGTTTGGTCGACAACGATCACCTCGAATTCGGGATAATCCGACCCGAGGACCCCAGAAAGAGTACCCTTCAGGAGCTCACCCCTCCCTATCGTTGGAATCACGACTGAAACAAAAGGGGCCATATAGACCCTTCCCCCATTTTATCAAAAAAACGGAATATATGTTATCTCCGCTCCATGAGCCTTTTTATCGCCTTTTTTACAGCTTCGGGCCCGATGTCTTTCATGCAATCCATCCTGTCACACTCAAAGAGGGTGCACGGAGAGCATTCCGCCCCCCCAAAGATCACCTCCGCCTTGGACCCCTTGCCATAAGGGGCGTAGCGATTGTGATTTTCAGGCCCGAAGATCGAAACGATCCTTGGGCCTTCGGCGGCCGCCGCAATGTGCATCGGCCCCGTATCGTTCGTAACAATTATATCACACCTCCTGAAAACCTCAAACATGGCCCTTGGCTCTATGTCGTAAATTGCAAACGCACCGGGGATATTTTCGGTTACGTGAGAGACAATCTCACCCTCGTCCGAAGTCCCGAAGACCAGGACACCCAGCCCGAACCGATCAACGAGATACCTCCCGACATCAACGAATCCATCCTTATCCCACCTCCTCGTCGGCCTGTATGCCCCTGGGATAAGGGCGGAAAATCCCTTTATCTCTCCTCCGCTCTTATCCTTTGAATCAACGATTGATCTGAGCAGAGACCCCGCCGCCTCACGATCGGAGGGGGTAGTAAACACATTCATCTCTTCGCCGGCGTAATCCATCCCGAGGGCCTTCGTGACCGAAAGCTTCCTCTCGACCTCATGGACATCGGATAAAAGCTCCTCGTCTGCAGCTATGTCGAGATATCCCACCCACCCGTTTGTGTTCCTCCCCGCAGTCCTCAATGGGGATATCAGGGCGATAAGAAACCTCCTCCTCTTCGCGGCGGCGGGGCTCTCAACAGCCATGAGATCAATCGCAAGCTCGTATCGTCTCAACCTCAGCCTCAACAGCGTAAAGATCGAGGCGAAAAATAAAATCAGGCTTTTGATACTCACCCTCCCTGTGAGGAGTGAGACATCGATGGTGTAGACCTTCCTTATGAAATCCGCCTTTTCGACAACGCTAGATGACCTCTTCGCCGTGAGGAGGTCAAAGGCCCTCCCCTCGACGCTTTTCGATATCACATCAAGCGAGGGGGTGGCCATCACCATGTCGCCGATCCCACCGATGTTCAGTACTAAAACTCGTTTCACGATATTATCCTCAAAATCCTATCGGGAGACCTCATCTATTACCTCAAGGAGTTTTACTGCGGTCTTTTCCCAGCTGAAGTTCTCTAATATCAATTGCCTTGCCCCCGCCCCTATCCGCTTCCTCAACGGCTCGTTGTCAAGGAGCCTGATAATGGCTTCTGATAATTCACTGGGTGTCGTGCCATCGATATGGTAGAAATTTTCTCCGCTTGTCAAAGCGAGACCGAAGATTTTTGCCCTGTTGCTGATAACGACTCCCCCTGACGACATATATTCCAAAATCTTCATGCTCCTGAGATCAGTGTATCCCTCGATCAGATTGATCAGGACACAAGACGCCCCGATAATAACGGGAATCTCACTATGCGGCCTGATGCCGGAAAATATGATCCTTTTTGTAATCCCCAGATCTGATGCGATTTTTTTACATGAGGGAAGATCATGCCCGTCCCCGACCATCAGAAAATCGACATCGTCATATTTTTTTATCACGACCTCGGATGCCCTGACGATTTCCGGTGTCAGGGAGTGGGGGTAAAATGAGCCGATAAATGTTACGTATCTCCTTCTGTTATCTGGTTTCAGGCCCCCCGGCAGCCCTATCGCCCCTTTCCGGTCGCCCGGGGAGAAAAGCTCTGTATCCACTCCGTTTGGGACAAAAAAGACCTTTTTCCGACTTATATTGTAGGTCTCAGAAAATTTATCTATCAACTCTTTTGATACCATGACGATTGCGTCTGCCATCTTGAGATTTATCCCCTGCAGAAAGCGGACGAGAAAGATTTTTAACTTCGACGTCCCGATGAGCTTTAGCTCATCTATCACGTAGCCGTTGATCTCTATGACGAGGGGAACACCGAAGAAAAGGGCGGAAAGCGCTGGGGAGGCCAAAAGACCCATCTCGCGACAGTATATTGCACGGGGCC
>CAZDOD010000255.1:0-3324 GCA_964506935.1 uncultured Thermodesulfobacteriota bacterium | reverse complement strand
TGACGATCTCGACCTCCTGAACCTCCTCGGTGGCGTCCGCCCAGTCGCCGGCCAGGTCGAGCCGCGCCCGCTCGGACTCCCCCATCGCCGTCAGGTACTCGATGGCAGCGTCCTCGTCCTCGTGCAGCTCAGGAATCTGTATCCGGCCCCCGCAGGCCGGGCAGCGCCCGCGCTTGCCCGCCCGCCGGGCGCCCACCGTCAGGTGCTTCCCGCACGATCCGCAGGCGATGTGGATCGTCCGCCCCAGCGACTCGCGCGCCGTCGCGGCGAACCCGGGCTCGACGGCCTCGCCGCCGATCCACGTCTCCCCCGCCGCCTCGGCCGCGGCGGGCAGAGGCACGGCGTGCTCGCACTTCGGACACGGGACCCCCCCCGCCGACGGATCGCCCGTCGGCTCGAACATCGTCCCGCACTGCCCGCAGCGGACACGCACGCTAGCACACTCCCGCGCCAGGATACGCCTGGGCGATGGGCATTCGCCGGCCCGTTCCGAACGCCCGCGACGTCACCTTCAGGACCGGGGCCGCCTGCTGACGCTTGTATTCGGCCGCGTCCACCATCCGCACCGTGCGGCGGACCTCCCCGGCGTCCAGCCCGGCGGCGATGATGGTCTCGGCTGTCTCGTCCGCCTCGATGTACCGCGCCAGGATCCGGTCCAGCAAATCGTACGGCGGGAGGTGGTCCTGGTCCACCTGGCCGGGCTTCAGCTCGGCGGTGGGCGGCCGGGTGATCGTGCGCTCGGGGATGCGCGGGCGTCCGGCCTCGGCATTGAGCTGCCTGGCGAGCTCGAAGACGACGGTCTTGAGCAGGTCGCCGATGGGCGCGAGCCCGCCGCACATGTCGCCGTACAGCGTGCAGTACCCCGTCGAAAGCTCCGACTTGTTGCCGGTGGCCAGGGGCACGTGCCCGTGGGCGTTGCTCGCCGCCATGACGACCACGCCGCGAATCCGCGCCTGGATGTTCTCGCCGGCGACCTCCGTGCGGCCGCCGGCCATCAGGTCCCCCAGCTCCCGCTCGAACGCCGCGTGCACCGGCTCGATGGGAACGACCCGGAAGTGAATCCCCAGCGCCTCCGCCAGCGCCTTCGCGTCGGCCAGGCTGTGCTCCGAGCTGTACCGGCTCGGCATCGCGATCGCGTGGACGTTCTCCGCCCCGAGCGCGTCGGCCGCCAGCGTCGCCACCACCGCCGAGTCCACGCCCCCCGACAGCCCCAGCACCACCGTCCTGAAGCCGCACTTCCTCACGTAATCCCGCAGCCCGAGCTTCAGCGCCGCTGACAGCCGCCACATCCGGTCCCCGGGCGGTTCCACCCGCCCGGTGCGCTCGTCGAGATCCACCAGCAGCAGGTCCTCCGCGAAGCTCTTCGCCCTGGCGAAGACCTCCCCCTCGCCCGAGACGGCGCAACTGCATCCGTCGAAGACCAGCTCGTCGTTGCCGCCGACCTGGTTGACGTAGACGATCGCCGCGCGACTGCGCCTGGCCTGCCGGGCGAAGAGGTCCTCCCGCAGTGCGGCCTTGCCGGTCTGGAAGGGGCTGGCCGACATGTTGAGGATGACGCGGGCGCCGGCGGCGGCGAGCGAGGCGACGGGGTCGGCACCGTAGAGCCCACGGCCAAGGGCGGCGGCGTCCCACAAGTCCTCGCAGATGGTCAGCCCGAAGGTCGTGCCGCCCAGCTCGAAACAGCTCGCCCCCGTCCCCGGCTCGAAGTAGCGCGTCTCATCGAACACGTCATAGGTGGGCAGGAGCGCCTTGACGTAGACGCCGGCAGTTTTGCCTCCCGCCAGCAGGGCCGCCGCGTTCTGAAGCCCCCGGCCCGACGGGGCGGGGTTCGGCCTCACGAAGCCAACGAGCGCGGCCGTCTCGCGACACTCGCCGGCCAGCGACGCAACCGCCGCCACGCTGTCGGCGACGAACTGCTCCTTGCGGAGCAGGTCGCGCGGCGGATAGCCCAGCAGCGACAGCTCGCCAAAGATCACGAGGTCGGCGCCGTCGTCGGCGGCGCGGGCGATCGTCCCCGCGATATGCTCGCGGTTGCCCGCGATGTCGCCGACCACCGGATTGAACTGGGCCAGGGCGAGTCTCATGTCGGTTGCGGAGTGGCGCCGCGTATGATACCACGGCGCCGCCGCCACGGGCAGGGGCGTTCCCTTGGCCGGCACGGGCGGGCGCGCGGCTGGATGCCTCGCGGCAACCTGGCCGATAAGACAAAGGCGCCCCGGCGCTTCCGGCGGTTTGGACGCCTCGGCCGGGGAGCATGTTCCGCCGAGTCGGCGGCTCTCGCGGCAGAGGAGCGGGCATGGATATTGTGAGCGCGGTGGCGAAGGTGCGGTTCGGGTCGGCCAGGCCCCAGCACGTCCAGTTGCACAAGGGCCAGGCGCTGGCCGCCGAGCTGATCTGCATGGAAGCCCGCCAGTCCGTCAAGGTCAGCGGCGGGGAGCGGGCCTACTACGTCATCATGGGTTCCGCGGTGATCGCCGCCGGCGGCGAGTCCTCGCCCCTGGCGCCCGGGCAGTTCGCCGCCACGGCTCCCGAGGAGGCCCATACCGTCACCAACGCCGGCGAGGGGCGGTTGGTCTGCCTGGCCCTGCGACTCGCCAAGTGACCGGCACACGGAAGGACCCCACGTGAGCACGCGCATCGTCATCGAGGCCGGCGGCGTCCGGGCCCAGGCCGAGCTCAACGGCTCCCCCGCCGCCGCCGCCATTCTCGCCGCCCTGCCCATCGACGCCGTCGCCAACACCTGGGGCGAGGAGGTGTACTTCGACATCGGGCTCGACCTGCCGCTCGCCGACGACGCCCGCGCCGACGTGGCCGCCGGCGAACTGGGCTACTGGCCGGCCGGCGCGGCGTTCTGCATCTTCTTCGGCCGCACCCCCGCCAGCCGCGCCGACGGCGCCCCCCGGGCCGCCAGCCCCGTCAACCCCCTCGGCCGCCTCCTCGCGGAACCCAAGGCATTCGCCGCCGTGCGCGACGGCGACCCCATCCGCCTCCGCCTCGCCGATTGACCCCGGTTCTCGGGGCTCGGCCCGGCCCCGCCGGCTCGGCGCCCTGGGCCACTGCCTCGCGTGCCTACGGCACTCCAGAGGGCTCCGCCCGAAGCCACCTCGCCCCTTGCCACGCGCTCCCGCTAGAAGTACCCTCTCGACATGGACGGGGATGAGACGCAGGTGCTTCTGGGGCAGCGAACCCGCAATTCGAGAAGAGACGAATAGCGAGAGCCGACCATGCCTGGACTATCTGAACTGGGTAACCCCGTACCGGGGGCAAACCGCGACATCGTCTTGTTCCTCGGCGCAGGGTTCTCAAGCCACGGCAAGATCCCTG
>CAZDOD010000254.1:0-3343 GCA_964506935.1 uncultured Thermodesulfobacteriota bacterium | reverse complement strand
TAATCCCGTCCCCCTACTGGGTCTCATACCCACCGATGGTGGAGCTCGCCGGGGCGATGCCGAAAATTATCGAGACCGGAAAGAACTTCAAGATAAGTGTTGATGACCTAAAAAATGCGTGTTCCAAAGCGACGAAGGCCGTCGTCATCAACTCCCCGTCGAACCCGACCGGGGCGGCTTACACGAAAGGGGAGCTTTTGGAGATAGCAAGGTTCGCCGTCGAAAACGAGATATACGTTATCTCGGACGAGATATATGAAAAGCTCGTCTACGACGGTTTTGAGCAGGTCAGCATCGCATCGCTCGGAGACGACATAAAGGAGATGACCATCGTCCTAAACGGGGTCTCCAAGACATACTCGATGACCGGATGGCGGATCGGATATGCCGCCGGGCCAGAAGAGCTCATTGGCGCCATGACGAGGATCCAGAGCCAGAGCACATCGAATCCCACCACTATCTCCCAGTGGGCGGCGGTAAACGCTATTTCTGGCCAGCATGAAGAGGTCGAGTATATGCGAAGCGAATTCGAAAAACGAAGGAAAATCATCGTCGACGGCCTAAACGACATCCCCGGTATCTCCTGCTTTTCGCCCCAGGGGGCTTTTTACGTATTCCCCGACGTCTCGGGGGCATTCAAAAAGACACCGTCGGGAAATGAGATAAAAGGTTCTTTGGACTTCGCATCGTATCTACTTGACGAAGTAAAAGTGGCACTCGTCCCCGGGAAGCCGTTCGGCGACGACAGATGTGTAAGGCTGTCATACGCCTCTTCGATCAGCGACATCGAGGGCGGGCTCAAGAGGATAAAGGAGGCGGTTTCGAGACTTTCTTAACCCGATGTGATGAAATCCAACGGGCCGGGTCTGTGTGTTTAGTGGGATTATATAAGCGTATTTCAGAAAAAGGATGTTTTTGCCAATTAGAGCGAACAGTTTTTCATTTTTGAAGTTATCTTTTATCCTACTATCTTTTTCTACCTATAAATAATCTTTAAATCCTGTTTTATATTTAGACGATAAATTTAAACGGGCCGAAAAATAAATTATTTCTCCTCCTCGCTGAAGACTATCGCATCATAGATATAGATCTCGGTGTCCTTCTCCTTCCATGCATCCTCGCTAAGTCCCGCCTTTCTCGAGGTCTGGGTGAGAAATGTGTCGGTGTCCCAGCCGTGCTCGACGGCGACCTGTGGGAGGAGGGTCCCCCTGTGATACCCCTTGATAATGTAGATCCCGTGCCTTCCCACCTCGATCTCGGATATGTCTTTTATTTTCCTGAGTGGGCTCAATACCGAGATCTCTATGTCGATATCGTCTATCTCATCGACCCTCACCTTGGGAAACCGGGGGTCGTTCATCGACGCTGAATAGGCCATGTCCATGACCGTATTATAAAGTGGTTGATCGGCCTCAAATCTCCCTATGCAGCCCCTGAGCCTCCCTTTCTTATGGAGCGACACGAAGGCACCGGCCTTTACATTTAGGTTTTCCTCGACGACTTTTAGATCTTTGGCTTTCTTTGATCTCTTCGGCCTCTTTTTGCCCGACGCCGACTCCTCCACGGTCTCCCTCGCTATTGAGAGGAGCTTTTTCTTCTCGTCATCGGTTAGAGTAAAATCGGCCATCTCTCAAACTAACCTTCGGCCGCGCATGGATAATACCACGTGCGGCATAATATTAAACTAAAATGCATCTCACAAAGGCTCCAATCCGTCGGGTCTCTCTATATTAGTTATCCGAAACTCGTCTCTCAATTCATCTATCACGGCCTCGACCAAATCTTCAAAGTCGGGGGCGATCATGATCTCGATAGCGGAATCGCTTGTGCTTATCGTCCTCATCACCGCCGCACCCTCATAGGACTCGATCAGGAATTTTAAAAGTCCTATCCCCGCCTCATCGATCCTGTAGTATCTGTTTGTTGTGTCCATAGCCGTAAAAATTTGATCCTATCATTTTTTCACAGGGATAAAATAAAGTCCTCAAGGAAAAGATTCAGGGACCTCGTAGCCTTTTTGATATCTCCTAGGATGCCGATGGATGGGAGAATCATCTTCGGGTGAGTGAGGAAATAACGGGCGATCCTTGCAACCCTCGGCCTCCCATCGCCTCCTATGATATTGGATAGCTGCGGGAGGTCTCGATTTACATCGTCGGATATCACCCTGACCGAGAGAAAGGGGATCTTTGAATTTGATGCCTCCTCCCCCAAAAAGAAGCTCTCCATGTCAACGGCATTCGCCCCGAACTTCGCATAAAGCCCGTGCTTATCATCTGAAAAAGGGATAAATCGATTTGTCGTCAAGATCGGCCCCCGTCTTATGGGGTGAGATGGAGAAATGGTATCCATTACTCTTGACAAGACCCTCCTCCCCGACTCGTGGATGATTTCCCCCGTCACCACAATATCTCCCACCTTGATTTCGGGCGAAAGCCCCCCGGCGTATCCCGTGGATATGATCAGGTCGGGCCGAAACGACTCGATCAAAACCTTTACGGCCCCCCTCACACACCTTCCACCCACGCCCGAGATGACTATCGCCACATCCTTTTGGCCTATAATCCCCTTTGTAATCCGATGTGATCCGATAGATTTATGAGATGGGTGAGAGAACCCGCCTTTAAATACGGCGACCTCCCGATCAAGGGCGGCTACGATTCCAATTCTATCCAATGCTAAACCAAGATGGGAGTATCTAAATAATCATCGGGATCAATCGATGTCTTTTACACATCTAAAGCCCACGTCCGGGAGGGATAAATAGGGGAGAATGCCCTCCCTTCTCTTTGAGACACGCAAACCCTTCGGTCCGCTGAGCCAGCTACCACCCCTCACCGTGTGGAATTCCCCGATCTCAGGCCCACCAGGATTCTTGTCAGGAGAATATCTGTAGTAATTATCAGAATAGAAATCAGACACCATCTCAGAGACATTTCCGGCCATATCATACAGTCCAAATCCATTGGGAGGATAGACTCCCACGGGTGTGGTCCCTCTTTTCTTCCTCTCATAGTTGACACGGGTCGTGTCTATGTCGTGTCCCCACGGATATGGTGCATCCGAGATGCCTCCCCTCGCCGCCTTTTCCCACTCCGCCTCGGTCGGAAGCCTTTTCTTAGCCCACCGGCAATATGCCAGGGCGCCATAGTAACTAACCATGACCACGGGATGATCCTCATAACCCTCCTCGGGCGCGAAATGGCCGTCTGTCTTCCTTATCCTGCAGTAGTCACTGTCGATGAATATCCAGCTTGCACCATCTTCTTTTTTGTTTCCCTCATCGTTAAGGAAGAGGGTGAAATCGGCGTTCGTTACCTCGAACTTGTCTATGAAGAAGGCA
>CAZDOD010000253.1:0-3372 GCA_964506935.1 uncultured Thermodesulfobacteriota bacterium | reverse complement strand
GACGCCCAGACGTTGGATGCGGCGGTGGACCTCGAGAACAGAAACCAATCCATCATGGTTTTTTCAAAGGCGTTCTTCAATATGGTCAAGGCCTTTAGCGGGAAGGATTAGTAGTAGGGCTATCTTGAGAGACTTGATGTGAATAATCTTCAAAGCCTTAAATATCTAATTTTTTAAGGTGACTTTATGCGCACTGTAAATCTCAAACGTATCTTTAAACCCGAGAGGATCTGCATAATCGGGGCTAACGACAACCCACTTAGCGTGGGATACACCATCCTCCGAAACATGATTGGTTCAGGATTCAAGGGGGTCATCTATCCGGTAAACCCCGGTCGCGAATCCGTTCAGGGGATACAAGCATATCCATCGGTTAAATCACTTCCGAAGTCCCCCGACCTCGCCGTCATCTGCACCCCGGCCGAGACGGTGCCGGATATTATCCGCGAGTGTGGAGAATTCGGCGTCATGGGTATTATCATAATCTCGGCCGGCTTTAAAGAGATTGGCGAAGCGGGCAAGGCCCTCGAAGACAGGATTTGGGAAGAATCAGAGAAATTTGACGGCATGAGGATATTGGGTCCTAATTGTCTCGGCATCATCGTGCCGTCGATGAACATGAATGCGAGCTTTGCCTCGTCCATGCCCAAGGACGGGCATGTGGCCGTAATCTCACAATCTGGCGCACTATGCACCTCTATCCTCGACTGGGCCCTCGAAGAGGACATCGGGTTTTCGTTTTTCGTGTCGATCGGCAATATGCTCGATATAGAATTTAGTGACCTGATAGATTTTTTTGGAGAAGACCCTAACACGAACGCCATCATACTCTATGTCGAATCGATAGCCCATGCGAGGGAGTTTATGTCCGCCTCGAGGGGTTTTGCGAGAGACAAACCGATCGTTGCCTATAAAGCGGGCCGTTTTTTGGAATCCGCAAAGGCGGCAAAGTCCCACACCGGCGCCATGGCGGGCGAGGATGCGGTTTATGACGCCGCCTTTGAGCGGGCGGGGATAGTACGGGTCTTCGAGATCGATGACGTTTTCGACTGCGCCGAACTCCTCGCGAAGGTAAATCCCCCGGCAGGTTCCAGGCTCGCCATCATTACCAATGCCGGCGGACCGGGAGTAATGACGACAGACTCCCTCATCTCCCTCAATGGGGAATTGGCGGAGCTGTCGCAAGGGACAATGGAGGAGTTGAACAAACTCCTTCCGCCATTTTGGTCTCACGGCAACCCCGTGGATGTCCTGGGGGATGCCCCGCCGGAGAGGCTTTCGAAGACAACTGAGATCGTTCTCGCAGATCCCAACGTGGACGCCGCCCTTGTTATATTGACACCCCAGGCCATGACCGATCCCACCGGAACTGCTTTTGAGATCGGGAGACTGACACACAAAACTGAAAAGCCGATCTTGACCGCCTGGATGGGAGGTTTGAAGGTCAGGGAGGGCGTCAGGATTCTCAATCAGTCCAGCACCCCGACCTATAAGACACCGGAACAGGCGGTGAGGGCGTTTATGCATCTCGTCTCATACAGGAGGAACCTCGAAATCCTCTACGAGACACCCAAAAATGTCCCGGTACAATTTTCTATTGATCGTGTGAAGATAAGGGAGAGGGTCGATTCCCTGTTTCAGAAAGGGGAAAAGATCCTGTCGGAGATAGATTCCAAGGAGCTCCTCTCTGCATATGGGATTCCGATAGTCAGCACCTCGGTTGCCTCCAATGTTGATGAAGCTATCAAGGTGGCAAGAAACATCGGATATCCCGTTGTTCTCAAGATATTTTCCCCTGAGATTACACACAAGACGGATGTCGGGGGCGTGGAACTGAATCTCAAAAACGACCAGGAGGCCAAAGACGCCTTTGACCGGATAATTGGATCGGCAAAAGAACACTTCCCGGATGCGAGGATCGACGGCGTGACGGTCCAAAAGATGGTGGATCTCAAAGATGGTTTCGAGATGATCCTCGGGACAAAAAAGGACGTGACCTTCGGCTCGACGATTATGGTGGGGATGGGGGGTATTGCAGCCGAGCTTTTCGAGGACAGGGCCCTCGAACTCCCACCGCTCAACGAGCGTCTGGCACGCCGGATGATTGAGTCGCTTAAATCTTGGCCGCTGATAAAGGGATACAGGGGACGGCCGGGGGCGGATATTGATAAATTGATCGAAGTCCTCATCCGTTTTTCATATCTCATTGCCGACTACCCTGAGATCGCCGAGCTAGATGTAAACCCCCTACTTGTTACAAAAGATGCAGTCATCGCCCTTGATGCGAGGGTAATCCTCGATCTCGATCTCGTGGGGAAAAAAATTATTCCATATTCTCACCTCGCTATCAGACCCTATCCCGAAGAGTATGAAAAGACGGAGAAGTTAAAAGACGGAGCAGATGTCGTCATCAGGCCGATTAAGCCGGAAGATGTTCCTATGTGGCAAGAGCTCCTCAAGACCTTTTCTGTCGAGACTATAAGATTTCGTTTCCTCCATCCGATAAAGGAAATCACCTATGAGATGGCCACACGCTACTGCTTCATTGACTATGATAGAGAGATAGGCGCTGTTGCCGAGATAACAGAAGATCAAGAACGAAAGATCATCGGGGTAGGGCGTCTCATACTCGATCGGGGTTCCAACTCATCTGCCTTTACCGTGGCCGTTGGCGATCCGTGGCAGAACCGCGGGGCGGGATCACTATTGATAAATTTCTGCATAAATATCGCACGCGATCAAAATATGAGGGAGATAAGCACAATTATGCTCCCCGACAACCTGGTTATCATAAAGATGTTTGAGAGACTTGGCTTTTTGCTGAAAAAGGAACAGGATCTCGTAAGGGGAACCCTGAAGATCAGGGATTAGATCGCGTTTCAACGTAGTAGAAATTTTATAGGCAAAATATAATCTGATTCGATGTCATGAGAATTATAATAGTGACTCATGCCGAGACGACAGACGAGGCGCCGAGAAATCTCTCCGAGAATGGCAGGAGACAGGCGAGAGACCTTGTGGGGTGGATTACCGGTGTCATGGGTAAAGATTTCAGGATACATAAGGCGGTCTCCTCGCCGGCGGTGAGGTGCATAGGGACCGCCCTTGAGATATTGGGGGAGCTTTCGGGAGATAAGCTCAGGAGGCTCGACACCGACCCGCGCCTGATGGCCGCAAAAGACCCGATGGAGGGGGACCAGCTTTCGAGGGCGATATCGGATTACGGCTGTGACGGGCTATTAATTTCGCTTCACGCCGACCTCGCAAACGCCCTCTCGAAGATAAGAGAGGTTAGGGAGGCGAGGGAGGGCTGGTTTCAGGTGAGGCCAGTTCTCGCGATCATCGACTGGGAGCCCGGACGCCTGTGGGAAG
>CAZDOD010000252.1:0-3375 GCA_964506935.1 uncultured Thermodesulfobacteriota bacterium | reverse complement strand
TCTATCCCCTGATTAATACCGGTCGCCCCGACGGGATGTCCCATTCCGATGAGTCCACCTGATGTGTTGATTGGTATCTCACCTCCAAGATCGAAGTATCCCTCCTCGTAGAGCTTTCCGCTCTGGCCGTATCCGCAGAGCCTCAGATCCTCACAGCTCACGAGCTCCACGCCGGAATAGGCATCATGTACCTCAAAGCAGTCGAGCTCCTTGGCCGGATTTTTTATCCCCGCCATCTTGTAGGCCTCCTCCGACGCCGTCTTTTTCGCCCTGAAGTGGGTTATCCCCGGATAGGGATAAGGCCTGTCGGCGAGCCTCATGAAGTCTGTGCCTGAGCCGGTTCCCACCATCTCTATCCGTGGCTTCCTGTACCACGACGTCGAATGGATCTTCGCCCACTCTTCGGTCGCGAATATGAGGCACGACGCCCCATCGGACAAGAGACAGTTATCGAGGAGCTTGTATGGTGATGTGATAATGGGAGAGTTCATCACGTCTTCAACCGTGATCTTCATTGGGCTCTGTGCGTACTCGTTGTATATGGCGTTTCTGTGGTTCTTTACCGATGCGAGGGCGAACTGCTCCTCCTTGGTCCCATATTTCTCCATATGGGCGAGCATCATGAGCGCATAGTATGCGATGTAGAATCCCGCCACCTGCACCTCCCAGTCTGTGTCGGATGCGAGGGCGATGAACTGCTGTGCCACATCGGACGGGACATGGCGTCCCATGTTTTCGGAGCCGTAGATGATCATGGAGTCACATAGCCCGGCCTTTATATACGCATATGCGTTTCTGATTGCGAGGCCTCCCGTTCCTCCACCCCCCTCGACGCGGACGTTCGGCTTCGGGCACATGCCGATGTGATCATGAAAGATCGCCCCCTGCTTTAACTGTTTATCGAAGTGGTCTGAAAAGTATGAGGTGGTGGCGTGGTCGATATCGGCTATCTCGACACCGGCGTCAACTACCGCCTCCATCACGGCCTCAACGATCCAGTCACGGATGTTGCCGTCGACGCGTTCGGCCGCCATCTTGGAGATACCACCTCCCAAAACGAAAACCCTTCTGTCACTCATAGAATTCCTCCTGTATCGATTTCATCATTTTTTGACAATGTTATAAACTCTTGGATTAAAAATCCCTCTATCCATCATCTATTTAACTCTATCCGTATATATTATATTCTCGTCCTGATGTTCTGATTTATCCAATTTACGATCTTTTCCGAGCCGTCTCCGGGGATGAAGATCTCACCGACACCGGCGTCCTTCAACTTTTCGATATCATCTTCAGGGATGATCCCCCCGCCGAATACGACGATGTCACCCGCCCCCTCTTGCTTCAAAAGCTCTATGACCTTGGGAAAGAGGTAGTTATGTGCGCCCGACAGGACGGAAAGGCCCACGGCATCCACATCCTCCTGCAATGCGGCGGAGACGATCATCTCCGGGGTCTGGTGGAGACCGGTATATATCACCTCGAAGCCCGCATCTCTGAGAATCCTCGCCACAACCTTGACCCCCCGGTCGTGACCGTCGAGGCCGGGTTTCCCCAAAAGTATTCTAATCTTTCTCTTTTCGGCCAATGTAAAAAATCTCCAATAGTAATCTATGATACAAAAATATTTCTAAATCGAGGGTTATATGTAACCGGGATCAGTGTATTCCCCAAATACCTCTTTCAGGGTGTCGATAATCTCCTGAAGAGTGGCATATGCCTTGACAGATTCGAGTATAAGTGGGATGAGATTTTCAGTGCCGCCCGCGGCCCTCTTTAGGGCCGAGAGTTTCTCACTCACCTTTCCGGAATCCCTTTCGCTTTTTACTCTTTCGAGTCTCTTTTTCTGTTCTTCCTCAACCTTTTCATCGATAATGAGGGTCTCGATCTTCCCCTCCTCTTCCATCACGTATTTATTGACCCCCACCATTACCTTTTCTCCCGTCTCCAACTGTCTCTGGTACCTGTAGGCGGCATCCGCGATCTCCTTTTGAGGAAATCCCGCCTCTATCGCCGATATTATACCCCCCATGTCGTCAATCTTCTGGATATATTCATTTGCCTCGTCCTCCATCCTGTTTGTGAGGGCCTCGACGAAATATGATCCACCCAATGGATCGATCGTGTTGGTCACGCCGCTTTCTTCGGCTATGATCTGCTGTGTCCTTAAGGCTATGGTCGCGGCCTCCTGCGTCGGGAGGGCAAGTGTCTCGTCAAGCGAGTTCGTATGGAGGCTCTGCGTCCCGCCCATGACCGCCGCCAGGGCCTGAATCGTCGTGCGGATGACGTTATTAATCGGCTGCTGCGCCGTGAGAGAGCATCCGGCGGTCTGTGTGTGGAACCTAAGCTTTAGTGACGCCGGGTTTTTTGCGCCGAAGCGCTCCTTCATGATCTTCGCCCACATGCGTCTCGCCGCCCTGAACTTCGCCGCCTCCTCAAAAAAATCATTGTGGGAGTTGAAGAAAAACGACAGCCTCGGGGCAAATGTATCAACATCTATCCCCGCATCGATCCCCGCCTGGACATAGCCTATCCCGTCGGCGATTGTGAAGGCGAGTTCCTGTACGGCGGTCGAGCCCGCCTCACGGATATGGTAACCCGAGATGGATATGGTGTTCCATCGCGGGACATTCTCGGCACAGTAAGACAGGAGGTTCGTGATGATCCTCATCGAGGGACGCGGCGGGAAGATCCAAGATTTCTGGGCGATGTATTCCTTCAAGATGTCGTTCTGGATGGTGCCCCCGATGAGGTCTTTTGGGATACCCTGCTTTTCCGCCACGGCGATATACATGCACAGGAGGATTGACGCCGGGGCGTTGGTCGTCATCGAAGTGGTCACCTTATCCAAGGGGATGCCGTCAAACAGGTCTTCCATGTCACTTAGCGTATCTATTGCGACGCCGCATTTTCCGACCTCCCCAAAAGACCTCAAATCGTCCGAGCAGACCCCCATGATTGTGGGCATATGAAAGGCGACCGAAAGGCCCGTCGTTCCCTGAGAAAGGAGATATTTATATCGAAGGTTCGTATCTGTTGCGGTCGAAAAGCCGGCGAACTGCCGCATCGTCCACAGACGCCCACGATACATGCTGGGATAAACACCCCTCGTATATGGGTATTCCCCCGGAAAACCGAGGTCTCTCAAATAATCTTGGCCCTCGATATCCCAGGGCCCGTAGAGTCTATTTATCTCGGCATCGCTTACGGTGGTGAATCGATCTACCCTCTCGGACGCTCCCTTGAGGTACTTTTTCAGGGTATCCTCTTCCCACCTCTTTTTTTCCGTTGCCATATTATCGTCTATCTTTTTCACAGCCATGACAATCCCTCCCCGGGGAATGATATCTCACCCCCCCCTGAAGAATTATTGCT
>CAZDOD010000251.1:0-3397 GCA_964506935.1 uncultured Thermodesulfobacteriota bacterium | reverse complement strand
CAGAGAGGAATGCCATCCCCAGCGCCAGACAAAGATACTCAACGGCCAGGGTGGCATGGACTCCCACGGCGGTACAGGAACCTTCGTGGCTGTAAATATTTTCCGTCGCGTCGACTAAAGAGAGGAGATATATAAAATGGCAAAGAGCGTTTTTAATGATCCGGAAAAAACTTTATATCCCAAGCTCCCCAAGGTTCCAGATTTAAAGCCGGAGGAGAGGGGGCTTGTAAAGACTAAACTACACGTGTTTTCCGCCGATAATCCGCTGGGACCGAAGCTCCACTGGGACCCGATCAACAGGGAGGACGAGGACCCATGGAAGGATTTTCGCGAGATTATGCGTATCGAGTGGAAGATGGAAATCACCTACCGGCACTGCCTCGGGAAGTATTCCAAGTTCTTCATAGAGCTCGAAAACAAGAAATTTTTTGCAACCGAGTGCCCCAAGTGCTCCTTTGTCTGGGCGATACCAAGGCCCGTCTGCCCCGACTGCCTCGAAATTACGAAATGGAAGGAGCTGCCCGGGACGGGAAAGCTGGAGAGCTTTTCGATCAGCGAGTTCGTACCCGCATTTATGAAGGTCGAGCTCCCCTACGTCCTGGCGATGGTCAAGATGGACGGGGCCGACAGCCTTTTTACACATCAGCTCAGAAACTGGGGGACGGATAGAACAAAGATAAAGGTTGGGATGCCGGTAAAGGTAGCTTTTGCAAAACAGCCGGTCGAGCACCCGATGCTCCTGATGTGGTATGAGCTCGCATAGATTTATCAGGCATTTTTTAGGGCGGTATTTTTAGTGGGCAGTGGGTACTACCACTTTGTTATAGCGGCGTTTCCGATCTACGCGGAATCGTTTTTATAAAAAAATCCTTATAAGGCGAAACGATGAATTTCGACCTCACTGAAGACCAGAATATACTCAGGAACACCGTCAGGGGATTCGCCGAGGAGGTGATAAAGCCTGTCGCCGAGGAGCTCGACGAAAAAGCCGAGTTCTCAACAGACATCACCAAAAAGATGGCCGAACTCGGGCTTTTCGGGATGTTCGTATCCGAGGAATACGGCGGATCGAATGTTGGATATATCTCATACATCATCGCCGTTGAGGAGATAGCGAGGGTCGACGGCTCTCAGGCCGCAACCGTTGCGGCGGCAAATTCCCTCGGCATCGGCCCCATCTACTACTTCGGGAGCGACGAACAGAAGAAAGAGTGGCTCCCGAGATTGTGCTCGGGCGAGATTCTCTCCTCCTTCGGGCTGACCGAGCCGGGCGCCGGGTCGGACGCCGGTGCCTCAAAGACATCGGCCGTCCTGAAAAATGGAGAGTGGACGATAAACGGCTCGAAGATTTTCATCACGAACTCCGCATCAGAGATGGCGGGGATCTGTGTTGTTCAGGCCATTACGGGGGAGCGATCGGACGGGAAAAAGGAGATCTCGTGCATCCTCGTGCCAACCGATACGCCGGGCTTTACTCGCGTCAAGATGAAAAAAAAGATGATGTGGCGGGCGTCGGATACCGGGGAGCTTTATTTCGATGACGTAAAGGTGCCGGAGGCGAACACCCTCGGAAAGAGGGGGGAGGGCTTCCATCAAATGCTGTCGACGCTCGACGGCGGGAGGCTTTCGATCGGTGCGATGGGCCTCGGCGGCGCCCAGGGCGCCTTCGAGGAGGCCCTCCGCTATTCAATGGAGAGGGAGCAGTTCGGACGGCCGATCGGGAAATTTCAGGTAAACGCCTTCAAGCTCGCAAATATGGCGACAGAGATAGAGGCCGCGAGGAATCTCCTCTACAAGGCGTGCTGGCTAAGAGAAAACGATAAGGAGTTCGGAAAGATTGCCGCCATGGCAAAGCTCTACTGCAGCGAGGTCATGGGGAGGGTTGTAAACGAAGCCGTCCAGCTCCACGGGGGATACGGCCTTATGAAGGAATACCCCGTCGAGCGGTTCTATCGCGATCAGAAGCTATTGGAAATAGGTGAGGGGACGAGCGAGGTGCAGCGGATCGTCATATCGAGATACCTCGGGCTAAAATAGAATCTCTGTTGTTTATTGTTGACTCAGCCTGTTTTTTTATTTACGATTAAGTCCGGTGATAGGGGCACGGCGTGCCGTGCCCCTGCTGACATTTGTATATGGTTGAAATGATATAAAATTTGGGAGGAATAGATGAGAGATGTTGTGATAGTTTCGGCGGTAAGGACCCCGGTCGGCACCTTTGGGGGGAGCCTCAAGGGGGTCGGGGCCGTAAAGCTTGGCGTCATCGCCGCAAAGGAGGCAATAAAGAGGGCCGGTATCAAGCCCGATGATATAGAGGAGGTAGTCTTCGGCTGCGTGCTGCAGGCGGCCCAGGGCCAGAACGTGGCGCGTCAGATTTTGATTCATTCGGGCATACCACAAGAGGTTCCCGCAATAACGGTAAACAAGGTCTGCGCATCGGGTCTAAGGTCCGTCTCGATTGCGGCTCAGATCATAAAGTCGGGGGACGCCGATATTGTGCTGTGCGGCGGAACCGAGAACATGACGGACGCCCCGTTCGCCGTAGAGAATGCCCGCTGGGGGTATCGGATGAATGACGGGAGATTGCTCGACATTATGATCCACGACGGGCTGTGGGAAATATTCAACGACTACCACATGGGGATCACCGCCGAGAATATTGCGGAGAGGTGGAAGCTTTCGAGGGAGGAGCAGGACGAGTTTGGGCTTTCCAGCCAGCTCAAGGCCGAGGCGGCGATAAAGGCTGGAAGGTTTAAGGACGAGATCGTGCCGGTTGAGATCCCGCAGAAGAAGGGCAATCCCATGATATTCGATACCGACGAGCACCCCCGCCTCGGCTCAACGATGGAGTCGGTCTCTAAGCTCAAGCCGGCGTTCAAAAAGGACGGGACGGTGACGGCGGGTAATGCCTCCGGCATAAACGACGGCGCGGCGGCGCTCGTGGTGATGAGCAAAGACAAGGCCGACGAGATGGGGATAAAGCCGATGGCTAAGATAGTGTCGTATGCGTCGGCCGGCGTCGATCCCGCGATAATGGGGACGGGCCCGATCCCGGCGACGAGAAAGGCGCTCGAGAAGGCGGGGCTGAAGATATCGGATATCGACCTCTTCGAGGCGAACGAGGCATTCGCATCCCAGTCGCTTGCCGTGATAAAGGAGCTGGGGATGGAGGGGATGATGGATAAGATCAACATCAAAGGTGGGGCGATAGCCCTAGGCCACCCGATCGGTGCATCGGGGGCGAGGATCCTTACGACACTCCTCTACGGCATGAAGGAGGTGGGTGCAAAGCTTGGCCTTGCGACACTGTGTGTCGGTGGGGGCCAGGGGATGGCGATGATCGTTGAGATGTAAAAAATTTATAGATATTTTTAGGAACGGCGGGCCGATTGCCCGC
>CAZDOD010000250.1:0-3423 GCA_964506935.1 uncultured Thermodesulfobacteriota bacterium | reverse complement strand
GCTGGGTTTAGAACGTCGTGAGACAGTTCGGTCCCTATCTGCCGTGGGCGCAGGATGTTTGAAGGGAGCTGACCCCAGTACGAGAGGACCGGGTTGGACGAACCTCTGGTGTTCCAGTTATCGCGCCAGCGGTAATGGCTGGGTAGCTACGTTCGGAAGGGATAACCGCTGAAAGCATATAAGCGGGAAGCCCACCCTGAGATAAGACATCCCTCTCCTTTTAGGAGACTTAAGGCCCCTTGTAGACTACAAGGTTGATAGGCCGGGTGTGTAAGCGCAGTAATGTGTTTAGCTTACCGATACTAATCGGCCGTGAGGCTTGACCATCCCATTTTATATTTTTCTGATATGATATTATTCTGCCCTACTCTATGCGATATTCAAAGACTTCACTATAAAGGGGCTCTATATGAAAGGGCCCCGTGGGAATCTGAAATGGTTCTTTTTTAGAGAAAGTAAAGTTTTCGGTGGCTATGGCGGAGGGGAAACACCTCTTCCCATCTCGAACAGAGAAGTTAAGCCCTCCAGCGCCGATGGTACTGCAGGGGTAACCCTGTGGGAGAGTAGGTCGCCGCCGAGATTAAATTTTTAGGGCACACAATATGTGTGCCCATTTTTTTATTTCTTTTAGAAACAATAATACCGCACTCAATCTCTATTTCTATATTTTATCGTCTATATCGTATTTACACTTATTTTTGAATTTCATAATAGAAAAAAGTCTTTCAATTTTCATACTAATGTGATATTTAGAAAAAATATGCAATTTATAAAACAGAAAATCCTTCACTACCTCGAACTCTTCGAACAAACTCAATATACATTTGTCTTTATCGTCGCATTTGTCATAGGCGTCCTTTCCGGTTTAGGGGCTGCTGGCTTCAGGTATCTCATCATCTTCTTTCAACACCTCTTTTACGGCCCCTTTCAAAATTACCTCGTCAGGATAACCGAGATCCCGTGGTATCAAAAGCTACTCGTTCCCGCCGGGGTCGGCCTGATTATCGGCCCGATTATTTATTTCTTCAAAGAGATAAAAGGACACGGTGTCCCGGAGGTCATGGATGCGGTTGTCACGAAGGGTGGACGCATCCCTCCGAGGGCATTTATCCTTAAGGCACTTGCCTCGGCTCTATGCATCGGCTCAGGGGGATCGGTCGGTCGAGAGGGACCTATCGTCATGATCGGCGCCTCGATGGGAAGCAGTTTCGGCCAGATATTTCGGACATCGACCCAGAGGATGCGAACCTTTGTTGCATGCGGTGCGGCAGGGGGAATCGCGGCCACTTTCAACGCTCCGATCGCGGGAGCCATTTTCTCAATAGAGATTATCATGGGGGAATTTGCCATAGAGCACTTTACTCCGATAGTCTTGAGCTCTGTAATCGCCACCGCAATCTCTCACATGCTTATGGGGGATGCCCCATCTTTTATCGTCCCCACATACGAGCTTGTCAGCTTTATGGAGCTTGCGAACTACGCCGTGCTAGGTTTTGTCGCCGGTCTCGTGGCCCTGGCCTATACAAACTTCCTCTATAAAACCGAAGACATATTTGACGAAATCAAGATACCCCTATACTTAAAGCCCGTCGTCGGAGGTTTGATCATAGGCGCATTGGCCATCACTTATCCACAGATCTCCGGCGTTGGATATGAATCGATCGATATGGTTTTGAGCGGCAAACAAATCTCATGTTTCCTCCTCATATCGCTAATCTTCATTAAGATCTTAGCGACCTCTGTTACCTTGGGCTCCGGAGGTTCAGGCGGAATATTCGCCCCTTCACTCTTCATAGGCGCCGCTACCGGAGGCTCTATGGGATATTTGTTCAACTACTTCGCGCCTGAACTTACGGCCCCTATCGGTGCATATGCACTGGTTGGGATGGGGGCACTTGTGGCGGGGACCACTCACGGCCCGCTTACCGCAATCCTCATCATCTTTGAGATGACCCACGACTACAAGATTATTTTGCCGCTCATGATAGCCTGCGTAATAAGCACAGTCCTTGCGAGAAGCATCCAGTCAGATTCAATATATACACTCAAGCTCGTAAGGAGGGGTGTCAACATATACGCGGGGAGGGAAATGAACGTCCTGAAATCACTTTACGTCAGGGACGTTATGAGTCAGGAATTTGAAAAAATATCTGAAAACACCCCTTTCTCCAAACTCATGAACCTTGTATCGGAGAGCAGACAATTTTACTTTCCGGTTGTTAACTATAAAGACGAGATGACGGGCATCTTTTCCTTAAATGACATCAGGAGATTCATCAAGGAGGAGGACTACCTGAGACATCTCATTATTGCGAAAGATATAGCGGCATCGGATGTCATAACCACCTACCCCGATGAAAACCTGAGCGAAGTAATAAAGAAATTTTCGAGGCTTGACATTGAAGAGATACCGGTAATGGAGAGTGAGAGTTCATCTAAGATTGTGGGCACTATCAAGAGAAAAAATGTCATAGATGAATACAACAGAGAGATGATAAAGAGGGACCTTGCATAAAAGATTGTATAAGGTGCCCTTCCCTTTTTCAGATCGACGTCATCTGATTCAGAATTTGTGGAAAAAAAGGGATATATTATCATTTCCAAAAAAAAATCTTAAAAAGGGAGTTGAATCATCCGAGGTTGTTCTCAATGCTAACTACCGGAAGGGAAATGAGCTCCTTAAGCTCTCTGGAAAGAATTTATCCGATGGTGACAGAAAAGAAGCCAAAAAGAATCTTTTGGCGGCCCTGAAGAAATATAATAGCGCAATAAAGCAAAAAGGTCTTTTTCCTGAGGCATATAATGATTGGGGGAATGCGCTGTCAATGCTCTTTGGTATTACCGGAGATGAGAGTTATTTGAAAGAAGCCGTTGAAAAATATATGTCATCGGGCCTCCAATTTATTATTAATGGAACACTGGAGGAAGGGCCTTTTATATCAGCCTATGAAATCGCAACACAGGACGAAAGATATAAATTTATATTCTCCCTCTATATACTTGCGATTCAGGTAATCAAAGGTAAGAAGATCTCAAACAAAGATAAAATTATTTTGAAGAACTTAAAAGATATCATAGATTCGCCTGAGATTCTCATCCTCCTCATCGACACACTTATTGGGATAAACAGAGAGCGCCAATCGGCCTCCGAGGGCGACGAGATCATAGCCTTTGCAACAAAGGTGCTTATAAATGTCTTGATTGA
This sequence comes from uncultured Thermodesulfobacteriota bacterium, assembly GCA_964506935.1. Taxonomy (GTDB): domain Bacteria; phylum Desulfobacterota; class Zymogenia; order Zymogenales; family Zymogenaceae; genus CAZDOD01. The sequence continues at coordinate 218 of CAZDOD010000250.1, read as the reverse complement.
TAAATAAGTCATAAAAAAAGGGCTATTTCGCCCCTTTAATTCAAAAACTATAATCAATAAAATCAAAACTGTTCACATCTCAGGCTGATATTTTACTCAACCTTACTTCCGATCCTCTTCCTCTCCTCATCGCTCCAGTCCTTTGCCCTGAACTCTGAAAGGATGATCCCCAGAAAGATCATAGCAGCGCCGATATATCCCTTGGTACCGAGTATTTC
>CAZDOD010000249.1:0-3478 GCA_964506935.1 uncultured Thermodesulfobacteriota bacterium | reverse complement strand
ACGGCGGTTACGGATACATCAAGGAATACCCGGTAGAGCAGTTCGCCAGAGACTCCAAGATCGCATCCCTGTATGAGGGTACGAACGGCATCCAGGCCATGGACTTCACATTTCGCAAGATGCTCATGAACAACCTCGTCTCCTTCGGATACTTCAAGGAAGAAGTCACCAAGGTCGTTGACGAGGCGAAGGGTATAGACGCCCTTAAATCTTACGCAAATAAAATGGGGCAGGCGTTCTCCGGCCTCGAAGAGGCGGTGGCCTTCCAGCAGAAGCTAATGGGAGAGGGAAAGATGGGTATCATCTTCGGAAACGCATGTCCGCTCATGGAGTTGATGGGGGACGTGATCATTGGCTGGCAGCTCCTGTGGCAGGCCAGTATAGCCTATCCGAAACTCATGTCACTCTCGGGCAATGCTACCGGAGACGCCCTGAAACAGAAGATCGCAGATAACGCAGATGTGGCATTCTACGCCGGGAAGGTAAACGCCGCTAAGTACTACATCGGAAATCTGCTGTCAAGGATAAGCGGAAAGGTCGAGCAGCTCAAAACGGAGGAGGATGCATTCCTCGAAATCGCGGAAGAGAGCTTCGCCTTCTAAATACCAAAATGCAATTGAAAAAGGGGGCATTCGCCCCCTTTTTTTATCCTCTATCTTTATCGCCCTAAATTATTTAAAACTTACGTATTATATCCATCGATACCAAAAAAACACAGACCTTGCCCTCAAAACAAAGACTACGAATATCTTATTCTTGTCTTAAAATCCCCAATACGGTAAAGTAAGCCACTCCTCGTACGAGAAAATTTCCCCATCAATAGCTAGAAGAGCTCATTTGAAGTCAGCACCATATCCCTGTGGCCTACCCCAAAGGACCTTTCTGTCTTTATCTCTTCTATTACCTCCAGCGGGAGTTTCCCGAAATCCTTCTCCGTCATAATCACTATGACCCTTCGCTGCTGCCCGTAATATTGTTTCAACTCGTCCGGGTTGTCGAAGAGGTCCATATACCGTTCCGTGTAATATAAATAGCCATACCACCGAAAGCTGCCCGATGAGGAATATCCACCTAAGCCGTCATCAGGCCCGAGATTTGCAACAATCTCTTCTGATATCATCTTGGGCGATTTCAGGGGATTTATTGCATCAAGGACGAAGATCTGAGTATAAAGCATTGTGACGGCAAGAAAGGCCACGGTGGCAAAGACAAAGAGGCGCCTCCTCTTTAGAATCATTGCCGATACCGCAACCGCCGCCCATACGGCGACGATGATAATAACTGGTATTGCCAGATTTTTTATGGTGACGATATCGATGCCGTTTTTTGCTATCTCACTATAGGGTTTGGAGAAGATACCCGCGGGATTTATGAGAAAGACGGCCGTCGAGATTACCGTCACAACAAGCGATACGGAGAAGATCCATGCCGGGAGATCGCCCCAGTACCATTTAAGTTTGGTATCTTTCACCCAGTTGTAAATGAGCCACCCCACAAGAACCGCACATGCCGGATAGAGGGGGATTATATACGGCGACCGCTTGGCATCGGAAAGGGAGAAGAATACAAAGACCGCAATAAACCATGTTAGGAAGAACGCCATCTTCCCGGGCGGGAGCCTGTCTTTTGTCTTAAATGCGTAGATCAAGGCACCGGGGATAAAGAGGCTGTACGGGGCGAAGTCTCCCATGATGACCCCAAAGAAATAATAGAAGGGCTGCTCGTGGTTGAAAGCGCTAAAAAAACGGACGAAATTTTGCCGAATGACGAGCTCATGCATGTAACCCCCGCCCCCCTGCATGCCGGCAACAATGTACCACGGGAGGAGCAGGGCCAAAAATACGAGAGTGCCCCAAACGAGCTCCATCTTGAGAATCTTCTTGAGATTTTTTGTGACCAATAGATATGAGAAGATCACGATGCCCGGAATGATGAATCCAACCAGCCCCTTCATGAGGGTCGCGACGGCGGCAAAGGCGTAACCAAGAATATAAAAGACCCGCCTTTTCTCTTCCGACTCCATCCCCCGAAAGAAGAGGTAGATCGACAGCGCAATGAAAAACGATAGCACGATATCGGTCTCGACCCACCGCGACTGCCACATGAATTTATACGCAGTGGCGAGGATCAGGGCCGAAAAAAACGCCCCATCATCATCCATGATCCTCCGGGCGAAGACAAACGTGAGAAGAACGAGAAGGAGCCCGAAGACGGCAGACGGGAGTCGTGCAGCCGTCTCGTTTAATCCCCCGGTCAATTTCGACGATAAAATGATAAGCCAGTAGTATGGTGCGGGTTTCAACCCCAGAGGTTCGCCGTTTCGCGTAGGGACGAGATAGTTTCCCGATTCGATCATCTCTCGGGCGGCCTCGGCGAAGTTCGGCTCATTGGGATTCCAAAGGTCCCTTTTCCCTAGACATGGGAAATAGATGGCAGATGCGATTATTGCAAGGATTATGATATAGACAACCTTCTTCTCGATCTTCATGGCAGCTTGTCTCCGTACTACAAATTAAAGAATTTAACGAAATTGTGTAATTATATATTCCATTATTTTATTGAGCAAGTATTCTAATTTTATTCTAATCTTCTACTAATTTCATTCTAACCCTCTTTCTGTTACTATTCGTAACGAATCTCTTTCCCCTTTATCAATTTTGGGAGAAGTAAAAAAAACTCCTTAAATCTATTATAATGACAATCGATACGCGAAACATGACTAATAGTTCTACTATCTTTTAAGCTTGACATCTCTTTAGATAATCAGTTTTTTAGTTGACAGATGACCATTGACAAATGTATATGTTAAGAGTATATCGCATATTCGATTTTTTTAGATTTTTTATATAGGACGAGTGGGCGCAAATGACACAAAAAACGACCGATCTCTCTGTTGTCATCCCGATGTATAATGAAGAGGAGGCCGCGGGCGAGCTCCATAAGGGCCTTGTCAAATCTCTTACGGCCCTAAAAAAGGGCTTTGAGATCATTTTCGTAAATGACGGGAGCACCGACAGAACCCTCGAGAGGCTGATCGAGATAAAAAAGAGAGACGGTCGTGTAAAGGTCATCAATCTCATGGGCAACTTCGGTCAGACGGCCGCCCTTTCCGCTGGTTTCGACTACGCCAAAGGGGATGTCATCATCACTATGGACGGCGACCTGCAGGATGACCCCGACGATATAAAATTTCTTATTAAGAAACTCAATGAGGGCTACGATATCGTAAGCGGGTGGCGAAAGGACAGAAAGGAAAACCTCTTTATCAGGCGCATACCTTCAAGGGTTGCCAACCGCCTCCTCGCCCTCATATCGGGCGTTGACATCCACGATTTTGGCGCCCCGCTAAAAGCCTACCGAAAAGAAGTAATAAAAAATATCAAGCTATACGGCGATTTTCACCGCTTCATCCCAGCCCTCGCGGTCAACATCAGGGCGAGGGTCACGGAGGTAGCCGTGAGAAACTACAAGAGGCCAT
>CAZDOD010000248.1:3034-3589 GCA_964506935.1 uncultured Thermodesulfobacteriota bacterium | reverse complement strand
TCCTTTTCGTTGTTACCGGATATCTCTTTATAGCTGCATTCGTCTCATCATATACCGGCAACCGATTGAAAAAAAGCAGGAGGGAATTGGAAGAATCCGAAAAGAGATACATCGAACATATCGAGAATATCGGGGATGTCATCTATGTATTGGATGGAAACAGGAAGATCAAATATGTGAATAAAGCCCTTGAGAAACTAATAGGAATTGATCTAAATGACCTTTGGCAAAAAGAATTTCGAAGCATTGTAGATCACAAATCTCTTGGTAAGATCGATGAGGTTGTAGAAAAACAGATCAGAGGAGAGGATATAGGGCTTTTTGAGTTAAATTTCAAGGGGTGGGAAGACGTTACGAGGACTATTGAGTTGCGAGAGAAACCTGTTTGGGGGGGCAATAATATTAAAGAAATTCACGGCATGGGGAGAGATATTACAGAGAAAAAAAGGTTTGAGGAAAGTTTTATTCAAAGGCAGAGGATGGAGGCCATCGGTTCACTTGCAGGTGGGATTGCCCATAATTTCAATAATATACTTGTGGGGATTATGGGTTACT
>CAZDOD010000248.1:2522-3024 GCA_964506935.1 uncultured Thermodesulfobacteriota bacterium | reverse complement strand
AAGAAATGAGGACGACAAGGACTATAAGGCCCTAAAGATTATCCACGATGGCACCGTACGCGCCTCAGAACTAACACGAGATCTCTTGAATATTACCCGGAGAGGAGAGCAAAAATTCACTGAGTTGAGCCTTAATGATATTGTAGAAAAGGTTCTTCCTCTGATCACTGGTACGTTCGATAAGTCAATAGAAATCAAAACAAATCTTGCAGATAATATTATGATAATTGAAGGAGATAGCGGTCAATTGGAACAGAGTCTCCTCAATCTTAGTATCAATGCCCGGGACGCCATGCCTGTGGGGGGAAAGCTCATAATAGAGACATATAATCAGAGAGTGGATAGTGATTTTGTCAGTATTTACAGAGATGCCCGGGAAGGTGATTATGCGGTTTTATCAGTGAAAGATACCGGTGTCGGAATGTCTCACGAGGTGATGGATCATATCTTTGAACCCTTCTTTAGCACAAAGAAGGAGAAAGGTGGAACGGGTATGGGACTC
>CAZDOD010000248.1:0-2512 GCA_964506935.1 uncultured Thermodesulfobacteriota bacterium | reverse complement strand
GGTATTTTGGAAAACCATAGAGGTTTGATAACGGTATTTAGTGAGGATGGGAAAGGTACTAACTTCAAACTCTATTTTCCCGGTATAGAAGGGAGCATAAAGGAGATTCCTTCAGTGAATGTTGGCGAGGAATTTGTCGGGAACGCAACGATTTTATTGGTCGATGATGAAAAGTTAGTGATAGATATGTGGAGGGACTTTCTTTCGGGAAAGGGGTATCAGATTATTATCGCACGGGATGGTGAAGAAGCGCTAGAGGTTTTCAAGGAGAAAAAAAGTGATATTGATTTAGTGATCCTTGACTATGTTATGCCCAAGATGGGCGGGAAAGAGACGCTTATGAAGTTGAAGGAAATAGACCCAGATTTGAAAGTCTTGATCACTTCTGGTTATAGCGAAAACGGGCAGGCAAAGAAAATTGTAACGGAAGGTGCCAGTGGATTCATCCAAAAACCGGCTCCATTAGGAGAATTACACGGAAAAATTATAGAAATATTATCCCAAAAAAGTAAGTGATTAATCTAGTATCTAAAAAATATCAGGTGTAAATCTGGCCCCGCCGTGAAGTAAAATCTTGGACTTACGTGTAATAGTAAGTTATTTTCTTTTCAGTAGATAAAACAACCTTTTTCCCCTTAATTGGTTTGGTGCCTTGAGTTTTTAAGGTGTGTCCTTATCTATAACCGACCAATTCGGAGAAATGGATCATCAAACCTCTTCGTTGAAAAACGGCGGGTAAATAACCGTTCCCGAAACGCCATCGAGGGCGCCGGTGATACCTTCAAATACCATAAACGCCTCGTCGGGCACATCGAATGAGACCTTAAGTCCCTTCTTTGCGGCGGGGACAAATCCAAATCGCGTGTAATATTTCGGATATCCGATGACAATCACGATATAGTGGCCCAACTGCTGGCATCCGGCAAGGCCGCTCCTTATAAGCTCCGAGCCGATACCCTGATTTTGATATTCGGGGAGTACACCCATCGGGGCCAGACTGAGGACAGGAACAGAATCAGCTTTGGTCTTGATAGTGATCGGACTGAAGATGATATGCCCCACAACCTTGCCGTCCACTTCGGCGACTAATGACAGCTCCGGGATGAATCCTTCCGACGCACGGATCGCCTCAACGAGATTCGGTTCGGTCTCACCGCCGAAGGCTACCTTGTGGATCTCACCGATAACGGGGATATCCTCGGTTTTCTCCTTTCGTATCTCGATCATTTTTCCTTCTCTTCAGCCCGGGTATTAACTATCAGATTTTATATCAAATTATTATCAGATAACGAGCATTTTCCAAGATACCAAATCTTTTTTCGTGTTGGATACTAGAACAGTAATTTTGCCTTCATGTCAACAGGATTTTTTTTAGATCTTTGGAATCTATATCCTGACTTCTGGCGATAATATATCGCTAAATAAGAGAGACGATCCTGCTATACGCCACAGCCCTTTATCCCCCTTTTCTCGAAATACCTTTGATGATAATCCTCGGCCCTGTAGAAGGTTGGGGCGGGGATTATCTCGGTGACTATTTTTCTGGCGCGTCTCTTCTCCTCTTCTTCCATAGATTTTAGGGCCTCGTTTTTTTGCCCCTCATCATAGTAGAAGACAGCGGACCTGTACTGGGTGCCGATATCGGGCCCCTGCATGTTTAGCTGGGTTGGATCGTGAACCTTCCAGAAGATATCGAGTAGCTCTTTGTATGAGACCACTTCGGGATCGTACTCGACTAGGACGGTCTCGACGTGTCCGGTCTTGTCGGAACAGACCTCTTCATAGGTGGGATTCTCGGTGTGTCCTCCCATGTATCCGACCGCTGTTTCAAGGACGCCATTGACTTTGCTGAATGTATCTTCAACGTGCCAGAAACATCCGGCACCAAATGCCGCATTTTCCTTTTTCATTTAATCCTCTTTGAAATCTAAAGAAACCGAATTTATACAGTATCTCTTTCCCGTCGGCTTCGGCCCGTCGTCAAATATGTGCCCCAGATGGCTCCCACACTTTTTGCAGACGACCTCGGTGCGTATCATACCGTTACTTTTATCTTCTTTGAGCGAAACCGCATCTTTATCTACATCAAAAAAGCTCGGCCATCCCGTTCCGGAATCGAATTTCTTGTCTGACTCAAATAATTTGTTTCCGCAGACCTTACAGTAATACACACCTTTTTTCTTATTACTATTGTATTTTCCGCTGAAGGGGGGCTCCGTCCCCTTTTCCCTCAAGACATGATACTCTTGTTGCGTCAGCCTCTTTTTTAATTCTTCTTCTTTCATGATTTTTCCCCCATATTTTTTAAATCCGGTCCCTTTATCAAAAGAGAGAAAGCTTCTCGTTGTTTGGTCTACCATGTTTGATTCTAATATAATCACATTTTTTTGAGATTCAACTTCGATGGGAGTATCAAAATGGTTTTGAAATCGTGGTGTTAGATTGTATTTATTATGATTGCGAGAGAGATTGAGACTATCAGTGATACATATTTTATTATATCATAACAGAT
>CAZDOD010000247.1:0-3622 GCA_964506935.1 uncultured Thermodesulfobacteriota bacterium | reverse complement strand
CAGCTCATCCGCACCGAAAAGCTCTCCAGCTTAGGGGAGATTGTATCAGGAGTGGCGCACGAATTGAATAATCCAATGACTTCGATAATAGGAAATGCCCAACTCCTTATACGAAAAGATATTTCCACTGATATTAAGGATAAAATAAAAGCGATCGAGAGAGAATCGATAAGGTGCTCGAAGATAGTCAGGGGGCTCCTCACTTTCGCCAAGGAGCATAAACCCGAAAGGAGGTTGGTCAATTTAAATGATATTATAAATACATCCTTAAATCTAATGGAATACGAACTTAGCGTCAATAATATATCTTTTGACTTAAACCTGTCATCTGATCTCCCCGAAACATCGGCCGACCCATACCAGTTACAGCAGGTCTTTATAAATCTCATCAAGAATGCCCAAGACGCCATGAGGGAAAACGGGGTCGGCAGGTTGGCCATTGGTTCCTTTTATAAAAATGATAATATAGCCATAGAGTTTGAGGATAACGGCCCCGGTATCCCGAAGGAAAATCTCAGAAAGATATTCGACCCCTTCTTCACAACAAAGGAGGTGGGTGAGGGAACGGGTCTCGGCCTGAGCATCGTCTTCGGTATCATAAACGAGCACGGCGGTAGAATTGATGTTGAGAGTGAAGTGGGAAAAGGGACTAAATTTAGAATTGAAATTCCCATAACAACAGAGGTTATCAGAGATGAATACATAAAAACATCAAAACCGAAAAGACCTGACAGGGTCGTGTCTATACTCGTAATCGATGACGAGGAATCACTAAGGAATTATTTATCTGAGGTGCTCTCACTTGAAGGATATGTTATTAAGACATGCGGCAGGGGTGAAGAGGCGATTGAGTTACTGCAGACCAATGAGTATAATGCCATAATATCAGACATTAAGATGCCCGGAATGAGCGGACAAGATATCTACACATCTATCTCGAAGAATAATCCCGAACTGGCAAAAAAAATCCTCTTTATCACGGGTGATGTCCTGGGTAAGAACACACAATCCTTCCTCAAGACGACCAAATGCAAATTTGTTGAAAAACCGTTCGATATCGATATACTTTTAAGCAGACTTAACGAAATGCTTTCAGCTTAATGTCGCGGTGAAAAGCCAGTATTTTACAGAAAACCAAAAAGAAAGAAAACCTCGTTAAAGATCTTTAGATTGCCCACAATAACACAATAGGGCCGGGATGAAAGATGGAGTTACTAATTTTCGTAACTCCAAAAAATCATTGGTGCTCCCGGCAGGATTTGAACCTGCGGCCTGTGGATTCTTAGTCCGTTGTATTAGGTATGATAGGGCTGGGTAATTATTAGGTTTTACAAATAATATCAAATAGTTAATTAGAATTTGACTATCCCAGAATATACTAAAAAATACCCATTTTTTTCAAAAAAAGTAACACATTTGTGAAACCAAATCAGATTACTGGGCAGAGTTGAACAACTTCAAAGAAAGTACAAGGATTACGTGTCCTGAACGAGATTTGACTTGAAAGTGGCCGTACCGCCCGGCCCTTTCAATGACAGCTATTTAGTTGTCAATCTCCGACGTTGCCATCCTTCCTGAGTCCATTTTACTCCAAACTCTAACTTATAACATGGACTCGTTTTCGGGGGCAAGGTTCCAACTTCGAATCTCCTATTTTAAACTTATTCTTTCTTCAATTGTATTCGTTCTTTACTGCTTACGATTATCATGACAATTCCCCGGCAAGCTACCTGATTTTTTGTCCCATTCAAATATCCCCGGATAGCCTCAGTTAACGATATACATAAAGTTTTATCGCCCCATCAAATCATATATATCTATATTGAAAAACATTGCCAAGAAAATACCACCAGCACAAAAAATATACATGAATATACGGATAAACATGGCCACAATACTCAAAATAAATAGATATAAGCGGATAAAATTATTTAATCCTGGGATAAGTATGTCTAATTTTTGTATGCTAAAGGGGAAAAGACCTAGTTCAACTGATCCCAGTAGTAACCCGCCCAGTCCTGCACATATAGCCGTATATAATAATAGTTTTGGTATAATGACAATCGCTCCAGGGCTACTTGAAAAACCGGATTTGCATTTGCCTGCTAAAATTAAGACGCCAATAACCGGAGCAAAAGTGCCGCCAATAATTGCGGCAATCCATGGGTTATATAGATTATATAAGTTATATAGGTTATATAAAATATCAAACACAGTCATTTTATTTTACACTGTCAACGAAAGTATGAGTGTATGTTTCTACCTTCAAATACTTCATCATAATCCTTAATCCATCTGAGCTTGCGGTCTAGTGGGGAGTAGGATTAAAATAAAGAAACGCTATTGACGACGAGCGGATGAATTTCCTCACTCCACCGCATACAAATACCCATCAAAGCTACCGAAGTAAACCACACCGTCGACTACACATGGAGTAGTGAACTCCGCGCCCCCGTTGCTTAATGCTTTGGTCTTAAACCGCCATAATTCTTTACCTGTTTGTGTGTCTACGGCACAAAGATCTTTACCGCTTATGAAGTAGACGATGCCATCGACAACACAGAGGCCTGAATCTACCCAATAATTGGTCCGCCATAATTCAAGACCACTCTTTATATCCACGGCATAGATTGTATCACTTTCGTAGCAATCGGGGAGGTCTTTACTGCTACTGAAGTAGATGACACCGTCGGATAGACACCAGACACCTATGCAACTTTTCCACTGGAACTTCAATAATTCTTCACCAGTTTTTGCATCCACGCCATAAAGCTTTTTGTATCCACCTTGAAAGTAGACCACACCGTCAACCACTGAGGGAGATGAGTTTATCCATTTTTCTGTCTTTAGCCGCCATAATTCTTGACCTGTTTTCACATTCACGGCATAAAGATTACAATCCCGACTTTCAAAGTAGACCACGCCGTCTACCACTGAAGGGGAGGACCGTACATAATCTCCCGTCTTGAAACGCCATAATTCTTGACCTGTTTTTGTGTCCACAGCATAAAGATTACCATTGTCACTTCCAAAATAAACAACACCGTCGACCACACATGGGGAAGAAATTACACTACCTCCCGACTCGAACCGCCATAATTTTTTACCTGTCTTTGAGTCCATTGCATACAAATTACTATCGTCACTTCCAAAATAGACGACACCTTCTGCCACACAGGGGGAAGAATATATACAACCTTCCGCCTTGAACCGCCACAATTCTTTGCCTGTTTCTGTTTCAACAGCATAAAAATTAAGACCATTGCTTCCAAAGTAGATGACGCCACCTATTACACAGGGGGTTGAATAATTAACATAACCCGTCTTGAACTTCCATTTGAGCTTGTGAAATACAGGGACCCCTTCTTCGTCATATGTGTTTGTACGGCCTGGATTGCCACAACCCATGGGGGAATAAGGGTAAAGAGTCATTGGAAGGGGAATCGTATCAGTGTCATTCATTACTGTTTCAATATCGTTAGCCAGGCGCAATTCAGAAATCGCCACATCGGTGTATTTGCTTCCCGGATAGGTCTCAAGGATGAGAAATGAAATCACATCACCAGCTTTAAGACTATAATCTTTGCCCAGTGAAAATGTTTGCTCATCAACGATGTCTTTC
>CAZDOD010000246.1:482-3623 GCA_964506935.1 uncultured Thermodesulfobacteriota bacterium | reverse complement strand
CGATGGTCGTCCCTCCGGGAGATGTAACCATGTCTTTTAGCACGCCGGGGTGTTTTTTTGTATCGATGACCATCTTCGCCGCTCCGAACACCGTCTGTGCCGCGAGCTTAAGGGCGACGTCCCTCGGTAGTCCCGCCCTCACGCCGCCGTCGGCCATGGCCTCGATGATCAAAAAGACGTAGGCCGGCCCGCTGCCCGATAGCGCCGTAACCGCATCGATCATATCCTCGTCGACCTCGATCGCCTCCCCCACGCCGCCGAATACCTTGAGGGCGGCCTCAATATGTTCACCTTTCGCAAACTCCCCGCCAGAAAGCGCGCTCATCCCCGACAGCACCAGGGCCGGAGTGTTCGGCATGACGCGTATCACCGGTACCTTCGTCAGCCTCGACTGGATGAAATCGATTGAAACCCCGGCGGCGATCGAAATCAGCAATTTTTCCTGTTTCAGGCTTCCGGCTATCTCGTTGATGACTTTTAAGACCTGAAGGGGCTTTGTGGCGAGAAAAATGATATCGGAGTTTGAAACAACCTCGCTATTTTCCTTTGCCGGATTAACACCGAAGGCCCCGGAGACATATTTCAAACGATCTTCCGATATATCAAAGCATGTGATATCGGCCTTTTTGTAGAGCCCCTTCTCCAATATCCCCCTGATGAGGGCCTCGGCCATGTTTCCGCAACCTATAAAACCTATCTTTTCTGCCTTAAACATTTATATTCCCCCAAAAGGAATTTGACAGTGCCGAAATTTAGACTTCGGCTGTGCCATCAAATCACAATTGACAATATATATAAAACGTGATAGCATTACAAGGTTTTTTAGTATATACTTACCCGATATTCATCACGTTTTCAATAGTAATTTCAAGTTCCATTTACGGGCTTTGATCAATAAAGGGAAAGGATTTAGATGAACCAATCTGCTAGAAATATGTCGCTTTGGCTTTTGATTATCCTCGTGATAATCCTTACGGTCAGCCTTCTTTCACCGACAAAAGAGAAGGAGAAGGAAGTCACCTACAGCGAGTTCCTCACCATGATGGAGCTTTCGGGAGAGAGGAAGATAGACTCGGTAGTCATACAGGGTCAGGAGATCTTCGGCGAGAACGGAAAGGGCGAGATGTTTAAGACATACATGCCCGAGGATCCGAATCTCATTGAAAAACTCATTTCAAACGACGTAAAGGTGGAAGCCAAGCCTGAAAAGGTGCCGTGGTATCAGAGCGGGATGGCCCAGCTCCTTATTCTTATCCTTATATTCGGTTTTTTCTGGTTCTTCATCATGCGCCAGATGCAGTCGGGCGGGCCTGGGAAGGCCCTCTCGTTCGGCAAGAGCAAGGCGAGGCTCCTAGACGAGTCTCAAAAGAAAGTCACGTTTGATGACGTCGCCGGGATAGACGAATCCAAGGAGGAGCTCAAAGAGATCATTGATTTTTTAAAAGACCCGAAGAAGTTCACACGTCTCGGCGGGCGCATTCCGAAGGGGGTGCTGCTGATGGGTGCCCCCGGGACCGGAAAGACGCTGCTTGCCCGCGCGATAGCGGGTGAGGCCGGGGTGCCGTTTTTTTCGATCTCAGGTTCCGACTTTGTCGAGATGTTCGTGGGCGTCGGGGCCTCACGTGTCAGGGACCTCTTCGACCAGGCCAAAAAGAAGTCCCCTTGTATCGTCTTCATCGACGAGATAGATGCCGTGGGCCGTCACAGGGGCGCTGGCCTCGGCGGCGGCCACGACGAGAGGGAACAAACCTTAAACCAGCTCCTCGTCGAGATGGACGGGTTCGAATCCAACGACGGTGTAATACTGATCGCCGCCACAAACAGGCCCGACGTCCTCGACCCGGCGCTGCTGCGTCCGGGGAGGTTCGACCGCCAGGTGGTTATCCCCAACCCGGACTATGTCGGGCGCGAAAAGATCCTCAAGGTCCACACGAGGAAGATACCGATGGCGAAGAACGTCGACCTCATGATAATTTCCAAGGGGACGCCGGGGTTTTCAGGGGCAGACCTCGAAAACCTCGTGAATGAGGCGGCCCTTATAGCGGCGGGAAAAAGTAAAACCAAGGTCGAGATGGCCGACCTCGAGCAGGCAAAAGACAAAATCCTTATGGGCACCGAGCGTCGCTCCATGGTCATCAGCGACGAGGAGAAAAAACTAACGGCCTACCACGAGTCGGGACACACGCTCGTCGCCAGGTCTCTTCCGGGGACGGACCCGATCCACAAGGTCACCATCATCCCGCGCGGGAGGGCGCTGGGCGTAACGCAGCAGCTTCCGTTGGATGACCGACACACCTACAAAAAAGACTTCCTCGTAAAGCGGATCCAGATACTCCTCGGTGGCAGGGCCGCCGAAGAGATAGTCCTGGGGGAGATATCCACGGGAGCCGGCCAAGATATTGAGATTGCAACAAACATCGCCAGGAAGATGGTCACGGAATGGGGAATGAGCGAAAAGCTCGGGCCCCTGACCTTTGGCAAGAGGGAGGAGATGGTATTTCTCGGAAAGGAAATATCCCAGCACAAGGACTACAGCGAAAAGACCGCTCAGGAGATCGATGATGAGATAAAGAGGATCGTGAGGGATTGCCACGAAAAGTCTAAGGAGATCATCGAAAAAAATATAGATAAGCTTCACATCCTCGCAAATAAACTCCTCGAAAAAGAAGTCCTGACCGGAGAAGAGATAAACAAGATATTGGGAGACGTGGACTTTAAGAAGTCGGGTCCCAAGAAAAAGAAGGCAAAGGAGGCGTGATATTTGGAGCTTTCAAACCTTCGCATAAGCGGATTTACCGCAGGCGGCATGAGTGAGGCGAAGGAGGGGCTTTTTAAAATCGGGGTCAACCCTCGTGAGATAGACTCGGCCGCCCGCAGAATGCTCCACATCAATATAAAGGTGAAAGACCTCCCCAAAAAGCTTCAAGTGGTGATCGAAGACCGAATCAAAGATTCCGGGGGTTACGCCGTCGTCTCGAATGGGGGGGACGGGAGGAGTGATCTCCTCCTCTTCGGGTCGATAAATGAGTTTTACGTTTTTATCCAGAAGATAAAAGACGGGTCTAGCGGCCTTATGGATCTGGGGGGAAAGATAGAGGACACCCTCGAAAATTATCTTAGGGCCGAGGACGGCGATTTTGT
>CAZDOD010000246.1:0-472 GCA_964506935.1 uncultured Thermodesulfobacteriota bacterium | reverse complement strand
TTTGTGCTCGATATCGGCGGAAACACGTATGATTTGAGGAACGAGACCCTGATCATGGGTGTCATCAACGTCACTCCGGACTCGTTTTCCGACGGGGGTAGATTCCTCTCCCACGATAACGCCGTGGAAATGGCAAGAGAGATGGCAGACGCCGGGGCACACATAATAGATATCGGGGGGGAATCCACCCGCCCGGGGTCTGAACCCATATCGCTTGAAGAGGAGCTTGGACGCGTCATACCGGTAATCGAGACGATACAACGGGAGATCAATATTCCTATTAGTATCGATACCTACAAGGCCGAAGTGGCGGAAAGGGCTGTGGGTGCCGGGGCGTCGATGATAAACGACATAAGCGGCCTCAGGTTTGATCCGAAGATGGCTCCCCTCGCGGCAGAACTTGATGTCCCTGTTGTCCTGATGCATATAAAGGGTACACCGAGGGACATGCAGAAGGATCCCACCTACGATG
>CAZDOD010000245.1:0-3626 GCA_964506935.1 uncultured Thermodesulfobacteriota bacterium | reverse complement strand
GGCGGATAAGGTCGCCGCCGTTGCCGAGAAAGCCGGGATAAAGATGCCGGGGATTGAGGATGAGGCCCTCACAGCCTTGGAGATCGATCCCCGACGAAATACGACCCTCTCTCCCGTGTTCAGGTCTGTCGCAACGGCCGCAAACGGGATTTTCAGATCCTCGATGTTCTTCACCTTGATCTTGTCTTCCACAAACCGCACTATCCTCTCACCCTTGACCACCCCGACCCCGATAGAAAAGATGGAAAAATCGAATACGTCCTCCACCTTAAGGCTCCTCGCCTCCCTCTCAAGGATTTGCCCGTTCTTATAATATGCATATAGCGCCCCCGTGAGGCTTCCGGCGCTCGTCCCGACGATAAGATCGATGGGTATCCCCTCTTCCTCAAGTACCTTTATCACCCCCACATGGGCAAAGCCCCTCGAAGCCCCACCCGACAGGACTAGGCCAATCTTGGGCCTCGGCTTGACTATGTCTGGCACTTTGATTTTCGGCGACGGACAACCCGACACAAACATAAATGCGACGAGAACAAAAAGCGGAACGAAGATTTTTGATACCTTTTTGCTCATATGATTTACCACCTTTTCCTTTTTGAGAATAATAACATATTTAGACCCGAAAGTTAAGTGGATGTTCTAAAAAAGCTTGCTTTTTGATTAGCCTTTCCTTTATTCTATTTCTAGTGTTATTTGATTCAAGATACGAGATACAAAAATAGATGTCGGAAAAAGAGACGGAGTTCAGGCCCTCTTATATCGCCCTCCATGAGTCGGGCCACCTAAAAGACAGGATAGAGAGGCTCATGTCCATCCTGAAGGAGTGCACCCTCTGTCCCCGAAGGTGCAAGGTAGACAGGACTTCCGGAGAGACCGGGACCTGTGATGCGAAGGAGTCAGTCGTCGTCTCCTCGGTCTTCCCACACTTCGGCGAAGAGCCCCCGCTTGTGGGGCGTTCCGGCTCCGGGACGATATTTTTGACCCACTGTAACTTGAGGTGCGTTTTTTGCCAGAATTACGACATCAGCCACGAGGGGAGGGGCGAGGAGGTCTCGACAGAAGAACTTTCCGAGTATATGATCGCCCTCAAATCCCGCGGCTGTCACAACATCAACTTCGTCACGCCGACACATTACGTCCCACAGATCGTAAAGAGCCTTCCGGGGGCAATCGAAATGGGCCTCGATATCCCGATCGTCTACAATACCGGGGGCTATGATTCCATCGAAGTGATTCGCCTACTCGACGGGATAGTTGACATATACATGCCGGACTTCAAATTCACCGATTCCGAGCCCTCCAAAAAATACATGAACGCCCCTGACTATCCCGTCGTGATAAAGGAAGTCTTACGCGAGATGCACCGTCAGGTGGGGGACCTCGTAATAGACTCAAAGGGGGTTGCACACCGCGGCCTCCTTATCAGGCACCTCGTGATGCCGAACGGTCTTTCTGGGACAAAGGAGGCCGTATCTTTCATAGCCGAAGAGCTGTCCCGCGATTCCTACATCAATATCATGGAGCAGTATCATCCCGAATACAAGGCCCATAAATACCCGGAGTTAAAAAGGAGGATTACGACCGAGGAATATATGGAGGCCGTCCGCCTTGCGAAAGACGCCGGACTAACAAGGGGGTTTTGATTTGTCTTCCGCTACTGTAAACTCACAAATCCTCGACTCGCTCAAGGCTCGCGGGATGGCAATCCACCGCCACTCCCCCACTCGCGACATCATCTTTGATAACCTCTCCGATGAGGGTAAGGGGATATTCTATACCGAAATGAAGCGTTATTCGGTGAGGCTCATCTTAAGGGACATGATAAAATATCAGGACGGCTTTACATCTGATATGCTGGGAGATTTTTCGGTTTTTGAGGAGAAAGAGCGCTGTATAAACCTCATGTATGACCTCGGGATCGTCGAGAAGACAGATGACCTCTTTCGCCTGAAAAAGAGGCCGATCACAAGCTTCGGGCCGACCCTCGAGTGGTTTGTGGCGAGATTGATGGAACGGGAATTCGCCTCGCCCTCGGTCTGGGGGATAAGGTTCAAGGGGATCTCATCCGGCGGCGATTTTGACGTGATCTCCCAATATCAGGGGGAGCTCGTCTACATCGAGGTCAAGTCCGCCCCGCCTAAAGGGATAGAGGTGAGGGAGGCGGCGGCGTTCCTGAACAGGATAAACTCACTTCTGCCGAGAGCCGCCCTCTTCTTTGTTGACACCGAGCTGAGGATGAGGGACAGGGTCGTGCTCCTGTTTCATCAGGAGTTCCTGCAGTCGATGAAGGACCCGTTCCCGAAGAGGCTCGATCTGAAATGCCTTGAGAGGGAGATATTCCATATAAACCACAGGATCTTTATCTTGAACTCGGCGAGGGACGTCGTGAAAAATTTCACGATCTGTCTGAGGGATTTTTTGGCGAACGGACTCAAAGCGATATAGTGATTTTGAGATTTGGCGATTTTGCGATTTAACGACTTAGAAAATTTCAAGGAGATTTGATGAAGGGCACACTCGTAAACGTAGCGGCCGTTATTCTTGGCTCATTTGTCGGGATATTTCTCTCACGTTTTATGACCGAGAGGATAAAAGAGGTGATAATGCAGGGGCTGGGGCTCACGGTCATCCTGATCGGTATCTCAATGGCCCTTGAGACTCAAAATGTCATAATAGTCGCCGGGAGCATGATCCTCGGCGGGATAGTGGGCGAGGCCCTAAATATCGAGGGCCGCCTCGACAATCTTGGGGAGAATATAAAGAAGAAGACGAAGTCAAAATCCGGGACATTCGTTACCGGCTTTGTCACCGCAAGCCTCGTTTTTTGCGTCGGCGCGATGGCGGTCGTCGGCTCCCTGAATGAGGGGATAAGGGGAGACCCCTATATCCTCTATGCAAAATCGCTGCTCGACGGGGTGGCTTCCGTCGCCTTCGCCTCGACCCTAGGGATCGGCGTGGCGTTTTCGGCCATAACAGTGTTTGTCTATCAGGGGTCGCTCACACTCCTCGGGATGTATCTCGAGAGGTTTCTCACGGATCGGGTGATTGCCGAGCTTACAGCAACGGGGGGCCTCCTGATTTTGGGGATAGGGATAAATTTGATCTTCGGGGGAAACGATATCGGCTCCAATCCCGATAAAAGTTCAACTGAAGACGGAAAGCCGATAAATTCGACGGGGCGAAAGATTTTAAAAATTAAGGTGGGAAATCTCCTTCCTGCGCTTGTCTTTGCAGTACTGATTACGCTTTTCTTGGAAACCTTCTTTAAATAACCCTAGTTACGATACTTTTTTTGGTGTTTTAAAAAAAATTATTAAAATATTGATTACTCAATTTATTTTCTCTTTCCCTTGACAAAAAACTATATTTATGTGATACAATATTTGTCAAGATATAGTATTAAGAAACCTATAGCACAACAAACTTTAATTTGAGAGAAACAAATTTAGATCCAACAACTTTAACCACAGATAATCAAGGCTCTCGACACTTCGAGGTCGCATTCATCTTCCAGGCTAGGGTGAAATTCTTGTGATTTTCATAAGTGAGGGGGTGGTAGAAAAAAATAAAATAAAATTTGGTGCAAGATATATTAAAAAAATTTTCAGTGTATCATAAATAATAGT
>CAZDOD010000244.1:0-3659 GCA_964506935.1 uncultured Thermodesulfobacteriota bacterium | reverse complement strand
AGTCCCTCTATCCCCCATCCCTTGCCCTTTTTAATATCATCATCTTCTTTTTTAAAATAGCGGTTCTTTTCGCCACGTCGGAACGCCCCACGAATATCCGCCCCTCGCTCATCACGTCCTTGGCCCTTTGCAGAAATTCGAGGGCGTCGGCAATGCGATCCATCTCCTCAAGCGCCCTTCCCGCCCCAAGGAGGCAATCGAGGCTGTTCGGGCGATGGCGGAGCACATAATAATATAGTGAGAGTGCCTGCTTGTAGTAGCCCTGACTTATGAATCGTCCTGCGAGGCGGGTGAGGGAATTAAGCCCCTCCTTCGTCTTTCCGACCCTGATCTTCATTTCGGCCAATGTCTTTAGGAGCATCAGGACCTTGTATGGATCCTGTGTGGCTGACGCGGCGTCCCTGACGGCGTTGATCGCCTTTTTCGTCTCCCCCTCCTCCATGAACTTTCGCGCGGCGGCAAGATACCTCGTCCGCTCAAAAACGTATATTGGATTTAGCTTTTGATCGTCAACCACCCGAAAATTTATCCCGCCCCCCTCATCCTCTTTCGACCTTATCGCCCACAGCCTGTATTTTCGCGCCTTGTCATGTCTCCCCTCCCGCTCGAAGGCGTCGGAAAGCGCAAGGAGAAAACCCTTTTCGGAGGGGTCGATCCTGATGACCTTCCTCCCCAAAGACACATAACTGTCATATTCGAAGGCGGCCCTCCTAATGTGGTATCTCTTGAATATATCGTCAAATTCATCCATCGTGACCGGGACTTCAGTCCTGATATTGAACCTCTTGATTTGCTTTTCGCCCCGGCGGTTGAGTGTGAGCCCGACGACGCCATCCAGCGCCTCCAAGACACCCCAGCCCTCATAGGCCGAACCATAAAAGACGGGGGGGCCATAGGGTTGACCCAGCCAAGATCGAAAAATTCCAAAAAACCAGATAAAAGCCTTTATCAGCCGACGTAAAAGCCCGCCAAACCGTCCTGGGGATGAAACCTGTGGCTCGCTCTTGTGGTCAAAGTATGCGATTGGGAACCGGGAGGGCTTTATCCCGAAAGAGCGGAGGGTGCCTGTCATCTCCAATCGGGATCTCAGGCTTTTGAGCCTTGCTTTTTTATTCGAGTTGAAGACGAAGATTACGGCATCGGAAAGATAGAGGAGGTCTTTTCTACGCGACGATAGGGTAGGGGCCCCCGGCACCGTGAAGATGTTGAGGATCAGTCTCCTGTTGCCCACTCTGCCGTATAGAATCCGAAGGTGGTCGAAGAATAGGGTCCTCCCCACGAGATTCGAGTAGGATGTGAGTGATGAGCGGAACTTCCTTTTGATGTTGAGATAGAGGTAGGTGATTATCGATGTCTTCCCCGACTGCTCCGGGCCGGTGATCACTATCTTAATGTCGATATCGGTATTAAGAAGATTTACCCTGATCAATCAGATTCCCCCGGTTGCCCTGGCCCTCCTCGGGAAGAGGACTAGCTGATGAACCTCGTCTCCGCTAACTCCGCCCTTGAGCGGATATTCGCCCGAGAAGCAAGCGTTGCAGAACTCTAGCCCCGTCCCCTCGGCGCACTCCATAAGCCCTTCGAGGGAGAGATATTTGAGGGTGTCCACCCCGATGAATTTGGCTATATCGGCGGTGGTGTTGCTTGAGGCGATTAGCTCCTCTCTTGTGGGGGTATCGATGCCGTAATAGCAGGAGTGGGTGGTCGGGGGGGAGCTGATGCGCATGTGTATCTCTTTTGCCCCGGCGTCCCGTATCATCCCGATTATCTTCTTCGATGTGTTCCCCCTGACAATGGAGTCGTCGACGACAACGATCCTCTTTCCGCAGAGCTCCTTCTTTACGGGGTTGAGCTTTAACTTTACCCCGAAGTGCCTGATCCCTTGGGACGGCTCGATAAACGTCCGCCCGACGTAGTGGTTCCTGATCAGGCCGAACTCAAACGGGAGGTCTGCGGCGTGGGCGTAGCCGATGGCGGCGGGGACGCCGGAGTCGGGAACGGGGATGACTAGGTCAGCCTCTAAGTCGTCCTCTTTCGCCAGCTTTTCGCCGAAAGATTTTCTTATCGTGTAGACGTTCTGGCCGAAGACCAGACTGTCGGGGCGGGCAAAATAGACATATTCAAATACACAGAATGAGTGCTTCTCCTTGGGGAGTGTCAGATATGAGTGCATCCCTTCATCGTCGATGATGATTATCTCCCCGGGGGCGACGTCCCTCAGATATTTCGCCTCGATCAGGTCGAGGGCGCAGGTCTCGGAGGCGACCACATATGATTTCTTGAGCTTCCCGATGACGAGCGGACGGAATCCCTTCGGATCGCGGGCGGCGACGAGCTTTCCCTCAGTGAGAATAACGAGGGAGTAAGAGCCGCTGACCTCCTTTAGGGCATCGGTGAGGCGATCGACCAAGTCAGACTTCTTGGAGGCGGCCATGAGGTGGACTATCACCTCGGTATCCATGGTCGATTGAAAGATCGAGCCGTTCTCTTCGAGGCGCCTTCGTATCCTCCCGGCATTGACGAGGTTTCCGTTGTGGGCGATTGCGAGCCCGCCCCTAAGGTTGTTCACGACGAAGGGCTGGGCGTTCTCAAGGACAGACGAGCCGTAGGTAGAATATCTGACGTGGCCGATTGCAACACTGCCCGGTAGAGAACCGAGGGTCTCCTCGTCAAAGATGTCGTATACGAGTCCCATACCGCGATGGACGTAAAAGCGGCTGTCTTTGAATGAGACTATGCCGGCGCTCTCCTGACCTCGGTGCTGGAGGGCGTAGAGGCCAAGATAGGTATGTTTGCTTGCCTCGGCCTTACCGTAAATGCCGAAAACTCCGCACTCTTCCCTGAATTTGTCCATTGTCAAAATACCCAACCAAATATTCTATCACATTTTTCTCTTCAATTATATCAAAATGATAGGTTATCTATGGAGAAAAGACCCTCTTGAATATGAAATCGGTGTGACGTACGAAATATTTTGGGTCGAAGACGGCCTCGACCTCCTTCGCCTTGAAATACTCTTTTATCTTCGGATCCATCTTAACGAGGTCTATGAAGTTTTTATCCCCATCCCATGCTTTTCTCGCCAATCCCTGAACGATCGCATAGGCATCCTCCCGCGTAATTCCCTTCTCGACGAGGGTAAGCATCAGCTTTTGTGAGAAGACGAGGCCTCCGGTTGAATCCATATTCTTCTTCATCCTGTCTTTGTCAACAACGAGTTTTTCGATGACGCCCAAAAACCTCGTCAGCATAAAATTGACGAGGATTGTGGAGTCGGGGGCGATCACCCTCTCGGTCGACGAGTGGGAGATGTCCCGCTCGTGCCACAGGGGGACATTTTCGAGCGCTGCAACGGAATTAGCCCTGACGATCCTTGCAAGCCCCGCGATGTTCTCTGAGAGGACGGGATTTCTCTTGTGGGGCATCGCCGAAGACCCTTTTTGTCCGGGAGAGAAAAACTCCATTGCTTCTGCGATCTCGGTCCGCTGGAGGTGCCTGATCTCGACGGCGAATTTCTCAACCGATGATGCGATGATGCCTAATGTCGTGAAATACTGGGCGTGTCTATCCCGCTGGACTATCTGGGTCGATGCGGGGGCGGGTTTTAGGCCCAGCTTCTTCATGAAATTCTTCTGCTGCTTCTTTAATTTTTTAATTGT
>CAZDOD010000243.1:0-3681 GCA_964506935.1 uncultured Thermodesulfobacteriota bacterium | reverse complement strand
TCGTGTAGGAGCCAGATATCTCTGATACCATAAAAGAACCAATCCCCTGGATGGCGTAGGAACCGGCCTTGTCCATAGATTCATGTGTTGAGACATATGCCTCTATCTCGTCCGTCGTCAGCTCCTTTATCGTTACCTCCGTCTCGACGGCGCCAGTTCTCATCTCGCCCGTCCGGCCGCTCATCACGCAGTAGCCCGAAAGCACCGTGTGTATCTTTCCCGAGATGGCTCTAAGCATTTCAGTGGCCTCATCTTCACTTTTTGGCTTCCCGAGCGGCCTCCCGTCTATCACGACGAGCGTATCGGCACCCAAGACGAAGGCGTCGGGATTTTTGTCGGATATCTTTTTAGACTTCTCAACAGATAATCTTATCACGTGTTCCCTGAATGTCTCCCCTGAGAGTAACTTCTCCTCCACATCGGCGGGGATGACATCGAAATCTATCCCGAGGGAAGAGAGAAACTCCCTCCTCCTGGGGGAGTTTGATGCCAAAATGATATGTCCCTTCGTCTTAAACAATTTTTCCCTCTTTTGTTATCCCCTTTTGGTTTTTTATCTAATTACGGTAAATAATTATAGCAAAAAGGACTTGAAAAAAAAAGCTAAGAGTGATAATTAGATTAGTCATACTTTTAGGTTGAGATTTACTATGAAGCAGTTAAATATCGAGACCAAAAAAAGGATCGAGATGCTTGACATCACCACCGATGTCTCCAGGGTCGTAAAGGAGAGCGGGATTCTACGCGGGATCTGTTTTATCTATGTCCCCCACACCACGGCAGCCGTGACCATCAACGAAAACGCAGACCCCGACGTGCCGAGGGACATAATAGATAAGCTAAACGAGCTCGTCCCGGCCGACACTAAATACAGGCACAGGGAGGGGAATGCCGACGCCCACATCAAGTCGAGCCTCATCGGCACTCATGTGGCGGTCATGGTGGAGAACTCCACACTGGTTTTGGGTTCATGGCAGTCCATATTCTTCTGCGAATTCGACGGTCCAAGAAGAAGGAACGTCATAGTGAAGTTGATATCAGATAGGTAGGAAAATGACAAAAAATATCCTTAAAGTAACGATAGCCGCCGTTCTGTTACTATGTTCGGTATCGGCTAAAGGATGGGATACCACAAACGTCTTTCCCTTAAACAACGGGGCGAAGTGGGTATACTCCGGCGAATGGGATGGTGATACTAAAATCAATGCGATCTCGGTTGAGATGAAGGTCCTGAGATTCGTCAACGGGGGGGGATACATCGCCGCCCACATGAGCGGACACCCGAAGGACGCCGCATCATCGATCGAAGGTGGTAAAATTACACCGTCTACATATGTCTATTACGTCATCGGGAGTGAAGTATATATGGTCACAAAACCCTACGATATGGAAGCCGCCATGAGCGGCCGCTACGACCCGAAGCCGGAAGACCTCTTCATGGAATTGCCCCTAATGCCGGGGCCCATCTCGAAACCTATTTCCGGTGAAAATGGATGGTTCGTCGAGGCTGTCAAGATAAACGTCCCGGCCCTAAGGGACCAGATAGAGGGCTTTTCACTGATTCACAAAAACGATGATAAGGCCGAAGTTATATCATTTGCCCCGTGTGTGGGGATAACATCATATCAGTATATTGACTATGTCTCGGGTGATAATGTAATTCTCGTCCTGTCGGAATACAAGACGGGAAACTGATTTTTCAAAAGTAAAAAAGACAAGGGGGAATAGATGCGCATCCTCTCAGGGATACAGCCTTCCGGCTCGCTACACATAGGTAACTATTTCGGCATGATGAAGAAAATGATCCGCTATCAGGAGGAGCATACGCTCTTTGTCTTCATCGTGAACCTCCACGCCCTCACCTCCGTCTCCGACGCCGATAGTCTGAGCAAAGACACGCTCCTTGCGGCCGCGGATTTTATCGCCCTCGGGCTCGATCCCGAAAAATGCTACTTCTGGATTCAATCGGACGTCCCTGAGGTCACGGAGCTCACATGGATCCTCTCTAACGTGACCCCGGTCGGTCTCCTCGAGCGGGCCCACAGCTACAAAGACAAAACGGCAAAGGGGATCTCCCCAAACCACGGGCTCTTCGCCTATCCGGTCCTCATGGCCGCCGATATCCTCCTATATCAGTCAGACAGGGTCCCCGTCGGAAAAGACCAGAAGCAGCACCTAGAAATAACAAGGGACATAGCGATCCGATTCAACAATACCTACGGTGAAACCTTCACCGTGCCGGAGGCCGAGATCGAGGAGGACCTCGCCGTAATTCCGGGGATAGACGGACAGAAGATGAGCAAATCCTACGGGAACACGATCGATATATTCGAGCCGGCCGATGAGCTGAAAAAAAAGGTCATGACCATCGTAACAGATTCAAAAAGTGTCGACGAACCAAAAGACCCCAAGACCGACAACCTCTTCGCACTGATGAGCCTCTTTATCACCGACGATGAGCGAGAGGAGCTGAAAGAGCGCTACCTCGCCCCGGGCCTCAAATATTCCGACGTCAAAAAAGAGCTCGGTGAAAAGATATGGGATTTTTTCGCTCCCTACAGAAAAAAGAGGGAGGAGCTTTTGAAAGACACAGATCAGCTCCGAGATATCCTAAAGGCGGGCGCCGAAAAGACTAGGGCCGAGGCGATGAAGACGCTTGAGATCGTAAGGAAAAATGTGGGGCTGGTGTACTAGAAATTCAGGCAGCCGTCGAGAGTTTTCACATCGAAAGGAATTAAACCATTAAGATTGGCAGATTCTAAGAAATAAAATCACAGGGGGCTTCGGACAAGAAGGAAAAGCCCCCCCATTATTATAATTTTCTATTACCCCATTAACATATCATCTTGATAAAACACCCGCCTCATAAAATCCCCTGACCTCCTCGTCCTAACACCCCAAAAAACAAAAAAGGGGTTCTGACAGTTTTTGTTTAGCCTTTTTCAAAAAATACGATATATTATTATGAGACAAAAAAACTATATAACACGATTGCCATGAAGATAAAGGGGAAAGAATACAGGATCGCGATTGTGATCCTCATGATGGAGAGGGAGTATAACGCCACAAAGATAACCATGGCGAGCCTCTTAAATTCTATTGGCGACGAAAAGAACGTCTCGATCTCGCTACTCCTCAATGGGAGCAAAGATAAAAAGATCGAGGATTATTTTACGAAAATCCCAAATCTGAAATTCTACTCATCAACCGAAAACCTCGGGGTGATCGGCGGCAGAAATTTCCTGTTCTCGAAGCCCGAGGTGATATTATCGGACATCATCTTCGTCCTCGACAACGACCTCTTCCTCCCGACAGATTATATGAGTAACATGTGCGAGTTTCTGATCTCACGCCCTGATGCCGGAATCGTACATCCCGTCATGCTCTGGGCAAAAAAATTCCAAGGCCTCCTTGACATCGATCCCGAAAAGATGCCCGACGACCAGAAATCCCCGGACGTCCCTAAGCTGAAATCTTATGAGATCAAAAAGAGCTGGATAGAGGGTGGAGACACCGAAAGCCTCTACTACCTCGGCACACACAGCTGGTATTTGACCGACTGCCTCGCGACCCCCACATCGATACAGAATATTTTGATATGGCTCGAAAGAAAAGGTCTCATCGAGAGCGCCCCGTATCTCTTGATGGACACTGACCCAAAGGTCGCCTCTTTGATAAGGG
>CAZDOD010000242.1:0-3684 GCA_964506935.1 uncultured Thermodesulfobacteriota bacterium | reverse complement strand
ATGTAAGAGAAAGGATAATCGCCGACGGTGAGATGATATCCCGAGCCGACGGGGCGACCCTTATTTCTGAGATAAGGAAAAATATCGACGGCAGAAAGTCTGAAAAGTCATTCGAACTCACATATTTTGAATTTATCACGCTTATGGCATATGTCCATTTTGCCGAAAAGGGATTCGATCCGGCCGTTATGGAGGTCGGCCTCGGCGGAAGGTTTGACGCCACAAACGTCGGGAGGCCAATGGTCTCGGTGATCACAAACGTATCGCTTGACCACACCAATCTCTTGGGGGACACCGAGGAGGATATCGCCCGTGAGAAGGTCGAGATACTCCCGGACGGGGGGTCGCTCATCGTCGGGAGGACGAGTGACGGGGTCAAGACC
This sequence comes from uncultured Thermodesulfobacteriota bacterium, assembly GCA_964506935.1. Taxonomy (GTDB): domain Bacteria; phylum Desulfobacterota; class Zymogenia; order Zymogenales; family Zymogenaceae; genus CAZDOD01. The sequence continues at coordinate 3,301 of CAZDOD010000242.1, read as the reverse complement.
CTCTTGAGAAGTGCGGCGATGGATAAGGGGGCGAAGGTATACTTTATTGGAGATGAATTCGACTGCAGGCCGGTCGGCCCGAAAGATTTCGATTACACGGGCCTGGGACGGGATGTCGCAGGATTGAGACCCGCCCTCTCAGGCGCTCACCAGGCCGAAAACATGGCGGTCGCCCTCGCGGCAATCGAGCTCCTTTTGGACATGGGATATAAGGTGTCGGAAAAGGATATCACGAGGGGGATAAAAGACACACGGCTTTTCGCGAGGGTCGAAAGGGTGTCTAAAAGGCCCGATCTGATCTTTGATGTCGCCCATAATCCCGGTGCGGCGGGTGCGCTTGTTCGGTACCTGAAAGGGCTGCCGAAGATGAAGACCGCCTTCGTCGTGGGGATGATGGGAGATAAAGATATCCCGGGATTTTTAAAGGTGCTCGACACCGTCGCCGATGCGATATTTCTCGTGCCCCTCTCGGTATCTCGCGCCGCATCGATAAAAAAGCTCGAAGGCTCGGCCGAGGGCCTCAAAAATCCTGTTTATACGAGTAAGAGCGTGGGCGACGGGATAGGCGCCGCAAGACGCCTCGTCGGAAAAGGTGGTAGGGTCGTCGTCTGCGGCTCGTTCTACACGATTGAAGAGGCATGGCGTGCAATAAAAGAATAGGCCATGCCGTCTTATAAAAGAGTCGAATGTCGAATCGATAGATTTTTTATAGAGAATAAGGAAAATCCCTAATCGAAGACCTTCCCCGCCCCGCCGAAAGTGAGATCCTCCCCTAAAGAAAGCCTCACGAGGTTCGACAGGATATAAGGCTCTATCCCCTCACCCTTCGCGCTGCTCCTCAGTGCCAAGGCACAGAGCGGGCATAAAAATACCATAGCCTCGGCGCCGGCATCCTTGGCATCCATGACGTTTTTCATCCTCCACTCGATGACGACATCCTTTGGGACATCCGCCATTGCGCCCATCGCACCCGTGCAGCACAGGGCACCCATCCGGTCATATTTCCTTTCGACCCTCTCGACGCCGATGAGGTCGAAGAGCTCATCGAGTATAGAATCCTTATCGAAGGTGTATCTCGATGCGCAGGGCTGCTGGTAGGCTATCTTCATGCCCAGCTTCTTCACATCGCCCCTGTGCCCTTTCACATAATCTCTTAAATACTCTATGATATGGATCGGCCTAAACGGCACATCTATTTTTAACTCTTCGGCCTTGTTTGCCAGGAGGGCGTAGCAGTCGTCATGGTAGCAGATTATCTCTTTTGCCCCGGTTTTTGCGAGATTATCGATATAGGTCTTTGCGTTATCCCTCACCATCGAGGGCTTCCCGATGTGTATCCAGCCGATGTAGCAGAAATAATCTCCGCCGCCGAGAAGCGTCAACCCGTCAAAGAGCCTCCCCTCTATGACGCCGGGGAGGAGATTTCCGACGCTGCAGAGATTCATGACGGGCCTTTCTGGGTCACCCTCTATTATCTTGGAAGGCATCTGAGACGCCATGCTCATCATGCCAACCGACTGCTCCTTGGCCTTAAACGTCCCTGTCTCCTCCTGCCTGTCGTTTATCAGGTCGAAGGGATTCGCCTCCTCTGGACAGAACATGTTGCAGGCGGCGCACGTGATGCACTCGGCCGTTACGGACGTCTGTTCGCCGTCGATCAGCTTTTTGAATTCCTCCTTCGCCTTCTTCTCGGGGTATTCGAGGTATGGACATCTCATGAGGCAATCGCCGCAGAGGGTACACTTCTCAGTGTGGAACATTATCTATCCTCCGTGATAGTTACTGATATGATCTTTAACTTTTTAAAAATATTTTTGAGATAAAAGATTCTAATAATCTATTCAAAAAATCTCAATCGAAAATAATAATCCCAGATTGTTTTCTTATCCCCTCGCGATCCGCTTTTTGGCGCCCACGCTTTTCCTGAAATCCTTATACCACAGATCAAAATTATGATCGATGATGAAATTATAGAAGGCGGAGTCGGGCCTTATCATCTCGTATATATGTGTCATCTCCCTCTTTGTCGTCCCGGAGTAGTCCAACTGCCCGGCATATCTGAACATCTCGACAGAGAGCTTTTTGCCCGTGTGTTCAACGCCGAAGATCAGATAAATTTCCGTCCCGTCGTATGCGAAGGTCTCCCAGAATTTTGCTTTGAGCTCTTCTTTGAGCACTCTCTTCTCAAAAAAATAGAGGCGGCTCCTGCTCTCCTTTACATATTCCCTAAGGGCGTCCCCCGAAAGGGCCTCGCCGAGATTATAGATCTCGCTCGTCCTTTGGACGAGTTCTGAACTGTTAAAATCTTGACCACAAAATCCACCTTCGTGATTATTCGCCTCCATTCCCCTCTGGCCATCGCCCATAACGAGCCCCTCGGTTTGATCCGAAAAAGACTCCACCCCCCATTGGAGCCGATACGGCTCCTCGTCGATCGGTTGGATGATGGAGTAGTTCGTTCCGACGATGACATTAAATGGATATATCAGATTTCGGTTTCCGCTCTCAAAACGACACCTCTCCACAAATCGGTCCAACCTCTTTTTCAAGTTCAGGTTCCTGGATGCACAGCGCGACGCCTCGTTTATCTTGTCTGCGATGTTTACACTTATATTTCCCCACACGTCATCCCTTAGCCTTATCGTCTCCATCACACCGCCGAACGATATATATAGGCCCGTGTTCACGCCCATGTCGGAAATCTCGCCCAGCCTGTCGTAATATGACCGCGTCAGCGCCTTCTCCCTCTGATAGACGTCGGAAAGCATCCCCTCAAGCCGCGAAATCTGGCCGACCTCGTCACGACACACCTCCCTATAGAAATCGTTGGATATCTCTTTGAGCTGCTCCTTCTTTTTCTCCTGGTCGAGAACATCTTTTGACGATCTTATCAGAGATAAACGGCCCCTTAACTCATCCTCCTCACCGATGAGAGCTTCCCTCTCCTTTTCATCTTTTATTCTTTTTATCCTGAGCGATATCTCCCCGAGGGCATCGATATGGGCCTTGATGCTCTCGTCCAACTCTTTGATCTGGTAGTTGATCACCGCCTCGGGAGAAGATCCCCTCTTGGATTCGACCGACTTTTTCAATTCCGAGATCTCTCCAAAAATACGCGTCTTTTCTTTTTTGAGATTTAAAAGCTCCTTGTAATAAATAGATTGAAGGGCATTTCTCGCCCTGTCCTCATCGAAGTCGGGATTTTTTTCTATTATTTTTTTCTTATATCTCGCTGATATCAGGCGTATCTCCTTTCCCAGCTCCACAAGTGCAACGATATTCCCCGAAAAGGTTATCGCAT
>CAZDOD010000241.1:0-3716 GCA_964506935.1 uncultured Thermodesulfobacteriota bacterium | reverse complement strand
TGACAACAGGAAAACCTGAAGAACTGGATTGCGGATTTATGCAACCAAGAATGCGGTTTCTACGGATTCAAGACTGCAGAAAATACTGAACAATTTGCTTGACTCGCGTGTTGACCTGTGCTATGATGCCGTTCATGGCGCAGATAAACTGCACTCCAGTCTGAATCGAGGATGATTGCATGCTCACAGTAGTCATAGTAGATGACCATCCCCTGGCGCGAGAGGGGATCAGGCAAGCGCTAAACCGCGACCCTGATATCCGGGTGATAGGTGAGGCCGAATCCGGCCTGGATCTGGAGGCAGCGCTCAGACCCATTCCAGACGTCCTGATCCTGGACATCCACATGCCCGGATTCAATGCCGATAGGGAGGTCCCCAGGCTACACAGCCAGTACCCTGAGATGAAGATCGTCATTGTAACGGCTTCCAATAGTGGGACGCTCGTTCAGCGTCTCATGGGCCATGTGCATGGCTATCTGCTCAAGAGCGAAGACATGGATGCCTATTCCAACGTGGTCCAAGAGGTCTGCTCGGGCAGGATAAGCTTCAGCAAGCGCGCGGTGGATCTGGCGGTCAACGCTCCGAAGCTTCCCGATCTGTCCGAGCGGGAACTGGAAGTGTTGGCGCTGGCATCGAGAGGACAGAAGACGTCCCAGATCGCCAATCAAATGTACCTTTCAGAGCGGACGGTAGAGTCCCACCTTCGCACTGCCGCTCAGAAACTCGGAGTATGTGGCCGCACCGCAGCTGTGGCCAAAGCTGTCGAGCTCAATCTGGTCTCTGCTTTGGCGACGGATGGTAAGTCTCCCCACACAAGTCCTCCGAGGTCCGGATCCGCTTAGCTATCCCACGAATGTATCCTGTCGCCGGGTTGTGAAGCATTGCTCAGCGACGGAGTACTCAAGGTTCTCACCGTCCTACGTGGCCCATCGCGGTCTGGATCTCATGGAACAGTGCTAGCTCCAGGGACAGTTGCCAAGGAGTCGTGGGCGACCTATTTCCACTGCGAGGAACACTATGCAGACAAGACAGTTCAACGTCGATGCTCTCCGTCGTCTTACCATGCAGGCTTTGCTGCTGCTGGCGATTGCCACGTTGGTGGGGGGCTGGCTCGCCTTTCGATATTATATGTCCCTGCCATACGTGGGCATTGAGTTTATCTCCGGTGGGGCTATCGGTGCCGTAGCACCCGGCAGCCCGGCTGATGCTGCCGGGTTGAAGATTGGGGATACCATCCTGGCCATCGACGGGGATCTCCCCATGGCTTTGAGCCAGGCCTATCTGCATCCTGGCCAGCAAGCCTTGCACCTGGAAATCCTGCGCGATGGGCAATCCCTGCAATTGGAGATCACACCGGTTCCCCCATCCATAGCGACTATCCTGGACAGGGTCGGCTTTTTTGCCATGGCCATGGGCTTCTGGGCCATTGCCATGCTCGTCCTGGGCTGCAAGCCCCGGGATTCGGTGGCTCAGACCTTCGTCTTGCTCACACTCATGGCGACAGCCACCATCGTTATCTGGTCCATGGCCGACCTGGGTGTGTTGTGGGCCAATCAATGGATGGGGGTTCTCGCCGCGGCCATCGGCCCTCTCTTTGTCCACTATCACACCCTCTTTCCCGAACGAAGCGACTTCCGGGGCAAGAAGGTGTTGCTGGGAATCCTGTACGGCATCGGCGCTGTCCTGGCTGCACTCTACGTGTCAGTGGACACGATACGCCTCAGCGGACTTTATCGGAAGTTCCACCTCGATGCCTGGCCGCCTACAGATGTGTTGATCAGGGGCCACTTTATCCTCTGCCTATTCGTCGGCCTGGCTCTTCTGGTGCGCGCGTATCGGATTACTACATCCGAGACGAGCAAGCGGCAGATCACCATTGTTGCGCTGGGTACCGGGCTGGCTCTGCTGCCACTCGTCGTCCTGATCCTTATCCCCCAGGTCCTGTTCACCCAATACCTCGTTCCGTCCTGGATCCCCTTCCTGATGCTCACCCTCAGTCCGGCCAGCTACTTCTATGCCACCTACCGCCACAACCTGATGAAGCTGGACAGGGCAGTCAATCGCACCGTGGTGTATTCTCTTCTCACCCTGACCCTCATTTTCCTGTATCTTGGCCTGGAATGGGTCGTTCGGTTGCTGTCACCGGCCATTCAAGTCGATTCGGCCACCGTGGTGGGCGTCGTTCCGGCCCTCGTGCTGGCATTTGCGTTTCAGCGGGTGAAACGCAGCATCGAGATTCTGGTTCACCGCTTGCTATACGGCGGCTGGTACGACTACAAAGGGTTTATCCTGCAGATGTCCCAGGCACTCAACGAGGCCACCGATACGACAACCATCGTCAGACTGCTGACCGAGGACGTGGCCCGGACCATGCGCTTTAAGGAGATCGCCCTGTTGCTCTCAACAGAGGAGGATGCTTTCTATGTGGCCACAGACAAGGGTTTCGAAGGCTCAATCCCCGATTGTCTGCCAGAAGCCCTGGCTAGCCTTTTGCGGGATCACAGGAAGCCCATTGATCACGCAGCAGTGTGCACACAACTGCGATCTGAACCGGCTGCACTCGGGAAGCTTGAAGCCTACTCGGAAGTCGGCGTGCAGATGTGGGTCCCCCTGGTTCACCAGGAGAATCTGGATGGACTGTTGGTCCTGGGGAACAAGGTGGCCGATGATTTTACGACCGAGGACGATCGCTCCATGCTGCTTACCCTGGCCCAGCAGGCAGCCATTGCCCTGGACCGTGCCTGGCTCGTCGAGGAACTCCGCGGCCGGCTCCACGAAGTGGAGGCCCTCTCCCGGCGACTCTTTGCTCTGCAAGAAAAGAACCAGCAACGCATGGCCCTCGAGATCCACGATCAGGCATTGCAGGACATCTACTTTGTGCGTCTTATACTGGATAGCGCCGTGAAGGGTTCTGACCCTGAAAAGATCGAACGTGCCCGGGAGGAGCTGTTGCGGATTGCAGGCTATCTGGACGCCTTGATTTTTGAGCTGCGGCCGCCGGATCTGGAACAGGGTGACCTGGGACAGACATTGCTCAAGTACGCAGAAACCTTTCAGCGGGAACGTGAACTGCCCATCGTTTTCCACGTCAACGACGGCAGCAATGGGGTGTTGATACCAGCGGAAGTCAAGCTGGCCGTCTTTCGCATTTTCCAGGAGAGCCTCAACAATGCCCGGAAGCACGCCCAGGCCCAAGGGGTTGAAGCGACCCTGGAAGTGCAGCCTCACCAGGTATGCCTGGAGGTCCGCGACGATGGGGTGGGGTTCGAGGTGCCTCGCTACTACGACGGCTGGCTCGATGCCAACCGGCTGGGATTGGTGGGTATGCGCGCGCGGGCGAAAGAGCTGGGCGGCGACCTGGAAGTGGAGTCGCAACCTGGCCAGGGCGCGCGGATCGTCGTCCATGTACCGTTCTCACACTCCCGAATTGTGGAGGAAACCTGATGCGGGATGCAATCGTCGGAGCCGGGCCGGTCGGTTGCCACCTGGCTCACTGCCTGGTGAGCTCAGCGTATGAAATCCTGCTCTTTGACCCGCGTGCACCCTACGAGAAGCCGTGCGGCGGGGGTTTGGGCCCTCTCGTCGGGAGGCAGTTCCCTGACGTGATGGCCCTGCCCTTTCCACGCCGTTATCCCCAGCGCAGGCTATCCCTGGCCTCAGTTGGCGATGGCTCTCCAAAGTGCCGTCCAGACCCGGTAGCCTGGGTTGTAGCCCAG
>CAZDOD010000240.1:0-3743 GCA_964506935.1 uncultured Thermodesulfobacteriota bacterium | reverse complement strand
AGGGTAAATTGATGGAAATTTCGGGAAACCGCGCCGAAGTAGATATCGGAGGACGCAGGATATCGGTAAACCTCGCCGAACTCAAAAAGGAATCGGACAAACCCGAAAAGAGGTTTTCGCAATCTTTGGAGCTTGTCTCCGAGCCCAAAACCGAAGTAAACGTTATCGGGCTCACGATAGAGGACGCCATTCCTCTGGTCGACAAGGCCATAGACAACGCCCTTCTCGGAGGCCTTGTGAGAATAGATATCATCCACGGCCTCGGAACCGGGAGACTCAAAAAAGCGATCAGAAATCACCTGAGTGAGCACTCACAGGTCAAGGCCGTAAAGACCGAGGTCAAAAATGACGGGGTGACCACGGCAGAGCTCGTGTAATTGTAAATTGTGATATATCGGATTTTTCCTCTTTAATTAGTTTCGGAGATTTTACACTTTGGCGGGAAGAATTCCAGAGAGTACCGTAAACGAGGTAAGCGAGCGGGCGGATATACTTGAAGTGATTGGGAAGTATGTCCACCTGAAAAAGGCGGGACGGAATTTCGTTGGACTCTGCCCGTTTCACAGCGAGAAGACGCCGTCTTTCAGTGTAAACCCCGAAATGGGTATATTTAAATGTTTCGGCTGCGGCAAGGGTGGAACCGTTATAAGCTTTCTTATGGAAATAGAGGGGATGTCTTTTGTCGACGCGATACGCGAGCTCGGAGACCTATACGGTATAAGGATCGAGACCACCACTCCGGCATCTAGAGACAAAGAAGACAAGAGGGAAAAAATCTTCTCTATGAACAGGGATGCCGAGCGCTACTATATAGATAACCTTAAGGTCGCCGAGGGGAAAAAGGCTATAGATTATCTGAAGATGAGGGGGCTTGTTGGCGAGACCGCAAAACTATTCAAGATAGGTTACGCCCTTTCCAAATGGGACGGCCTGATAGACCACTTTCGCAAAAAAAAGATAGGCCCTGATCTTTTGATCGATGCGGGACTGGCGCTAGGGGGCGACAGGGGATTATACGATCGCTTCCGCGACCGCATAATCTTTCCGATAAGGGATCACCGTGAGAGGGTCTTGGGATTCGGGGGGAGGATAATAGATCATGGGGAACCGAAGTATATGAACTCGCCCGAGACGATGATCTATCACAAGGGCGAGGTCCTGTACGGCCTCGATATCACACGGGAGGATATCAGGAGGGTGGGATACGCCATAGTTGTCGAGGGATATCTCGATCTGATCGCCCTATATCAGGCGGGGATAAAAAATGTGGCCGCAACGCTTGGAACGACATTGACCAAAGAGCATTTGAAAACCATCAACCGATACACGAGAGAGGTTATTCTTCTCTTTGACGCCGATGAGGCGGGAGGAAAGGCCGCGGAGCGAGCGCTACCCCTCTTCGGAGAGGGAAAGATATTTGGCCGTGCCGCATTTCTACCCGATGGAGAAGACCCGGACACATTTATCCAAAAGAGGGGTGCCGCCCATTTTTCTGAGGTCGTAAAGGGCGCACCCGATATCTTCGATTTCTGTATTGAGAGGATATTAAAGAGACACGATCTAAATACCGCCAAGGGCGTATCTTTGGCGCTTGAGGAGGCGGCACAGGCGATCGGATTTTTAAGGGCGCCTCACCAGTCCGATCGTTACATCAAGAATCTTGCTGCCCGACTTGGGGTAAGGGAAGAATCGATAAGAGAAAAACTTTATAGTTTTAAAAAGACGAGGAATCTACGAGGCTATCAGGATAATATGGGGGAAAGATCATCTATTGAAAACTTCAATCCACCAAAGGACGAGTTGAACATCTTCAGGATGGCCTCAAACTACCCCGGCATTTTAAAGGACTCCGGTTTTACAAAAGAACACCTTGAATGCTTCGAAAATGATATTTTAATGGTACTAATAGAGGATATACTTAATCTTGATTCTATTGATGACGAGATCAACATTGCAAAACTCCTATCAAGTGAGAAATATGACAAAATAAGGGAGAAAATCTCCGGCCTCTGTTTTATCGACAAAGATGAGGTCGAGGATAGAGATCAAGCGTTGGAAATAACAAAAGACTGCATAAAGAGTCTAGAGATCAAGGGAAACAAGAGGAAGGCTCAAGAGATAAACAAAAGGCTCCGTGAGGAGACTTACGATGATCTACCTGAGGAGTTATTGAAGAGCAAAATAGATAATATAAAAAAGATTAAGAGGTGATTTCATGGCGAAAAATTCCAGTATTGATGAGGTGAAACAGCTCATTAGTCTGGGGAGGGAGAAGGGATACCTCACATACGACGATGTCAACGATATCCTGCCGTCGGACCTATATCCCGATCAGCTTGACGACATCATGAATATGTTCGGCGAGATGGAAATCGACATTGTCGATTCCTCTTCTTCCAAGAAGGTCAAGATATCCGAAGGTGGGAGAGATCTCCAGGATGACGAGGAGGAAGAGGAAGAAGACGATGAAAAGGAAACCCCCGAATATCTCCCGGGACAGATCGGAAAGACAAATGACCCTGTGAGGATGTACTTGAGGGAGATGGGCTCAATAGCCCTCCTCACCCGAGAAGGTGAAGTAAAAATTGCAAAAAAGATAGAGAAGGGAAGCCTGATATCAAGGGACGCCGCCCTCAAAACACCCTTCGCTCTAAAAGAGGTGATACTTCTTGGAGATAAGCTCGCAAGGGAAAAGATTAAGATAAGGGACTGTTTGAAGGGACTCAATGACGAATATTCTCTCAACAAACAGTATGAGGACGAAAGAGAAAAGTCCTTTATCAGAACGATTGAAAAATTAAATGACCTAAACGAGAGAATTATCAAGAGGAGGAAAGGACTCAGCTCGGTCAAGAATAAGGAGAGGGTTAAAAAATCTATACTGGAAGCTGAAAATAAATTGATGCTCATATTAAAGGAGATGGATCTGAGCAAGAGGCAGGTTCACAGGATAACAACGAAGCTCAAGTCCTTCAAGGACAAGATCGATAAGGCCGAAAATGAGATCAGGGAAATCGAAGATATATCAAAGCTCCCCCTAAAGGAGCTGAAGAAAAAGTTTAAAGCCGCCGAACTGAGCAAAAAGGAACTGAAGTCCGAGGCGAAGTCTCTCAAAGTATCCCAGGTGAAATTAATGGAGATGAGCAAAACGATCAACAATGCGCTTCGCAAGATAAAGCGTATCGAGCAGGAAGCGGATATGACGGCGCGCCAGATAAAAGATACCGTACAGATAATCAATGATGGTGAGAATTTTGAGTCCGAGGCCAAAAACGAGCTGGTGAAGGCAAATCTCAGGCTGGTTGTCAGTATCGCCAAGAAATACACAAATCGGGGACTCCAGTTCCTCGATCTGATTCAGGAGGGTAACGTCGGCCTGATGAAGGCGGTCGATAAATTCGAGTACCAGAGGGGATACAAATTTTCAACATACGCCACGTGGTGGATCCGCCAGGCGATTACGAGGGCCATCGCAGACCAGGCGAGGACGATCAGGATACCCGTCCATATGATTGAAACCATAAATAAGTTGATAAGGACCTCCCGCTACCTCGTCCAGGAGATGGGGAGGGAGCCTACCCCTGAAGAGATCGCGGAGAAGATGGAACTCCCACTAGATAAGGTAAGAAAAGTACTCAAGATAGCGAAGGAGCCGATTTCGCTCGAGACCCCCATCGGAGAAGAGGAAGACAGCCATCTCGGAGATTTCATAGAGGACAAAAAAATCCTCTCCCCCTCCGAGG
>CAZDOD010000239.1:0-3744 GCA_964506935.1 uncultured Thermodesulfobacteriota bacterium | reverse complement strand
TTTCATCCCCCGAAAACTGGGCGACCGGTTTTATAACACAGTAGCGGGCTGGTGCGGTTGGGGGGTCTATCGAATCGAAGAAATCCTTTGCCGCCTCAAGGGAGTCTGTGTACCGCTCGCCCTCCAGGATGCCGGGGATTCCGGTCGAGATGAAATATGGATGCATGTTGAGATAGGGTTTCATGAAGCCTAGATAGAAGGTCGCGCCCGGACACCCGAAACGCTCGCTGTCGAAATAGGCGGGGGCCTTTGCCTTTCTTGCCCGCCATACAATTCCCAATACGCACGAGAAATTACTTCTGACCGCCTCCCAGTCGACCTCCCCTCTCTCCTCCTTCTCGCGGCTCAACGAAGCCTGCGGCTTCGGAGATACGCCACCTTCGGGTTCAATATCGGTGTAGAACATCCCCATCGGCTCCTCGTCGAGACCGAGGACATCGAGAAAGGCTATAAGTTTATCTTTATCTATCTTGCCCATATTTTTTTCCTGTGCGGGAAAGCTGTATCAGTTGATTAAGAGTTTTTTGAGATTATGCTACAATTTTTCGTAAATGAGGATCAGGACAGTGTCTAAGAAACCTTAACAGACTATACCATTTTTAAGGATTTTGGTTAATAAAATTCCTTAAGCTTTCGATAGGATTTACTATAAACCAATAAAAAAACAGTTGATAGAAACGCTCATTTCTTCGGCCTGTGAATAAGGTGTCTGCACATTTTGTCCCCTTTCGCGATGCAGTGGGTCTCCTCGATCTTTAGATCCTCCCTGACGATCCACTGGCCGACGGCGAAGCTAAAACCGTTGCCGGCATTACAAATGGGTCTATCTGTTTTTAATCCGATACACCAATAACATGGGGAGAGCTCTATTACGTAACCTTCCTCGGTTTCGTAATATTTATAGATATCCCCGAAAATCTCCTTTGCGGCCTCAAACATGATGCCCTGTATCCTGACAAATTCGTCAAATAGTCTATCAGGGGTCCTCTCTTGGGGTTCTATCTCATTGATTTTGAGCATCGAGGGAAACTTATCCCTGATAATCTCGAACGTCCTCTTTCCTATCTGAAATGATATCGTCTTCGACCCATGCTCTCCCAAGATTTCTATTAATCCCGTCATGATACGACTTAAGTCGTCAAAGCCTTGCTCCATCTCCATGTTGTTTGGAGGGTAATTCCCGATAAATTTTTGGAGCTTTGTGTAATTAAGTAGGGAATTGAGTCCGTTTTTTCCCAATATTTCTTCTGCTACTATAAAGACCAAATGAAGAACCTGATTTGGAAGTTTTTCCTTCAATGGCATCGTGGCCACCTCATATAAATATAAAAATAGATATAAAGAATATATGATATCGTCAAAGGAAGGGCTTTAAATCTCTGGATTTTGTCTATTAAATTAAATTTGGATGGTGAACTAATTCTACTTCCATTTGTAAAAATACTCTTCGGGTAGTTTACTCTTCATAGAGGAGATGCCTGACTTTACGATGTGAGTCATTTCCGCAACACGTTTCCCGACGTTCCCCGCGCAGAGCATGCCCTCCGGGTCATAGTTGTTTTTGCCGAGGATATCTTCCCCTTGGCCTGTCCATGCGGCGGCCCCGATATAGCAGCCCATTATGTTATCGGGCGGGACGACGATACTGTTCATGAGGAGACAGCTTTGTATCATAAAGTTCAATGTCAGCTCCTGCCCGCCGTAGCGGGTGCCGCCGCCAGAAATCACACCGCAAACTTTATTGAATCTCGGAACCTGCTTACCCTGGGCTAAATAGTGTAGCAGTGTCATATTGCCGAGCCTGTCCAACAACGCCTTCATGGAGCCCGGAACCGACATATGATACACAGGGGCGCCCCATAGAACTCCGTCGGCGTCCATATACTTCTTTACAAATTCGTCAAAGTCATCCTTTTGGACACAATACTTTTTTTCGATACACTTGTAACAACTAACACAATAACGTATTTTCTTTCCCGCCATCTCATACAATTCCGTCTTTACGCCGGATACGGACTCGGCCCCCTCTAAGGCCTTGCTTACCAATCTCGCGGTGTTCCCGCTTTTTCTGGGGCTTCCTACAAAACCGAGGATCTTGATAGTCTCCATTTTTCACCTTCCCTCATGAAATTATTGAAAAAATAGGTTTTGATTGATATTGATGAGAATTGTGTGTGTTGAAATTGTTAAGATCTCTAAATCCTTACAAAAAATGTCTGGATATTCTAGAGATCTGTAGAAGCTCCGTCTATCGGCAATAAAAATATCATTACAAAGCTTATCCTGTCAAGAGCTATATTAGATATTATTTTTAGCTTAAAAGGTTTTTAGTTAAGATTTCTTATGGTTAAATAAACGACAAAATTTTGTGTGCAAAATATTCTATGCGGAAAATTTTAGGCGGAAGTTTTTGGAGTGTAATCTTGATTAGCAGATTACAATTATGATTATTATGATGGCGACTCAAGAGCCGCCACCATAAAGACGAAAAAGGGTAGTTTTTAAAGATGAAGTGAAGATTTCTAAAATAACAAGGAGTTACTAGCTGGTGTAGAAAGATTTATCGAATCCCTCCTTGTCGTCATATTTTGTTGAAAGCTGGTTCAGATAATAATCATATGCGCCCGGCTCGAAATCCACTCCGCAGTAGCTGAGCGCCTCTTTCAGCGATTCGATCGGGGGCGGGCATCCCTTGACCTCCACAGCCTCTTTGATATTCGGGTTGTTCTTATTTGCTTTTATGATGCAGTTTCCGAGGAGTATCGTCTTTTCGTATCCCGGACGTGCCTGCATCTTTTTCCCCGACAGTACCTCGAAGTTGGAGAATGGCAGGGCTTTGTCGGACTTTTTCATCTGGGCCGAGATGATGAAGATATTGGACATGTTTACTATCGGCGAGCATCCCGTGCACAGCGTATAGTCGTACTTCGGGACGGCGATGCCGCTTATCTCCATTCGGTCGAAGACGGTCGGGCCGGTGTTTTTCTCGTTCCAGTTCCAGTCCCACTTGACGGGGACCTTGACCGCATCGATTTTCTCTCCTGATATCTCGTAATCACCTGGATCTATCGAGAGGTCATTCCTCTCGGCGTATTGTTTCAGGTGCCCGATATCTTTTGCCGATATACCCATGAGCTCGGTCCCCACGACGTCCGCCGCAAGGATGTTCTGTGACGCGACGATCAGGTCTCCCCTGTGGGCATTTCCCGTGTGGATGGGCCCCTTTTCGAGGATGTAGATGCCGTCGATTACGGTGAGGTCGGGCTCGATTTTCTCGACAATCAGCGAGATGCAGTGATCGAGGTTGAGCTCGGGGTGATGACAGAGCCTTTTAGAGGATGTCTTGAGGCATCCCTTGAGGTTCTTGAAGCCGAGGGAGACCTTGGTCTGGGAATGGGTCTTCATTGCCGGGATGTCGATCAAAAAATCGCATGACAGGACCTCGGAGGCGATGGACACTGTGAGATCATCCGAGAGTTCAATCTTTTCGGTCTTCGAGTCGTTGAAATCGATTAGGTTGACGTTGTATCTTTTTGATATCTTATCATAGCCGAGGTTTTTCATAACCTCGATGCTGTTCGGTGAACTTTCATATATCTGGACGGATCCCTCACCGATTGCGATATCGGTTACGCCGAAGTCCTTCAAAATTATCACCATGTCCTCTACCATCCTTGTCGTGGTAAAGACACCGAAGGGGGGGACGTAGTGGTCGTAGTCCCACAGGAGGGCGTTTGGCTTTAT
>CAZDOD010000238.1:0-3760 GCA_964506935.1 uncultured Thermodesulfobacteriota bacterium | reverse complement strand
TAAGAGTATTTCGAGTCAATACTTCTAATTTAAAAAAAGGAGGGAGAAGTTTGAGAGGATTTGGGTAAAATGAAGGGCGTAATAGAAGACTGGCGAACCGCATGTCTTTTGGGAGAAAGTGAGGCTTGCTCTCAACTTAGGGTCCTTAAATAGATGTAAGGAAATTTTTGTATTTGTTCAAATAGACTTTAAATTTTTTGTGAAAAAATACGAATAAGATAGTTTCATTAATCTATCTAATCATTTTTCCGATTTATTTAGAGCATTTTAACACAACAAAATCTGAAGCAAATTTAGAGCAGGCTCTTCACCTTATCTTCCCTCCCAATGAGGACATTGTAGATATTTTCAAATGCCATCGCTATGATCCGCCCCTTTGCCTCGTTGGTCGTGCCGGCGATGTGGGGCGTGAGGATTGCGTTTTCGAGACCGATGAGCGGGTTGTTACTCTTTATCGGCTCCTCGGAAAAGACATCGATCCCCGCACCCGCAACCTTCCCCTCCCTCAATGCAGAGGCCAGTGCACCTTCGTCTACCAGCTCACCCCTCCCCACATTAATCAATATGGCACTAGGCTTCATCAAAGATATCTCACGAGCTCCAATAATCCCCTTTGTTTTGTCAGTCAATGGGAGGTGGAGGCTGATAATATCCGAGGTTTTTAAGATATCCTCAAGATTCATGAAAGAAACCGATAGCCCGCTCTCCTCATCCTTATCAAGGCGTACGATATCGTAATATTTTGTATTAATCCCAAATGGGACCAACCTCTTCGCCACCTCCCTTCCGATCCTCCCCATCCCAAAAATCCCGTATTGCTTGCCGAAAAGCTCGCCTCCCCCCACCTCGAGCTGCGGCCATTCCCCTTTTTGGGTCTTGGTATTGGCATAAATTAGTTTTTTTATGAGACTCAGCGCCAGCATTATCGTATGCTCGGCGACAGAGACGTCATTCCCTCCGGCCGTGTTGGCGACCGGTATGCCCGCCTCCCTGCATGCGTCGACATCTATGTGCTGATACCCCACACTCGGCTGCTGGATCAGTCTTACCCCCTTTGCCGCCATGACGATCTTTTTGGTGATCGGGGTATTGAAGGTAAAATCCCCGATGATAATAAATGCGTCTTTTACTTCATCGACGATCTTTTCCTCGGGGAACTGGTGGACACCGACTATCTCTATATCGCTCAAATCCGAATCCGCATGGGAAGAAAGTATAGCCCTTATTACATCCGGGGGGAAGGGGACACAGGAGACTATCTTCTTTGTCATATCATCACTCCTTTTCGTCCAATATCTTCCTTATCATTTCCGTAATCTCTCTTATCTGAGAGGGCTTTTGGATGAATCCTTCGGAACTTTCATCGAGCATTTCGCTCACCTTTCCGTTTTTACTGTAGCCTGAAGAGATTAGAACTTTTATGTCCGGTGCCGTCTCTTTCAACCTCGAAAATGTCTCTTTCCCGCCCAGGCCCGGCATTATGTAGTCAAGGATGATGAGGTCTATCTTATGTTTCTTCTTACCCACTATCTTTAGGGCCTCCTCTCCACTTCCTGCGGTCAATACCTTATATCCCAATTCCCCAAGAACCGCCCCCCACAGATCTCTCACCACCTCCTCGTCATCGACCAAGAGAATGGTTTCGTTCCCACCGAGACCCCTTCTATCCTCTACATCCGGGCTCTCCTTCACCTCTTCCTTGATGGCGGGGAAGTAGAGCCTAAAGGTGGTTCCCTGTCCCGGTTCGCTGTATACGGTCACGAAGCCATTGTGATTTTTCACAATGCCGTAGACCGTAGCAAGGCCCATTCCCGTCCCACCGCTTTCTCTCTTTGTGGTGAAGAAGGGTTCAAAGATATGGTCTCTTATTTCGGGGGCAAGGCCCGTACCGGTATCGGTCACTGACAAAACAACATAGTCGCCCTTTTGAGATCCGATGTGTACCCTGACGAAATCTTCATCCAATCTTTGATTTGACGTTTCAATAACAAGTTTTCCTCCACCCTGTATGGCGTCCCTTGCATTTATGCTGATATTGAGAAGACACTGCTCGAGCTGTCCGATATCACCCCTTATCACCATGATTTTCGGATCAAGTACCTTCTCAATCTCGATGGATTTATCAAAGGTGCCGGAGATAAGGGGGAGGACCCTTTTTACGACGTGATTTAGGCTCACCTTCATGAGCTTGTATTCCCCTCCGCGGGCGATATTCAAGAGCTGTCGGGTCAGCTCCGAAGCCCTCAGGGTGCTTTCGTGTATGGTCTTTAGGGCCTTATAGTTTGGATCTTTTTTATCACTTTTGATAATGAGATATTCCGAATAACCCATGATACCTACAAGTATATTATTGAAGTTGTGTGCCATCCCCCCCGCAAGGGTACCTATGGCCTCCATCTTCTGAGTCTGGATGAGTTGTGCCTCAAGGTTTTTCTTCTCCGTTATGTCTTTCATTATCCCCTGATAGCCTATTACTTCACCCTCTTTATCTTTCATGAGAGTAGATGTCAAAAGACAGTTTACAGGAGTCCCGTCCTTCTTCTTAAAGATAATCTCATAATCATTCACAAATCCCTTTTCCATGATGGTCTTTTGGAATTTTTTCCTGTCTCCCTTATCTTTATACATATCCAGTATATTGAGTTTCAATAACTCTTCCTTCGAGTATCCGAAGAGCTCCTCACCCGCGGGATTAATATCAACAAACATACCTTCAACTGAAGAGATGTAGATGACATCCCTCGAAGTCTCGAAGAGATTTCGAAATCTCTCCTCCGATTTTCTAAGCGCCTCCTCAGCGGCTTTTCTCTCGGTAATGTCCCGAAGTGTCCCTTGAAATCCGACTATCTTATTTTCTTTTCGGATTACGTTTGCATACCCCTCGATGGTCCTTTCTTCACCGTCGTTTCTTGTAATATTGTAAACGATGTTTCTTATGGGTTCACCCGTGCGAAAAAGGCGATTATAGATACTATATATATCCTCTGCCATATGTGACTCTGTGAACCGAGTATAGTTTGTCCCAATCAGTTCATTTCGTCTATACCCTGCAAGAAGCTCCATTGCTGGATTAATAGAGGTAAAATTACCCTCGATATCCACGGTAAACACAGCTTCAATCGAGTTTTCAAAGAGATTTCTCCATTTTTCCTCAGATTCCCTTATCGCCTCCTCAGCCCGTTTCCTCTCGGAGATATCCCTGATAAAACAATAAGTTGCGGGACTACCTTCCCAATCCGATATAGCTACGTTCATCTCTACAAAAATGACCCCCTTATCCTTTGTCAAACCTCTAAATTCATAGATAATAGGGACAACCTTCCCCTCGATCCTTTTTTCGTAATTACCCGTTACCATGTCAATATCGTCAGGATGAATTAATTCGGCAATGTGTGCATTGTCCAATTCTTCCTCGGAGTATCCCAATAGGTCTTTGAAAATATGATTGAAGAACACAAGTCTTTCATCCATAATCACAGCAATACCGTCGTTGGATGATTCAACCAGGGTACGGTATCTCTCTTCGCTTTCTTTTAAGGCCTCCTCCGCTCTTTTTCTCTCGCTGATGTCAATGAATACGCCCTGGATAGCATCTTCCCCGAGATATGTTATCTTGCTGCCGTAAATAAGTACGGGGAGAGTTTCACCCCCTTTCTTTATCGCCTTTATCTCATAGCCGGTGGAGGCGTCCTCCCCGATGATCCTCCTCCTGTAACTCTCAATAACTAATTCTCTATCTTCTTCACAGATGAATTCGATG
>CAZDOD010000237.1:2210-3827 GCA_964506935.1 uncultured Thermodesulfobacteriota bacterium | reverse complement strand
TTTAATACTTACGCCCCTTATGAGGGTCATGTGATGAATCGAGACGAAGAGCAGAATAGAAATGTCGGATTGGTGAGATCTCTCTCCTTTTTCCTCTTCGCTACAATCACCGTCATAATTTTCGGGATCGGCTCCGGATTCGGCATCGGTGATATCCTCGCAAATTGGGGCAGAGGATGCTTTACCGTCCTGGAATTTATCATGCTCTCGATGCTTTTATGGATGTGTGCGGCGAGCATAGTCGAGTCGCCGCCGATCGGACTTGTAATCAATCGACTCTCCAGCCTCGTCTCGTCACATGGCTCCGCAGGGATTTTGATAACTTCTGTTGCCGTTATCCTCGGATGGGTGAACTGGATCTTTGGAATTTACTTTTCTCTTCTTCTCGCAAGGGAGATTGCGAGGATAAATCTCGAAAGGGGTATAAGACTCCATTACCCCTATCTGCTCTCGTGCGCATTTTCTGCATCGGCCGTGGGCTTTTTGGGTATCCTATCACCGGTTCAACTTTATCTGGCTGACAACATTAAACATATAGGTGCCACCGCATCGGTTGTCCCTATATCCATATCCGAAACCGTTTTCTCCCCCATATGTCTCAAGATTGCTGCAATTTTGCTTTTGATCCTGCCTCTTATATCTTATCTTATTCGACCAAAGGGGAAAGATGAAATTTCGGTTATAAGCGATGAGGAGCGAAAAAGACCAAGACCCGATGATATAATCTATCAAAGGCCCAAACTCCGATCGGAACAGGTCTTTGCCGATAAACTCGAGAATTCCTTCGCCATTACTCTTATTGCATCAGGTGTGGGATTAATAGGGATAACTTACCATCTCTTGTTCTTGGGTGACCCGCTTACCTTTCGTAGGGCGATGTTTCTCCTATTTATGCTCGGTCTCCTCCTGAACAAAAGGCCGATAGAATATGTATATAAAATGCGGGAGAACGCGAAGCTTTCGGTCTATTTGCCGATCGGTGTATTTTTCAGTGCGGGACTGTCCACGCTGATTATATACATCGGCCTGGGCGAAGAGATATCGAACGGTCTTTCGGAACTCGGTGTCTTGATACCGATCTTATGTTTGATTCTGTCATTTACTATCTCGTTCGTCATACCCGAGCCGTCTAGTGTTTGGGTCTTATTTGGCCCTTTTATCGTCGGTGCCATTTTGACAAATTCGGGATCGCCGGTCTTATCAATAATTGCACTGATGTGCGGAATTCAGATCTCAAGGTTCATAAGGCCATACGTATATTTGAATCTTTTGGGATTCTCAGAAGGGACTCAAACTTTAATGATGGGAAGATATCTTAGGATAAATGCAGCAATAGTGTTTCTGGTCTATATAGTTATCATATCTTGTGATTCTTATTTTAGCGTCTTTTAGGTGGGAATCAGACTCTCTATGATTTGAATCGATTGATTCTTTTAATCACACTTATGCTACAAGTTTAATCTATCCAAACTTTTAGCATAAGGGGTATATTAAATTTCGGGCCCTAGTTTGATACACACGGAAGGGAAATGGCCAATACTAAACTGTTAGAGGTATTACGGCATAGTAGTAGTTGTTGTTGTAATATAATATCCCTCCCCGCCGCTCACGTCGTGC
>CAZDOD010000237.1:0-2200 GCA_964506935.1 uncultured Thermodesulfobacteriota bacterium | reverse complement strand
TTATTGTTGCCGCTCCCGTTAAAGGACAAGTTCATCTGAAGCTGAAGGGCCTCCCACTCCTCCTGAGAAAGGCCGTTTTGAAAGTTTGTGCCGGGATCTCCCATTCCGTTTTCCTCGGCAACGACCATGCTCACAGAAAGAGGCGTTGTTATAAATATCATCAAGGCCAATATAGCCAATATTTTTTTCATTTCTACCCCCTTTGGTATGTTACTTTACATATTTTATAAGGGATGATTAAATGTGTCAATACAAAAGTGAAAAACCGCTTGACATCATTGCACAAATAAGTATATTTAACGTGTTACTCAAGGTTTTATAAATAGGAGAATCAAATGAGTAAGAGAATTTTTCTGGTCTCTCTTTTATTGCTATTTGTCACTATCCCCGCATTCGGAATAGACTGGCAGACAAACCCGGTTTTTTTGAGGGGCGTCAAAGATAATTCGATATACTCATCTTATCGGGCGACTTTTGGAAGCGGCAATCTTCACAATAGATCACACTCTCTAGGTGTTGTTCCATATGTATCCTTTCTTAGCGCCGATAGGGATATCTACAATCACGGCTTTTATCACGGTTTTGTAAGGCTCCTTTCTTCTGATAGAAATTTCGGAGTATTTTCAAGTAACGGCCTGGGCATTACCTGGACGGACGGCGTATATACACAAAACAACTTCGACGCTCTTACAACTCACTATATCGACGATTACAACAGCAAATCTATTAACAGAATTCATAATCTCGATTTTGTGTACACAAAGAAGCTCTCAGATAAGGTCGCATTGGGCGGGGCCCTTAATTTCTACTACAGCCATTTCAAAGACGATACCTCCTATGACACCATAAGCACCGACGTGGCTTCTGGACCTAGAAACAACGATTACACCGATAAGATGAATAAGTTCTATTTCGGAGCTACTTTTGGTATGGCGTGGATCCCCATAAAGAACCTCGAGCTCGATTTCGCTCTGGAGGCCGGAGGGTTCTTTGGAACCAGGGGGTACGAAGAGCATCTATTGGGAAATTCCGCCCCCGGTGAAACCTACGACTATGACCACAAAGGCGATTACGACGGTCTTGGCATCAGATTCGAAATAGACGGCTTATATCGCATATCGGACAATTTTAAGATACCGTTTTCTATATCGTATGTCTACTCTGCAGAATGGGATGATTATAACGGCTTCGGAATCTATGATACTCCAGTCATGGCACCAACAGTCTATTACAAGGACTATGAAAATAGTCTCAAATCCAACAGTGTGAAATTGGGTGCAGGTCTTAACTACTACCCCACCGGCAAACCGTCAGACCTCGGTATATATCTATGGAGTTACTATAATTATTACAACGGTAGGACCGATACCGATTCCTTAACCGATGAGACATTTGCGGGATTCAATGCCGCCCAAAGCATAACAGACACCGAATACAACAACCACACGCTCGGCCTGTCTATCGGAATAAACTTCCCCCTCACCGAGAAATTAAGGTTGTCGACCGGCCTGAACTACTTCTACACCTTCATCAATATGGACAACAAAAATGTCACATATCGTAACGGCATCCCCTTCAGCAGCTATAATTATTCGGGGGACGGATACAGCCAGAATCTGGGAGCTAAAATCGGCTTGAGCTACACGGCGATAGATGACAGACTCAAAATAAACTTAATCTCGACTATCCCTATATATATCAAATCGAATTATGACATCGCAGGCAATATTTCCTCCCCCTCCATCTTACAATCGGGCCCGATCACCTCGAGTTCAAAGAGGATGGATTACAGCCTAATTTTGAGCATCTCATACAGCTTTTAAAAGGGATTGTGATATTTATCACTGTAGATATTTTCTTTTTGAATAAGATGTATTTGTAGGATAAAATCTGAAAATTTAAAATACCTCCAAAGGAATGTGAGGAGAAGATGAAAAAACCCCGACGGTATAATGATTACCTTAGGGGTTTTTTATTTTGATCAAAATTGGATTTATAACCGAAGTGTAATTAACGAAATTCATTTAATTTTAAGAAAGATTTACGATAAATATTACATATTTTTACTCAATTATGATATAATTTACGTTGCAAATTTAACTATAGGTGGATGATATGTGGAATAAAAAGCAGGTTACTTTGGGTTTCGTCCTTTCCCTCTTTATCTCGTCTTTATTATTAGGCGGACTGGTAAAAGGAG
>CAZDOD010000236.1:0-3888 GCA_964506935.1 uncultured Thermodesulfobacteriota bacterium | reverse complement strand
CTGCCATAACTATACGAAAAAGGACATCCACACCGAGACCGCCGTATTCGGGATCGTAACAAAAACCCAGAAATCCCATCTTCCCCATCTCATTCCAGATGGAGCGGGGTATCTCCCGCTTCGCATCCCACTCATCCCGAAAAGGTGCAACCTTTTCCGCAAAAAATTTCTTCAACTGTCTGCGAAACTCTTCATGCTCGTGAGAAAAGATGTCATATTGCATTGGATTACCTACTTATTGAAATAATAACTACAAAATTATTTTACCTGCTATACCTTCCGATCACGTCCTTTCCAAAACGGATCTCTAAGCTCATGTTTTAGTACCTTACCCAGGGCGCTTCTCGGCAGAGACTCCACAAAGTCAACGCTCTTGGGCTTCTTATAGCTTGCGATGTTTTTCTTGCAGTGTTCGATGATCTCCTCTTCTGTGACATCGGCATCAGGCCTTTTGACGACTATCGCCTTTACCGACTCTCCCCACGCATCATCGGGAATTCCGATCACCGCCACCTCGGAAACTCCATCGTGAAGGAGGATTGCCTCCTCCACCTCCCTCGGATAGATATTCTCGCCACCGGAGATGATCATATCCTTCTTTCTGTCAGCAATATATAGGTATCCATACTCATCGAAATATCCCATGTCGCCGGTGTGGTACCATCCATCGCGAATGGCGTTTTTTGTCTCCTTGGGCATCTTGTGATACCCCTTCATGACGTTGTCGCCCTTACCTATGATCTCTCCTACGACCCTGGGCGGGCAGTCCTTCCCCTTTTCGTCGATTACCCTGACCTCCACGTCTATCGTGGCGCGCCCGGCAGATTTCAGACGCTCGACCTTGTAATCCTCACCCTCTAGGACATGATCTTCGGGAACGAGCATGGTAAGGGTCGGGCTCGTCTCGGTCATACCGAAAAACTGGATGAAGTCACACTTGAATTTCTCCATCGAGCGCCTCAAGAGATCAACCGGCATCGGGGCCGTGGCGTAGATAATCTGATTTAATGTACTGAGATCATATTTATCGATACTTGGATGGTCAAGTAGCATTTTAAATATCACGGGAGTGAATCCTACGGCCGTGATCTTTTCTTTTTCGATCAGGGACAGTAACGTATCAATATCAAAGGAGTGGACGAATGTAACCTTCGCCCCAACAAAAATGAGATTTATCAAGACAAATATCGCAATATGAAATATCGGAAGTAGACCAAAGATATTCGCATCCCTTGTAAGCTCCATCTCCAAGATGGTGCTTATCGCATTGGAATACATGTTTTTATGGGTAAGCATTACCCCTTTTGGGCGGCCTGTAGTCCCGCTGGTGTATAACTGAAGGGCCACATCGTCAAAATCGATCTTCGCCTTCGGCTCGTCTGCTGGGTATTTTTTTATCAGCTCCTCATAATCGACCATGGAATCATCGGACTTGCCGTCCACGGCGATAAATTTAAACTTGCGAAATAGCTCGTCCTTCATCGGCGCGAAGAGATACTCGAAGCGTTTCGAGAAAAAGACGACATTTGCGTCGGAATCATTGAGCAAAAAAGCAAGCTCCTTTGGGGAGAGGCGCCAGTTGAGATTTGTCGAAACGGCGCCGATCTTCGTGATGGCGAAAAATGCCTCGGCATATTGATTGGAATTATGAGAAATAATCGCAACACGATCTCCCTTCTTGACCTTCATGTCGAGAAGTGCGTTTGCGATCCTGTTTGTCCGCTCGTTGAACTGGGCATAGGTAAGACGGGTATCTTCAAAGACAACGGCCTCTTTGTCGGGATAACACTTAGCGGCCCTTTTTAGCATGTCCCCAATAAGCATCATAATATACCTCCATTTAAATATTTGGGTTTTTATAATAAAGATTATTAGGACACGTTATTTGTTACTTTTTCCGAAGAGAGTCTTTAATCTATCGATGACCTCTTCGGATTCAGTGACAATGTCTTGGATGATTTCATCTACGCTCTTAAGATCACTTATCAATCCCACCGATTCTCCGACCGAGGAGAGGTCAAAATCGACCTCGCCCCTGTCATAGGCCTGTCTCCCCATTCGAGGGGCTGCAACCGCCAGTACACTTTCGAGAGAGCCGCCGTCGGCCTCGATCTCTTCGATCTTTTTTGCCGTCTCATTTTTCATCGATCGTACCGGAATCCCCAAAGACTTCATGAGGACGGTCGTATCGTTTTCGGTTGCGTTTACTATCCAATCCTTGAAATTTTTATGTATGTTAGCCTCGTGTGACGCGAGAAATCTCGTCCCCATGAGCACCCCCTCGGCACCGAGCGCGAGTGCCGAGACCAGTCCCCTCCCATCGGCGATCCCGCCGGCGGCGACGACCGGGACAGATATCTCCCTCGCCGCCTTGTTTATCAAAATCATCGACGTGACATTGCCGGCGCCGACATACCCGCCCCCCTCAAAGCCGAGTATCACAACGGCATCGACACCGAGGCTCTCGGCTTTTTTTGCAAAACGAACCTGTGGAACTTTGTGAACAATAGGGATATTCGAATCGCGGGTGAACTTTACGAGGTCCTCGGGGGAGCGGCCGGCCGTCTCGAACGCCGCTATTCCCTCTTTGATGCCGACCTCCACCATCCCAAAAACCTTTTCGCCGGGATCGACTCCGGGTATGAGAGAGACATTCAGACCGATAGGGCCGTCTGTCAGGTCTTTCGCCTTTCGTATCTCATCTCTTAATGACTCTTTATCGTCAAATGACGCCGCCGGAAGAAAACCGATACACCCCGCATTTGCGACTGCAGAAACGAGCCCGGCATCCGAGACATGATGCATCGCCCCCACCAAGATCGGGTATTTGATGTTAAGAAGCTTCGTGATCCTTGTCTGGAGCATCTGACCTCCGAGTGGAGAAGGTGATTAAGGAGCGAAAAAAATCTGGACAGGTATAAAGTTTAAAGTTATACTACATGCTTTAACATAACCCGATATTCCTGTCAATAATATTTTGTAAAACTTTGATCTCTTTTTTGTCAGAGGATATTCGAGAAAGGAAATCCTTAGATATGGGGCGAAATTAAGTACGGAGGATAAAATCTGTCGTCAATAAACATCATATACCAAAAGACTACCTCAAGAGAGGAAACAACCGAAAAATATGGAGGATAACAGGATGTCCAAAGAGACAATACTTACGGAAAAAGAAGGAAAGAATTACATAATCACAATCAATAGAGACGAAAAAAGGAACGCCATAAATCTGGACGTCTACTACGGCCTTCGAGACGCCCTTCTCAGTGTCTATTCCGATCCCTCGGTAAGGACGATTATTATCAGGGGCGCGGGAAAGGGATTTTCGGCCGGGATTGATTTCAATTTCCTCGCGAGCATCGGCATCATAGACGGCTCTCCTCCTTTCACCCTGATGAAGATCAAAGAGGGACAGGACATCTTCAACCTTATCGAGGATATCGAAAAGCCGGTGATCTTCGCAATCCACAACTACTGCTTTGGTGCGGCGTTGGAGCTTGTGCTTACCGGGGATTTTCGAATCGCCGAAAAGGGGACAAAGTTAGGGATACAGGAGACGGCGGTCGGGTTTATCCCCGACATGGGCGGGATCGCAAGGCTGACACATCTCCTCGGCCCGATACATGCAAAGGATCTCATCATGACGGCGAAGATAATAGATGCCGAGAGAGCTTTGGAGATCGGGCTAGTGAATCAGGTGGTCTATGACGCGATGGAGGGGGCGCTCGCCCTCGCCTCAGACCTCAACAAAAATGCCCCCCTCGCCAACGGAATCGTCAAAAAGTTGATCAACCGCTGTCGGCACATGGACGTCCGAACTTTCATGGAGATGGAGGCGATCGGCCAGATCACGGTCTGCTCTACCGATGACGCAAAAGAGGGGATCGC
>CAZDOD010000235.1:0-3982 GCA_964506935.1 uncultured Thermodesulfobacteriota bacterium | reverse complement strand
AAAAAAATCTCCGCACCAAAAAAACGGCGTAACATCTTGATCACCAAGAATAATTACGCCACTGGATTTCCTATCAATTATTCTTCGTAACTTTCAACTACTGATTTATATTTCACGTGGATCATGTTCCTGTCGAATTCATAGAATTCTTTTAGCATGGCGTCCTGTTCTTCCTTGGTGAAATAATCCAAGATCGGAAAGAAAAAGTCCTTATCCTCTTTCCGTATATGCTCAGGATAAAAGTTGACCAATGTATCCAGACGTTCAACGATGATATCCAGATACTTTTTTTCGCCCTTTTTTAAATAGTCTTCTTTGGCCTGGACCAACTCCCCCGTCACCTTTCTGGCGAACTTGTGTTCATCGATCAACTCCTTCATGATCTTCTTGTGATCCGGAGTCATTTTCTTGCTTTCCAGATCCCGAAAAAGGATGTCTGCTTCTTTCCCGTGATGCGTTTTGTCGGCGTATGTCCTTATGAAGTCAACCGCCGTATCGATAAATACGGCGTCAAGACTATTTGTCGCCGCGATGTTATTTTTTTCCCTTCTAATTATCGCGATCATTTTTTCAATGAGACGGTGCTCGTGCATCAGAGGACCTATCGGTTTCATGATTTTTCCTTATATAGAAAATATTAGTTAAGAGTTAATTATACACAAAAATAGACTTTTCATCAATCCTTTTTCTTGCGGCCTGAATTGATTTTAATCACAGCATTTATAAGAAGATGGCAGAAGCCAAAACCTTTATCTACCAACCACAACTCACAAATAGTGAGGGAAAAATCCCACCAAAAATGTGGAAAAGGCGAGCTACTGCGTAAAGCCCGCTTCAGTTTTTAAGGGATGAAGGTTAAAAAATTGAAATTTGGTGGAAATAAATCACGAGAATGGTCGGACTTATATCCAGACAATTCCCAGATAAGTCAGGGCACCCGACAGAAGTGCCCCGATAGCATTCTAAAAACCAACTTTAGCGATGAAACAATACTACGGTCTGTAGGTGACGTGCCTGCATATTTCATCGCCCGCAGCAATACAGTGAGTCTCTTCTACTTTTACATCCTGCCCGATGATCCATTTTGCTATCGCCGCAGCAAAACCGGTACCCGCATTGCATATTGGCTCTTTTGTTTTTAGTCCTTTACACCAATAGCATGGAGAAACTTCTGACACAAAACCTTTTTCGTCTTCGTAGTATTTGTATATATCTCCAAAGATTCCCTTCGCTGCTTCAAACATAATACCCTGGATCCTGACATACTCCCCAAATAGCCTGTCCGGGGTCATTTCCTGGGGCTCTACACCTTCTATATTCAATAATGAAGGAAACTGTTCCCTGATAATGTCAAAGGACTTCTTTCCGATCTGATATGCTATTGTTCTTGAACCTTTTTCCCCGAGGACTCCTATCAGTCCTGACATAAAGCGGGTAAAATCTTCGGAACTTTGTTCAAGCTCTAAATTGTTAGGAGGGTAATTTCCAATAAATTTTTGTAGTTTTGAGTAGTTCAATATTGCATTGAGGCCATTTACCCCCATTACATACTCGCTAGATATAAAAGCTAGATACATTATTTGGTTGGGCAGTTTTTCTTTTAATGACATAGAAATCTCCTGTAAAAAAATCCGATTTTAAATCTGATCTATTTTCGATACATCAAAGATCAAATTACGATAAAAAGTAAAACCTCTCCTGCTTAGAAAGGCGATAAAATATAACGCAAATTATATGCCAAATTTCTGAGAATGGATTATTTTAGATAACTTGAATAGGCAGTAAATGACGTGATTACGGGGGGTTATAAAATAAAATAAATTACAAAAATTTGTATTATAGATATTTTGAATATACCCAAAATTGTAAAGTAATTTGCTCAAAAGTGCAAAAAAAATTTGCGCTAAGATAGGAGATGAATCTCTATTTTTCAACTCATTCTTTGAATTCTTGATTTGGAATTTGTCGGAAGGCGCATCAAGGGAAATCTTCAGGGGATAAAAAAAGTGGCGTAATATCTCGACATCACCGAAATAATTACGCCACAGTACTTTCTATGGTAGTCCCAACGGGGATCGAACCCGTGTCTTCGGCGTGAGAGGCCGATATCCTAGACCGCTAGACGATGGGACCACAAAAATATCTTACTATAATAATGTCTTAAACTTCCGTTGTCAATGAAAATTTGGGGTGCAAAACGTTTAGAGTTTTTTAATTTTTGCGCTATAATTTATTCCTTGACTTTGATCAAAATAAGTGATACTCCTCTTAAATTAAAATAATTTGCCAAAAAAATGAGAGGAATAATATGAAAACTTCACGTATGGTGCTGATAGCGATATTAGTAGCCAGCCTTTTGTTCTCCTTTTCATCCTTCGGCCAGGAAAAGATAAAGATAGCAATTGTACCGTTTAAGATAAACAGCCCGGAGAATCTGGATTATCTTGAGGGTGCCATCTACGATATGCTGGCGTCTAGGCTTTCGGTTGACAAGAGCATCGCCGTCATCGAGAGATCGACGGTGGAGCGGACCCTGGGCAAGGACTACGCCGTATCAATGGATATGGACAGTGCCGTTTCGCTCGGAAATAGGCTCGGCGCCGATTACGTCGTGCTCGGGGCGCTTACGAAACTGGGCGAGACATTCTCGCTTGACGCCAAGATGTATGATGTAAATAACAAGGAGCGCTCCACCTCCGCATACGCACAGGGGAGCGGCCTTGACGCATTGATCCCGAAGGTCAACGAGTTCGCGCGCAATATGAACTTCAAGGTCCTGGGATACGTCCCGGCAGAGGGCGTATCGGGATACATGGGTATCCAGGCCGAGAATCCGAACTTCATCTTCGCCACGAGGGACCTCATGTCAAAGACAGATTTCAGGAAGAGCCCGTTCTGGGAGATTCAGATCAAGGGCGTTGACGTGGGCGACATCGACGGCGACGGGATGAACGAGACGGTCATCATCGATAAAAACGACCTATGGGCATACAAGAGGGGCAAGGAAGAGTTCGAGCTCTTCGCCGAATTTTCGGGACGTCCCATCAATAACTTCTTGACTTTGGATATCCTCGATCTCAACGGAAACGGGATTGAAGAGATCTTCATCACCAACGTCGATAAGGGGAGACTCAGGTCTTTTGTTATCGAGTACGATCCCAAGAGCCGTGAGTTTGTGAGGATAGACAAAAATATATCCCTCTACTTCAGGTCGTTTAAGCTCCCCAACAAAAAGCCCATGCTCCTCGCCCAGAAGATGGGAGTGGGCGAGCCCTTTTACGGCGGTATCTTTAGCGTGGAATATAAGAACGGGGAGTATGATGTAGCACAGGCGATGAACTTCCCCGCCGGCTCAAATATCTACGGCACGACGCTTCCGGTCGATATAGATTACGACGGAAAGCCTGAGGTCGTAAGGGTTGACGACTCGAACCACCTCAAGATTGTATCGGCGGACGGTGACTATAAATGGACGAGCGGGGATTACTGGGGGGGTGTCGTTAATTACTTCGATACAAGGGAAAAGGAAGAGAAGAAGACCTCGGGAGGAGACGCTTCCGCAGAAGAGGGCGAGGTATATATCAACGGCAGGGTATTCGTTACCGATCTTAATCACGACGGCCTCTTTGAGGTGCTCGTAAATAAAAACATCTCCAAGACCATGAACCTCATGCCGAGGTTCAGGCTATATGAGACGAGCGAGATATACAACCTTGCATGGGACGGGCTGAACATGTCGGAGAACTGGCGCTCACGGATCATAGACGGATACGTGGCCGATTATCAGCTTAAAGACGTGGATTCCGACGGGATCGACGAGCTGGTCGTGGCCGTGGTATTCTCGTTCGAGATGACGGCGCTGGTGCCGGCAACAAGCGGGGTTTTGATTTACGAATTGAGCTTCTAGGCGGTGTAGCTCAGTTGGTTAGAGCATGCGGCTCATATCCGCAGTGTCAGGGGTTCAAATCCCTTCACCGCCACC
>CAZDOD010000234.1:0-3988 GCA_964506935.1 uncultured Thermodesulfobacteriota bacterium | reverse complement strand
GGCTCTCTGGAGAAGAACGAATAAAATCCTACCACTCCTGCAACTTCACTGTATGATTTATCGAGTGCCAGACAAATACGCTTGAGAGCGACCTCCGGCAGGTAACCGAATATCCCTTGAGCAATCTGAAGAACAGGGATCAGGGCCCCGGGCTTCCCTCGATAATCTTTCAAAACCTCATCGAGTCTTTTAAGGAGTTCAGCTTCCGATACTTCTTCACAATTGGAACTTAAACATACCGTTTCTCTTGACATATAAACCTCCTTTATCAAGCTCCATTATATATATCTCAAAATAGTTACTATTCTCTCCCCTCTTTCAAATCCAGATTCTCTCACATGATCCAATATCTGCAAATGACTCTCTCAGAGAACTCCTGGATGGGTATAATGAATGAGCGTTCATTCATTATTAGACCAAAAATTTTTTCTCCCTTCTTATCAAAACTCTCCACAATTTATGATGAATGAAACATTACCATCTAAGACAACAGCTATGGAGAGCTATATCCCTAATCCCCTTACTTACATCATATCAAATAGACCGTAAATGAATGATTTCTCATTCATTCCAATTTTAACAGGGTTCCCTCTTTCTGTCAAGAATTTTTTTGTTCTAGATTGCTTAAAATAAAGATAATATCTAAAGGGATATCCGCTCTTTATGTAGAAACCTAAAGATATTGGATTATATAGATTGCATAATATACCATAAAACCTTTTAAAGCTAAACGAATCAGGATTAAAACCTCTTCCATCTCTTGGTAATAAATAAAGCATTTTTTATAAAATCGGGTAGACACCAAGTTCCAAAGCTGACAATTTTAAATGTCGGCCTTATTCATGACAGTTTTTTAGCTCACGAGAGATCAGAAAGGCCGTTTAAGTCTCGATACAATACGGATGCCATTCAAAAATATCTTTATCAATCAAAAAAGATAGAGTATAATTATTTGATTGATTTTTCAGATATATTTCAAGAGATAGCGAAAAAACCATGAGAAAAGATAACACAAGTTTTTTCAGGACACAGGTCATTCATTTAAACATGAATGATAACAACCTTAAAATCAAAAAGAACAGGCTGAAAATTCTCGTAATGGCCATCCTTTTGGCCGTCAGTTGTCTTCTCACATATTATTTCCATATGGTCCTCAAAGTCGGTACGATCTTCACACACTTCTTCTATATCCCGATAATTTTGGCTGCCCTTTGGTGGAAAAGAAAGGGATTGGTAGTAGCGATATTCCTATCTGTTTTTTTGCTTTTAAGCAACTTCTTCTTTAGGGAACATCTGTCCACGGATGATTTTCCCCGGGCCGTGATGTTTTTTATCGTCGGCTTTATAGTCGCAAAGTTAAGTGAGACGATCTCCATGGAGAGGGAGCTTCGCGAATCCAACGAATTCCTCTCAAGTCTTATCGAGAGTTCCTATGACGGCATCATCGCCGCCGACATGAAGGGAAACATCATCATCTTCAATAAAGGGGCCGAGAAGTTGCTCGGATACAAGGCCGAGGAAACAATTGGCAAGATCAATGCAGTCGACCTCTACCCCCCCGGCACGGCGAAAGAGATCATGAGAAGACTACGGGACAAAGAATTCGGCGGCAAGGGGAAGCTCTTGTCTCAGCGATTCATCGGGATATCTAAAAGCGGAGAGCATATTCCGGTCATCCTTTCGGGAGCGATGATCTATCACAACGGGAATGAAGTCGCCACCGTAGGCATCTTCTACGACCTCAGGGAACTGATGAAGGCTCAAAAGGAGCTCTTAGAGACGGATGATAAGTTTCACACCCTTTTTGAGACCGTACGCCAGGGGATCTTCTTCAGCAGCCGGGAAGGGAGGTTTTTGGACTGCAACCAGACTATCATGGACATGCTCGGATATCAGGATAAGAAAGAATTTCTGTCATTGGATATCTCTCTTGAACTATATGTCGATCCGGCCGACCGCCTCAAATTCCAGGAAATAGTCGAAAGAGACGGATATGTCAAGGACTACGAGGTCAACTTCAAAAGGAAAGACGGCCAGCCCATAACCGTGCTCTTGACGGCCCATGTAAACAGGGATAGGTCCGGGATATGGTATCAGGTACTCGTCATCGACATGACCGAGATGCGAAGGCGTGAAGAACAGATGCTCCAGTCGGCGAAGATGGCGTCTCTGGGTAAGCTTGCCGCGGGGGTAGCTCACGAGATCAACAATCCCCTCGGGGGGATATTCGTCTATGCCAACCTACTCCTCGAAAAAATCCCCAAAGGCGATCCGATGCGATCCAACATCGAAAAGATCTTGCAATCCGCCACCCGATGCAAGGATACGGTCAGGGGGCTACTCAACTTCTCCCGCCCATCAAAGACAAACTTCCTCCCCACCGATGTTAACACCGTAATACAGAATGTTATTGAGCTTATTGATCAACAGGGGCTTTTTCACAACATCGAAATAACAAAAAAATTCGACGACTCAATACCACCCGTAATTGCCGACAAATCTCAACTCGAACAGGTCTTCATGAATATACTGCTAAACGCCTCAGAGGCCATGGACGGTTCGGGGAAGATAAAGCTAACCACATCATCGATCCTTCAAGGGCCAAAATCAATTGAGATAACGATATCGGACAGCGGTCCGGGCATCCCGGAAAAGAATCTGAACAGTGTGTTTGAGCCGTTTTTTACTACAAAAGACCCTTCCTCAAAAGTGTCGGGAATGGGACTGGGGCTAGCCATAACCTACAGCATCATCGAGAAACACAAGGGGACGTTACAGGTAAAGAGTAAGCTGGGCAAGGGGACTACATTCATAATCCGTCTGCCGATCGGAGAGGGTTAAAAGTAGCTGTTTTTTTAAAAAGAGAGATATATTGACAAATACGATTTAAGAATTTTGTGATGAGACGGTTATGTAATCTACAAAAAAGGCAAAAAAAAGTTGTGTAGATTCCATTGATATTGTGTTTTGGGCTTGAAGAGGTATTGTATCAATGATATAAATATTCTGAAAAGATAAGGTAAATTGGAGGCTCAGGCCATAAAAAAAAGACATTTTTTATAGATTTTTATAGATATTGCTTATAGATACATTATAATATTGATTGAGTCAAACTGCGGCATAATAAATCTTATGTGTCGCATGGGTGTGTAAACAAAGAGGAAGGTCAAAAAATCAATTAATATATAAACAAGACACAGCAAATTTATACTTTGAATTAATAAAAGAGTCAATTTCGAGGCTTCCAGAATTGGTAGTTAGAGATAATCCTTCAAATCCCCATGATGTCAAAAAGCAGCCGATCATCCTTGTGATCGAGGACGAAGAGATCATGCGTGAGGCGTGTTCCGATATTCTCTCTGACGAGGGCTATCGGGTGGAGCTTGCCGAGGACGGGCTGATAGGGGTCGAAAAAGCGAAGAACCTCAGGCCTGATATGGCTCTGGTGGACATCAGGATGCCTGGCATCGACGGCATCGAGGTACTCAAAAGGATAACCGAGATCGACCCGAACATCGTACTTGTCGTCATAACAGGTTATGCAACAGTGGAATACGCCGTCGAATCGATGAAGAGCGGGGCCTATGATTTCTTGCCGAAGCCGTTTTCTCCGACCGAACTACGTATGATCGTAGAGCGGGGCGTCGAGAAGCGAAGGCTCGTAGCCGAAAAGGAGCGACTCCAAGAAGAGAAGAAGCACCTAGAGGAATTTTTCATCTCCATTGTCTCGCACCAACTCCAGACACCGCTCGTTGCCGTAAAGCAATATTTCGAGGTAATCCTTGGGGACATGACGGGTGAGGTCACGGGTGAGGCCCGAGATCTCCTCACTCGAGCCGACAGGCGGTTGGACGAACTCCTTGAGATGATAAGAGATTGGCTGATGTTCGCCCGTTTGGACCCCGAAAAGATCAAAGACGGTTTTGTGCCACTTGACATCATTGAGATACTCAAACACCACCTCGAATTTTTAGATCCACTCATCAAG
>CAZDOD010000233.1:0-4019 GCA_964506935.1 uncultured Thermodesulfobacteriota bacterium | reverse complement strand
GGTAGGCACGCCCGAGGGTATATCCCTTTTTCAGAAACATCACCCCGACGGCGATCCCGACGGTCAGACCGACGATTCCGACGATGGCGTTAAGGTCTCCGCCCGACAGGCGAAGGAGCGCCCGCCACGGACATCCGAGAAAGATCAGGGCGCCGATCATGGCGAACATCCCGAGGATGAAACGGACGATCGGCGCCGACCCAGAGCGAAACCTGAATTCGCGAAATGCGACGGCCGCGACCAGAGAACCCAGGACGAACGCCGGGATCTCGGGGCGGAGGTACTGGACAACGGCGGCCCTGTGAAAGCCGAGGGCGCCCATGATGTCCCGTTCGAAACAGGCGACGCAGATGCCCATGTTCGGGGGATTGCCGAGCTTCTGGAGCGTCGTCGCAACCACGCCTATTATTGCGCCCACGGTGATGATTCTCCATCTGGACGCAAAAAAGCCTGTGACCTTAGACATAGGAAACTCCTTTCATGAAATTTGAAAAAATGTCTATGTTTGAAAATCCCCAACCCCTTAAATAAACAGGATGGGAGTTTACAGTTTTATGTGCAAATTTCTTTTTAGGGGTGGTTTTTTTGTGTGAGATTAAAAGAATCGGGGAAAATGCAGTAAGATTCCCTTCTGATGACGGGTCTTTTTGGAAAAAGATTTGGTCTGTCTTGTTTTTTCGCAAGGGGGATTATCCTTCTTGCCTCCACCTCCAGGCCACGGGGAGACAAAAAAAAGGGCTATCCCCTCGTTTATGGCGGGAAGGAGATGGAGAAATTATGCCGACAGGACCGCCCGGGCCCCGATAGGCTATCTCATATTAATTTGTTGATAAATAGGCTGATGTACAGCATTACCTGTTTCCTCTTTCTCCCTTTGCTTTTAAGTTTAAATATAATCTTATATTCTTATTTTTTTGTCAAGGTTTTTTTCGGAGGGGGTTTTTAGAGTTTGGTGTGGATTTCGACCATTATGAAGATATCAAGATATCAGAATATTTTTTTAAAAAGCATTGTACCACTTGATTATTTAACAAATTCTATTGGCAATTTTGTATAAATGTTTTCTAATTATATTAGGAAAGATTTTCAAAATACTGTTTATACTATCAATTCTGTTTGGTGGAAAAAGAGCAAGGCAAGGATTTTGCTTAATCATTTTTTGTTCGTAAGGTAAGATGGTACAACATCTAAATTGAATTTTTCCGGCTCTAATTTGATCTTCTGTCCAATTGTCTTTAAGACCAATAACTCCTGTTTTCTTTCGAACCATAATAACAGCTTTTAATTCGGGATCATTACTAAACCAACTAGGAACATCTATTGTTTTTGGTTTTGTATAGGATAACTTATAAGATTTCCTCAGATTATCTATGGTTTCATAATAAGCCAAGGTCTTATTTATTAGAGATTTAATTTCATCAATGTTATAGGATCTTGAGCTTCTAGGAATTACTATTTGATCTTTGAAGTAACAATAATCTGAATGGAAGACCGCATTTCTAATTTCTCTGTTAAGTATTTCTTTCAAAGGTTCAATGTGTTTTTCTAATCTTAAGTTTTTAGCTTTTTCCTCTATTTTATCAATTTTTTCTCCAGGGGTTAATGGTCGAAATCCTTTTTTTGTTTCTTTATCAGGAAAATTATTGAATTGATATCTATTGCCGCCAATTATATTTATTAGGTTGAAAATCAACTCGTACGGAAGTGATGCTTCAATAATTAATCCATATAACAATAGGGAGACGTGGATTTGAGCTCTGGAATCCCTTAATTTATTTCTAAAATCAAGAATTGTTTTAACAATATCCTGTGTTGTTTCAAATGGATCCAAATTAACAGGCTGAATACCTTTAATATTTAATAAGGTTAAAATGAAATCAAATTCTGACTTATCACGAGCTTTTTCAAATATAGGATCAAATGAATTTAGGAATTTAACTAATGCTTGAGCATATATCTGATTATAGTTTTTCGGTATTTTCGTAAATTTGAAAATACCATTTTCGTCTTTATAGATCATTTTTTTGTTGAATAATTACTGTTTATATCATAAAAAATTTACATTTGAGATCATAAATCATTCATGTCAAACAAAATGTGCACTTACACCATCTTTATCTATTCTCGGCCGGGCGGTTTCTTGCGCTCTCCTTTCCCTTCGAGCCAGCCGTCACTCGCGTCATCTATGGAGTCAAATCGGGAGACGTAGGGCTTGATGTCGATTAGCGGGGTCCCGTCGAGGACATCTATCCCCGATACATCGAGGACTCTCCCGCTTATCCTGATTAGCCTGACCGCCGTCATCCCTATGCCGTTTGGCCTGCTCGGGTGTCGGGTGGCGAAGACTCCGTGCGGCTCGTCGTCCAAGAAGACGGGAAGGACGAGGGGGAGATCTCCCGCCCTGTCAAAGAGGTAGAAGAGCCAGATGTGGGAAAAGGTCTCGATATCTTTCAGGCCGTCGGCGTATTCGGGAAACACCTCGACCGTTCCCTCCGCGTCGGGATTGAAGGCGCCCTGAATCGGTGTTGCTTCTTTCGTTTTGAAAGTGGTGTGGATGACACCGATCTGTTTTAGTGAGTACAAAAAATCCTCTTTTTAGTAAGAAAAATATTTTAGATGAGAATTTTACTTTATATACATCCCGATTTCAATCGAAACTTTAGAGATTTCTGCGTCTCGAATTGTGGAGGTGTGATCTTTGATGTGAGGCCTCCGGCAAGCTCAACTTGTGAACTCGCCGGAGGCAGATGGGTGCTGGAATAAAAATCTATTTCTTTATCTTTGAGGTATATCTGACGCCGCCGAGCTTCCTCGGGATCACCCTCTTGAACTTGATGTCTGGATAGCCGAGGAGGAGGCAGGCGATGACCCTGTTTTTCTCGGCTATCCCGAGCCTTCGCTTCAGCTTTTTGTCCCGATCGATGATGGGCGGTATCATCCCTATGAAGCATGTACCCAAGCCGAGGGAATGGGCGGCGAGGGAGGCGTATGTGGCCGCGATCCAGCAGTCCTCAACGATACTCTCTCCGAGGGGGCTCCCGTGAAACAGCATCATCGCCGGGGCGTCGTATGAGAAACAGTCCCTCCCCCGCTTTCTCCAATCGAGGGCTATCCGGGCTGCGGGGACGACGTGATACTTCAAAGTGTGATACATGGTTCCCCCATATATCAACCTGAATATCCCGCGCATTATCGGATTTTTCATGACAGACAAAAATCCCTCATAACCCTTGGCAACATTTTCTAAGAGGCTTTCTATATCGCTCCTCCTGTCGAAGACGACGACCTCGACCTCGCTCGGCGGCATCCCCATTGGGGCCGTGGCGGCGGCGTCGGTGATGGATTTCAGGATTTCCTTCGATACGGCGTCTTTCTTGTAGCTCCTTATCGAGCGGCGGGGGAGGATCATGTTGAAAAAGGAATCAAAATTCATTTTAGCACGCGGGATTAAGGGCATGTCTTTGTATTTTAGGCTCGGGACCTTTATCGACTCCGTGGGGCACACGGCCATGCAAAGCCCACACTCGAAGCACTCCCAGTCTGGTAGCGGCGTTACACGATATTTCCCGTCGACTTTTGTGATTATCTTCGCCGAGCACGCCTTTGCGCAGAGCCCGCATTTTTTACACGTTTCCTGATTAATATGAACCATAACTACACTCCAAAAAATCATCATTACAAGACAACTAACTTTTACGACCCGTTGGCGACCCTCGCAAGCGATTTTATCATCTCATCTTTCATCCGCCTTTTGTAGATCTCTTCGCGCATGAAGGGGATCTTTGTTAAAAGCATCAAGACCCTGCTACCGATCCTGTACTTGTAGTCTTTGTGGGGGAAATCGTAGTAGCCGAGCCTTTTGTAGGCCTTGTGGTCGGCCTGGAACGGAAACTTTAGCCCTCCCCAGATGTCGTCCCTGAATATCTTCATGCCGCCTTCGCCAAGAAAGGTCAATGGCTTCACGTAACCTACATCCGAGAGACTGACTAGGCGCCCGGCGAATGCGGACAAATTCTCGT
>CAZDOD010000232.1:254-4024 GCA_964506935.1 uncultured Thermodesulfobacteriota bacterium | reverse complement strand
CGGCCGAGATGACCGAGCTCATGAACTTCTGCGACGCCGAAAACATCATCTTCGGACATGATTTTTCCGAACTAATCTCTAATATAAAAAAGGACCTCCCGAAGATAAAACGGTACATATGCTTCGGAGACGACATCCCCGATTTCGCCGAATCCTACGAAGACCTGGTTGAAAAATCATTGAAGGAGGAGCCCGACGTCGAGGTCAGCGAGGAGGACTACCAGTATTTGAATTTGACCTCCGGGACGACCGGACTTCCGAAGGCATATCTCCTGACCCAGTACAACAATGCGGCCGCAGGGCCGATCATGGCCATGGCCCACGACGTCACGTCAAAAGATGTCATCCTAACCGTCTTTCCGATCTTCGGGAGGGTCGGCTTCGCATGGAGCGCAATCGGCATCATCACGGGGGCGAGAAATGTTATCCACCAATTCGATCCGTCACTCATATTAAAACAGATACAGGACGAAAAGGTCACGATCTCAAACTGGGTACCCACTATCGCAAACATCGTCCTGAATATGCCCGATTTCGATAAATACGACCTCTCGTCTCTGAGGGCTCTGGTATTTGCCGCCGCCCCCTTCCCCACCAGCCTGCAACAGCAGGTCAAAAAGAAGATATGCCCGAATATCTACGAGTACTACGGCCTGCAGGAAAGCGGCATCCTCACCCAGATGAACCCCGCCGATAAAGAAAAGAAGCCGGAATCGGTGGGAACGCTGTATTTCGGCTCAGACGTTCGTATCATCGACGCCGAGGGAAAAGACGTGCCTACGGGTGAGGTTGGCGAGATTATCGGCAGGGGCGCCGCAGTAACGACGGGATATTTTAAGAATGATGAGAAGACAGATGAGATGTTCAAGGACGGCTGGTTTCACACCGGAGATCTCGGAAGGTTTGACGAGGACGGATTTCTCTTCCTTTCGGGCCGGAAAAAGGACATGATCATCTCGGGCGGCCAGAACGTCTTCGCCGTGGAGGTCGAGGACGTCCTCATGGCCCACGAGGGGGTCTTGGATTGCGCCGTCATCGGTCTCCCCGATGAGAAATGGGGAGAGCTTGTTACAGCGGTTATTGTGAAAAACCCGAAGACCGAAGTTACGGCAGATGAAATCATAGAGTACACTAGGGAGAAGATCGCACACTTCAAGGCGCCGAAGAGGGTCATCTTCACAGATAATA
Organism: uncultured Thermodesulfobacteriota bacterium; assembly: GCA_964506935.1. Classification (GTDB taxonomy): domain Bacteria; phylum Desulfobacterota; class Zymogenia; order Zymogenales; family Zymogenaceae; genus CAZDOD01. The sequence goes on along the minus strand of CAZDOD010000232.1, from coordinate 2,836 downwards.
TCCCAAGGACCGTAACGGGAAAGGCGACAAAGTACGTCCTAGTCGAAAAATACTCAAAGGAATAGGACTATACATCGTATCTACGTAAATCTGGGTGTAAAGTTTGATTCGGGACATCTTTTGTGTGTAAACAGGTGCCTTTCGATATAGAATAGTGGAGGAATTTCGCCATTATAGATGATAAATTTGATCTTTCCAATCAAAATACATATGAATAGAGGCGCCTTCACTGCCCGCCCATCTAGTGCCCGAAAGACGTTGAAAAAAATCTCAGAAAGGAGATCTCTATTATGACAGACGAGACCATGAAGACCCTGGATCGTATTGAAGCTGCAATTTCAATTAAGGATGTCGATAGACACCCCGTATTTCCGATTATCGTTACGGCGGCGGCGAGGCTCTACGGGATAACCCAGGGGGAGGCCTGGCGCAACCACGACAAGGCGAGGGAGGCGATGATCTGGTGCTTTAGGGAGTTCGGATACGACGTCGCCTCGAAGCCGAATTTCTATTATCCGATGCTCCCCGGGAAAAACTGCTCGGCGCCGGTAAGGAACCTGATACCGGGGAAACAGCTCGGCGAGGACGACCTCTACCAAATTGACGAGAGGGAGCTATTCACAAGGAAAGATTACGACATCATCGCGGACTCGGGATGGAACAATTTCTGGGACGAGAATTACGAGAGGATGAGCGGAAAATCGCTCGAGAAGTTCAAGATGATGCAGACCCTCTCAAATCAATTCTATCTGGACGACATGAAGCTCTGCGAAGACGATGGCGTCCCGATCCTTCTCGGCGTCGCCGTTGACTCGGTCCTCATGGCATTTTCATTATCCCGGACGCTCACAGAATTCACGAAGGACCTAAGGGAGATACCCGACAAGGTGGAGGCGGCGATGAAGGCGTCGTGTGATGATTTTATCGCAAATGCCGTCCAGGTCTGCAAGAACAACGGCAACATGATGGCGTTTATCGTTCTGGAGCGGGGCTCCGGTTTCTATTACAGGACCGACATCTTTGAGCGCTTCGAGTGGCCATTCCTAAAACGATATGTCGACGCATTCGTGGCCGAGGGGATACTCCCATGGCTCCACCTCGACACCGACTGGGGGATGAACATCCCCTATTTCAAACAACTCCCCAAGGGGAAATGCGTCTGTGACCTCGACGGGACGACCGACATCTTCCGGGCGAAAGAGGTCTTGGGTGGACACATGTGTATCAGCGGTGACGTCCCTGCGGCACTGCTTTCCATCGGAAAGCCCGACGAGGTCGAGGCCTACTGCAAGCGGTTGATCGACGAAGTGGGCGACGGCGGGGGCTTCATGCTGACGACCGGCTGCGAGTGCCCGATAGACGTAAAACCCGAAAACCTGAGAGCGATGGTCGAGACCGGAAAGAACTACCGGGGGAAAAAGGCGAAGGAGATAAAGCCCAAACCCGAAGAGAAGATAACCAAAGCGGCGATAGATATGCCCAAGGGAGAGATCGCAAGGGCCCTGGGCGAGCTCAACCTCGAAGAGGTCGATTCGTTGGTGAAAGTCGAGATAGGGAAAGATACCGGGCCGCTTGCCATCCTCGAAGAGCTGAGGGCCGGGATGGAGGTCGTCGGAGAGAGATACAGCACCGGCGAATATTTCCTTTCGGATCTAATCCTCTCCGCGGAGATCTTCAAGGATGCGGTTGGCGTCCTCGAGCCACTCCTGAAAAAGGAGGGAAAAGAGACCTCCCTCGGGTCGGTCGTAATCGGGACGCCAAAGGGGGATATCCACGACATCGGCAAAAACATCGTCGCGACCCTCTTTAAGGTCTCCGGCTTTACTGTCCATGACCTCGGCGTTGACGTCGACCCTAAGATATTCGTGGACAAGATAGGTGAGGTCGACGCGAAAGTTATCGCCATGTCGGCCCTCATCACCCCGACGTTTCACTCCATGAAGGAGGTGGTCGATCTCCTCGCCCAGAAGAACCTGAGGGACGGGCGGTATGTCATCATCGGCGGCGGCCCGACAACCGAGAGCGTCAGGGATTTCGTGGGAGCCGACGCCTGGTCTCTTAACCCGAAACAGGGCGTCGATATGGCGAGGGATTTTGCAAAGGGGAAATAGAACGCCCTTTCAATAAACCTCGTGCCCGACTGAGATAATCGCTTTATTAGTTTATAGGAAGCCATCCTTTATGGGATGGCTTTTCCTTTTGATTTATCTTTTGGTGAGCCCCATCCCTTTCGGTAATCAAGCCCGCCCTGTATAGATCCACAAGCCATTAAAAAATCTTCATTATCCCCATAATAGAAAAAGGGAAATATCTTAAATTAGATTATTCTGGCACCAAAATTGCCTTATTATCTATATAGATAGCTTTTATAGTCCCGTAAATTTTTCTGATCTTTGAGGAAACATGAAAGATGAAAAAAAGTATTCAATTTTCTGTGATGCTGGTTTTGTTACTTATGGTCTTCGTGTCCGTATCTCTTTCTAAAGACGTAATTTTATGGTCGCCTGAAGAAATAAATAGCGTCATAAAACACTGCGAATGCAACACGTCGAGTGCAGAGATACTCTATACGAGCGGGGAAG
>CAZDOD010000232.1:0-244 GCA_964506935.1 uncultured Thermodesulfobacteriota bacterium | reverse complement strand
AATGGCGTCAGGCTACTACGAGGTATTGATTGAACAGTCTAAGTCTACAATATTCGATGAAACCAATGCCGAAAAACTCACAAACGCAGTCGTGTGCGGTTCCGCTGCCCTGCTGAAGGCATCAGATCTCGACCCCTCACTGAAACCCGTATGCCTGATTCTCATCGCCCAGATGCAGACATTTGTATTCGATTTCGATTCGGCGAGATATTTTTTGGAATGTGCTCAAGACCTGGGCGTCTCG
>CAZDOD010000231.1:0-4077 GCA_964506935.1 uncultured Thermodesulfobacteriota bacterium | reverse complement strand
GAAGCCCGTCCGAATGGGGCACCGGCGAGCCCATCCTTGTGGACGGCTCCGTCCCGGGAGGAAGCCCCTCCGAATGGGGTACCGGTGACATCCCGGGAGGAAGCCCGTCCGAATGGGGCACCGGCGAGCCCATCCTTGTGGACGGCTCCGTCCCATACTCGGTACCAACGAGCCCCAAAACCGCACCCGATGACGAGATATCCGACGCGAAGAAGAACATCAGGATATCAGAAAATCGCTATAAGGAAATCAAGAAATTCGGACTGGGTAGCATGAAACTAAAGCAGAAGATTTGCTTCGCCCCCGATACCATCGTCCTTATGGCAGACGGAAGCTCCAAAACAATAAGGGAGATCACAAAGGGCGATCTAGTGATGTCCTACGATAAAGAGGAAAATAAGGCCTCGTCATCCGAGATCGTCGACACGGAAACCTCCGAGACCGAATCCTACTACATTATCAACGGAGGCATCGAGGTAACGGGAGATCACTACTTCTATGTGAGGGACGAAAGCCCGCTCGCCACAACGCTTTCCGGATTTTCCGACAAAACCATCCTCTTTGTTAAAAATGTTGAGAGATTCAACGACGCCATCACCCTCGTCGGCGATACCGACGGAGACCTCGACACGCTTGAAGACATTCCGCTTGAAACCTACAAGATGGTGGAAAAATCGGGGACATTCAATAGTATCGAGGCCGAGCCCTATAACAACTATTTTGTAAGAGATGAGGACGGAAGACTCTATCTGGTTAAATGCTGTCTTGAAAAAGTTGGGGAATAAGGGGAAAATTACTTGATGATTACGGGGGGGTTTTCTTCCCCCCCTATTTTTTTACTCATGTCGCTATCTATATAGATTGTATTCGGTGTCCTCTTCATCCTCGCCATGAACCGCAAATTCAGGAGGACGGTGGACTGAGGGGGGGCAGGCCTGAAAGACCTTATAAAATTCCCATATAGTTCGCAAATTACCCCGATCTAATTCCCCATCGCTTTCTTAAACCTAATCTTGACCTTTCCCGATTTTTCAGGGTATTTCTCAATTATATTTGCATAAAAGGATTTGATCACCTCAATATCCGCCTCAATATCTCCGGTCGGGGTAATCATTGGGCCTATCCCGCCGGCCTTCCTGTTATAATCGATAAAGGCGAGCACAATCGGGACATCGGCGCCCATTGCGATATAATAAAATCCCGTCTTCCAATGTTTTACCTTTTTACGCGTCCCTTCGGGAGTAACCACCAAAACCAGCTTTTCGCTGTCTCGAAAGACCTGTATCATCCTTTCAACTATATTCGAGGACTTTGTGCGGTCAATTGGAATGACCCCACACCACCTGAAAAGCGAACCAAACGGCCAGCAGAACAGGCTGTCTTTTCCAAGTATGGTTATCTTTATCCTTAACGCAAAGGCGAGGAGCAACGTGACGGGAAAATCCCAGTTGGAGGTATGCGTGGCAATCGCCACGAATTTGGGGATGTCCGGAAGCTTCCCCTCAAGGCGCCATCCAAAGATTCCGAGAATAAACAGAGATATCCTTTGCAGGAAAAAGCTCAGAACCGGGGTATCATATATTGTATAACGCAATTTATTGAATCCATAATTAAAGTTTAGCCAAAATTAACACAAGCCCTTTAATCTGTCAAGGGTTTCGATTGTCTGCTACCTGCGATCTTTATGAGTATTCAGTATTTTTTTCATCATCAGCGATAAGGATCGTGCTGATTGCGATAACTGGCCTATTCTTCAACACGGTCCCTCTCAAGGAGGAGTTTCTTTTCAATGGCACGTTTAACAATTCTTGAGATTATTTCGAGATTAAATGGCTTCTCGATATAATCATATGCACCGAGCTTGACGGCCGTAATTGCCGAATCTTTATTTGCATTTGCGGTGAGAATAACTATTTGGGAGTTGGGAGAAACTGCCTTGACATGTCTCAATACATCGATACCGCTCTTTTTAGGCATTACAATATCAGTAATCACCAAATCGTGCTTTCCTTTGTTGAATTTTGATATAGCTTCATCACCATCAGATGCCGTATCGAGATTTGTAAAGTGCTCAGACTTCAGAAAATCCGATAATACATTGATAATTTCCTTTTCATCGTCGGCGATAAGGATTTTCGCCCGGATCAACTTTTCAGTGTCTAATCCATAGGGATTATCATAGATAAACTCCAGAGGTCCTCTAATATTCTCATATGCCTTATTTATTTCTTCAATCTGCTCTATGTCAAAAGGCTTTGTGAGGCTTACGTATATTCCATCTTTTGTCGGGACTTCGAGGAGATCATCAACCGCATTTCCGGAAATCATGACACCTGATACCTTTGGATCGATTTCCCGTATCTTTTTGAGTGTTTGAAAGCCATCGATCCCAGGCAATTTCGCGTCAATATATGCAAGGCTAGCTCCATGTTCTCTCACGTAGTCAATGGCATCGTATCCATTTTCAAAGCTTACAACAGAATGCCCCATGAGGCCCATGACTTCCTCAAGATACTTTCTGACACCGGGATCGTCATCGATTATTAGGATATTCATTTTTTTACCTCATATATTTAAATTTCTTTTATACCAATTCTTTTATTTAACGGTGAGCTCTCCTTTGAGATCATCGGGAGTAATAATTCCCTTTTTTATGAGAATTTTTATCATTGCTCTTATCAACTCCCTTTCTTTACTCAATGTTGAATAGTATGAATCTATATCTAATTCCTGCCCGACCTTTTTTTGCAAGAATTTTGAAGCTTCTTTGATCAATCTAAATTCTTCTTTCGTTTCTTCTGTCGGCGTTTTACGAACTATTTCATCACTATCTTCAACAGCTACATCAGATTGATCAACACCATAATAACGCTCAAGTGACATTAGAATATCTCCTTCAGAACAGAGCACGGTCTGTATTTTTAAACCAGTTTTAAATTCTATATCCGCTATAGCATTTAGATCAAGGGGATCAGACATTGCAACAAATAGGCTTTTCTTTTTGTCAACTTCCTGTATCTTAATTGGGATTGCTTTATGCTTTTTCGCCAGCTCCTTTGTCATTAGACGTATGATGTCTTCATTTACGGTGATTTTATCCATATCTATGACAGGGATCCCGAGGTGGTATCTAAGCGCCGCTAAAAGCCTATCCTCCGAAATAGTTTTAATATTGACGAGAATCTCGTTTAACTTCCCACCGTGTTCCTTCTGGTAATCCAGGGCTCTTTCCAATTCACTTTTTGTGATAATCTTGTTGTTTACCAGAAATTCGCCCAGTTTGATCTCTCGAACCATCTTTTTTACTCCTCAATGAAATTTGCGATGATCTCTCAATATGTTGCTTACAGGTATCTCCCTTAAAAATCTTACAAATGTGACTTTTTCAAGGAATGCATTTTAATCCAGTTTTTCGAGCAATAATTTCTTTTCTGATGCTCTTTTTATTACCTTGGTAATTAAACCATAGTCAAAAGGTTTTTCAATATAATCGAAGGCACCTAATTTTACGGCGGCAATAGCAGAATCTTTATCTGCGTTACCGGTAATGATAATTACTTGAGAGCTTAGTGACCTTGCCTTTATTTCCTTTAATACTTCGATACCGTTCTTTTTTGGCATAACAATATCAACAATAATGACGTCGTGCCTTTTCCCCTTGAACTTTTTTATCGCTTCTTCACCATTTTCAGCAGTATCAATATTTAAAAATCCTTCCTGTGCCAGATAATCCTTAATTGCCTTTCTTATCTCCGGTTCATCATCAACAATTAAGATATTTGCATTAAATATGCTTCTTTCACTTCCTGATGAAAATTTTTCATCTGCCAGCAAATAATTTATGATTTCATCCTCTGCAAAAGTTACCTCTTCTTTTTCAAAAAAGTTTTTTCTCATTCTTATAACGTTCCAAATATAATATGAGAGCTCTTCAATAAAGAAATCCAAATGAGGATAAGAAGTACTCGTATCGGAAATTTTCATAACTGGTTTAATCATAAAATAAGACGCCCCCATAAAAAGGCATTTCATTTTTATTTTGGGATCAGTAACCGAAGTTATAATTACTACAGGTAT
>CAZDOD010000230.1:2894-4086 GCA_964506935.1 uncultured Thermodesulfobacteriota bacterium | reverse complement strand
TCTCACACTCGTCCTCCCTCGATCCTTTTCGGACGTAAACTCTCGATATATTAATATTAACATTGGGCTCTCTTAATAGATAGTCTATGTGCCATCTGATCTTCTTTTCATCACTCATGTGCCTTTCGACCCTCGCCACAAGATTTTTCCCTCCCGAGCCGATGTATAGATACGTCCCCTTTTTAAAAAAAACAGATCCGAGGCTGCCGACAGCTATCTTGCGGCTCTTCTTTACTTTGACGCACAGGATGTATATGACTCCGTTCATTTCATTGATTAAGTCTTTCAAATAATTGTCAATAATTATCTTATTAGTACTTTGGGGTATAAATATCCATCTTATAAAATTTTTAATTTTAGCTTTACTTTTCTCCAAGATCTCTTCGGCAATACTGTCAGAGTCATTTTCCCTAAGATATATAAGAAAAATAAATGCCAATAAGAACGACAGAATTGACGGGGTGTAAATTATTTTCCTTCCAAAAAAATCCATAAGTCCATAAATGATCTTATTAGCAAATCCTATTAGGTCTTCGTAAAAACGGTATTCTCCATATGAATGTGTAATAATAAAGTATTCTATTTTACTGAACCACCTTATTGAAAAAAGTATCAATAAAATAGGAGCAAAAATATAACTGTGCTTTTTATTAAAAATTAACATTAAAAACACTACAATATAGGATGCTATTAAAAGATTATTTGCCAACATCATGAAAGAAATCAACTGCTTAATACTTATGCCTTCTTGATTAAAAGGTCTTATTCCAATCAACAACATAATAACAAACAAAAGGAAAACAGCAGTAGTCTTCAAAGGAACTTTTTCGGAAAATTTTAAACATGTTTCTTTAATATTAATGGCCTTAAAGTTATATATTACAGATAATGTAATAAGTATAATTATGATAATATTTACAGGATCAAAGTATGTGGTGCTCATAGGTTCAAATTCAGAAGGTCCTTTAGGATAGTGGTAATAGAAGTTATATATAAAAACGTTAAAAGATAAATATAGTAATTCAAAAAGTATCCCCATCCAGACTATTCTTGCCTTTAGGCTTCCCCTTATCCCAAAAATAAGAGCTAAAATAACAGCTATTATTATAATCTTTGAGAAATATATACCCAGATTTTGTATGAACAGTAATTCGAAAAGTGGATTTTCCAGATAATTCAGTCTGAAAATAGC
>CAZDOD010000230.1:0-2884 GCA_964506935.1 uncultured Thermodesulfobacteriota bacterium | reverse complement strand
AAATAGCGAAGGTAGACAAAGCAAGAAAAGTCAGTACAGCCGATGTTATGAAATATTTTGTATGTTTATCCATCTATTATCCTCATAACTAAAGATAAAATCCCGAAAGAACTTCAACTTTAACACTAGCAAGAGCAAAGAGGTTCAGCACCTAATAGGTATTGTAAATTTTTAATTGAAAGTAGATGTGGTTTTTTATGAATTGACTATCAGGATATGTATCAATTGTCAAGAAAATAGTTAGAAAGGTTTAATATGGACAAAGAGACAGATATTATTATGATATGAAATAAAAAAGGGCCTCGGATATATCCCGACGCCCCTTTTTCACATATGCCCCTTATGGAGCAGCCTTTTAAACTCACTTCTTCCTGAAGGCCATCTTCCCACCCTTCGCATCGCATACCACGGTGTCGCCCTCCATGAACTCCCCTTCGAGTATCTTTGTGGCGAGCGGGTTCTGTACCTCCTTCTGGATGACCCTTTTTAGCGGCCTCGCGCCGTACATTGGATCGAATCCCTCATTTGCTAGGAGCTCCATCGCGGCGGGGGTCAATTCGAGGCCGATCTTCCGATCAACAAGGAGTGCCTTCACATGCTCGACCTGAATCTTGACGATATCCTTGATGTTCTCGATATCGAGACCGTTAAAGAAGATGATCTCGTCTATGCGGTTTAAGAACTCGGGCCGAAACGTGCTCTTGAGGACACCCATCACGCTCTCCCTCATCTTATCGGGGTCTTTTTCGGAGAGCTCTACGATATACGAGCTCCCGATGTTGCTCGTCATAATTATAACGCTGTTTTTAAAATCCACGGTACGTCCCTGCCCGTCGGTGAGCCTTCCGTCGTCCAATATCTGTAGCAGGACGTTAAAGACGTCGGGGTGGGCCTTTTCGATCTCATCAAATAGAATAACGGAATATGGCCTCCTCCTCACCGCCTCGGTGAGATATCCACCCTCTTCATATCCGACATACCCCGGAGGCGCCCCTATGAGCCTCGAAACCGAGTGCTTCTCCATGAACTCGCTCATGTCGATCCTTATCATCGCGCGGTCGCTATCGAACAGAAACTCGGCAAGGGCCCTCGTAAGCTCGGTCTTGCCCACGCCCGTCGGCCCGAGAAAGATAAAAGAGCCTATCGGCCTGTTCGGGTCGGACAGGCCCGCCCTCGCCCTCCTGATAGCGTCGGATATCGCGTGGATTGCGTCGCCCTGGCCGACCACGCGCATCTTGAGGCGATCCTCCATGCCGAGGAGCTTTTCGACCTCCCCCTCGAGCATCCTCGAAACCGGAATCCCCGTCCACTTCGAGACGACCCCGGCGATGTCCTCGGCATCCACCTCTTCGGTCAGCATTTTATGGTCCTTCTGTATCTCCAAGAGCTTTTTGCTCTCAGTGTCAAGCCCCTTTTGTAGCTCCATAAGGACGCCGTAACGCAGCTCGGCTGCGCGATCGAGATTTCCGTCCCGTTCGGCCCTCTGTGCCTCCATCTTGGATTCTTCGATCTTCCCCTGAAGCTCCTGTATATTTTTTATGATCTCCTTTTCGCCGTGCCAGTGGACCTTCAGGGCATCGGATTTCTCGCGGAGATCGGAAAGCTCCCCCTCAATCTTGGTGAGCCTATCCTGAGACCCCTTGTCCTTTTCCTTCTTCAGGGCCTGCCTCTCGATCTCAAGCTGCATTATTTTCCTGTCTATCTCGTCGATCTCGGTGGGCATCGAGTCTATCTCGATTCGTAGTTTCGATGCGGCCTCATCAACGAGGTCGATTGCTTTATCGGGCAAAAAGCGGTCGGTAATGTATCGGGCCGACAGCGTCGCCGCGGCTATCAGGGCCGAATCCTGGATCTTGACGCCGTGGTGCACCTCATACTTCTCTTTTAATCCCCTTAAGATAGCGATCGTGTTTTCGAGCGAAGGCTCCCTTACCATAACGGGCTGAAACCTTCTCTCAAGGGCCGGGTCTTTCTCGATATATTTTCGGTATTCGTTTAGGGTCGTGGCGCCGACGCAGTGTAACTCTCCCCTCGCGAGTGCGGGTTTTAGCATATTCGATGCGTCCATCGCCCCCTCCGCAGCACCCGCCCCGACGACCGTGTGCATCTCGTCAATAAACAGGATTATCTTACCTTCAGACGATGTGACCTCTTTGAGGACGGCTTTGAGTCTATCCTCGAACTCGCCTCGGTACTTGGCTCCGGCAATAAGCGCTCCGATATCGAGTGCCACAAGGCGCTTGTCCTTTAAGGTTTCAGGGATGTCCCCCGAAACGATCCGCTGGGCGAGACCCTCGACAATCGCCGTCTTTCCCACCCCCGGCTCCCCTATGAGGACGGGGTTGTTTTTCGTCCTCCTCGAAAGCACCTGAATCACTCTCCGTATCTCCTCGTCCCTCCCGATTACGGGGTCAAGCTTTCCCCTGCGGGAGAGCTCGGTCAGGTCTCTCGCATACTTCTCGAGGGCCTGATATTTCCCCTCCGGATCGGGATCGGTGATACGCTGGTTTCCGCGAATCTCGACGAGGGTCTTTAGCACCGCATCTTTGCTCACGCCGTTTTCGGTGAGTATCCGAGAGACGGAGCTTTCGGAATCCGCCGCCATTGCCATAAGGAGATGCTCGGTGCTGACATATTCATCGGAAAGTGAATCGGCTATCGAAAAGGATTTATCGAGAACACTCTTAAGCTCACGGGATATATATGGCTCCCCCGCCCCAGAGCCCTCGACGACGGGGAGCTGTCTTAATAATTCATCTACCCCCCGTGATATCGTATCGATGTTTATACCGAGTTTTTTGAGAATTGGGATTACGACGCCGTCTCCCTGAGCGAGGAGCGACGCCAGAATATGTGTCGAGCCTATCTCCTGGTTTCCCCTCTT
>CAZDOD010000229.1:0-4098 GCA_964506935.1 uncultured Thermodesulfobacteriota bacterium | reverse complement strand
CTCGCGCCGCCAGATCAGCAGATCCACTTCGGTGAACTCGCCATAGGCGTGACTTGCGACATTCGTCTCCGACTCGAAGCTCTCTTTGAGATTCTCCTCGGTAGTCCCGATCTCCCTGAGGTATCTCAATACGCGAGTCCCGTGGATCTGCTCAGAAAAGCCGATAACGGAAAAGAGCTTGGCTATCTGGGGATAGCCCTCCTCTTTCGCCTTTTCGGAAAATAGCCTGAGTCTCAGATTGGCCTTGGCCTCACCAATGAAGGCCTCCCTCATCTCAGCTTTTATTTTATCATCCATATCTTTTATTGGAACAAAAGATTATTTAATAAAACCGTTTTTATCCTTCCTCTTTATCCAGTTCGATAACACAAGCCTCTATATGCTTTATTCTCCCCTCGCTTGACCCGAAAAACTTCTTCAGCTTTCCCTGAATCCCCTTGTCTTCCATGAGTTCTTTTAAGGTTTCCTCATATCCGAGCGCCGAATAGTAAACGGCCCTGTCGAAATAGAGGACGGCCTTGTTGTTCAACTCCTGGAGCTGATATAGTTGAAAAGCCGTAGTGAAAAAGCCCTCTGATGTGACCACCTCCATAATGACCTTCTTTAAGAGGGTGAGGGCACTTATGATATCGTGGAGGGCGAAACGATCTTCGAAGAAATAATCCCCGATCTTCGTAAAATCGATGCATATCCTGTACTTGGAGAGCCCCCTGGACATCATCTCTTCGAATCCGTCCAACACATCGGCCATCAGCTTCTTCAACTTCGCCTCGTCAAAACCCTCCATTATCCTCAGGGTTCTGGTGCTTTTGAAATCAGTCAGCCAGAGATCCAATATTGCTTTCCTCTTGTTTTTGAGGATCCCTATTAATTTCTCATTGCTCATCTAAGATCCCCCTTTCATCTGTTTCTGTATAAGTCGGTTAGTTATCATTTCTAAACAACACTATCCCAATTCCACCCTCTTTTCCGATTCCCAGAGCCCGTGAATGTTGCAGGAAGAGAGTGCGTGGAGTGTGCCGGGCTTTTTCGTCTTAAAGGAGAATGTTACCTCGTGGTTCGTATAAAGGGGCCCCTCATTAGGACCGGCAACCGACTCGCCGTGGGATGTGAACTCGAAACGCCCAAGCTCATAGATGAACTTGTCGTCATCGGGAGAGAAGAAACACTCTATCCAGCGGATGTGGTGTTCGGTTGTGTTGGGATGGGCTATCGCCTTGCCGAGACTCACATCAACCTTTACCCACTCGTCTGCCTTTACCTTGTCGGGGCATTCTATGACCGGGGAATGCTTTTCAGCCTTCCAGTCGGCCTCCTGTATCTTTTCGGAAATACGCATTTTATTCCTCCTATTATCCTGTTAGCCTATTAGCATAATGATAAAAAAAATTTAAATAGATCAATAATGACCCTCAATACTAATTATAAGCATTACTTCAAAAAATTCAATCTTTTTTTATAGATATCTCAATGAAATACATATATTAAAAATAATATTAAATTTTAAAATATAGGGCCCGTAAATATATAAGATGAAAAGGATATATTCAGCGGTTTATAAATGAATCCAATCCTGACGATCCCAAAATTGTATCCAATTCCTCCCCCCTCTTTATCCCCAACCTCGTGAGGGCAAAGTCATACTTTACGGGATCGGCGGGCGATATCTTCCTGAAAGCTTCGGTAATATCGAGGGCAGTCCGGATATCCGCACTCTTCCTTTTCGTGATCCCCAGACCCATGCATATCCTCATCATATGGACGTCGAGGGGGACGATGAGCTTTTCGGTGGAGACATCTGCCCACCCGCCCGGGTCGACGTCGTCACACCTCACCATCCAGCGGAGAAACAGGTTGAGCCTCTTCATCGAGCTCCTCTTCTCGTGGGAAGGGACGAGGCTGTTTGGCCTCCCGTTAAACGGACAGCCGAGCTCCCTTGCAAAATTTAGGAGAGCAGGAAGGATCGTGTCATCATCATTCATTCCCGATACGAAACAGGCCTCAAGGGAACCGAACCTTTCAATTATCCTCTTCGTCCCAAGAAGGGTCATTGATAATTCCTCGCCCGTGCTGAACCTGTGCTTAAAGCCCAAAAACGATTCTATGAGAGTTTCTTGTGAAGATTTCAGGATAAACTGTGACGGCCTCGGCCCCATGACATCGAGCACCGATGAGACGCTTCTCAATATCTGTTTTACCCTCCCGTAGGCGAGGGACGATGCGAAAAGCCCCACGACCTCGCGATCTCTCGGATCTTCATATCGGTAAAGAAATTCCAAAGGGTCTGGGTGGACGTGATCCCTCCTGTTTAGCCTCTCATAGAGGTCCTCGAAAATCTGATTGTATTTTGAAATCGTCACAGATTACCCTTCAAGACAAAAAGCCAAAATTCCCCATATAGCACTGTAGAAAACCTTTTTCGCAACTTGAAAAAATCAAAAAGATGCCGGCGACCTACATAAGAAGGCTTTTTCTGATTGTGAAAAATAGCCGAATTCTTTTTTTAGACAGGCTCCCAGAAACACCTCTTCGGGGATATTACTTTTCCTTCTTTCTTCAACGCCTGTATAATTTTTGAGACCTCATCCTTCCCCAGACCGGTCGCGTCGGCAACATCCCCGGGCCTCACAGGCTTTTTTGCACCCTTCATGGCGTCCAATACCATTTTTGATTTATCGTCCATTTTTACCCTCTAATGCCACAAAATTTTTCTATAGATCCGGTTTTTAATCGCCAATCCTCCTAATCCCTGCAGTCGGGACAAATACCAATAAGCTCTATCCTGTGCCCCGTTATCTCGTAATCCAAGGCACCGGAAAAGACATCTTCGAGCCCCGGAACCGGTCTTTTCGGGATGTCACCTATTGCGCCGCATTTGGTGCACCTTATATGATAGTGATCTTCTAATTTCGCGTCGAATCTCTTCTGCGAACCCCCTATCTCAAGCTTTTGGATCAGTCCGCTCTCGGACAGGATATCGAGGTTTCTGTAGATAGTCCCAAGGCTGATCTTAGGGAGTCTTTCCCTGACCATCCTGTATACCTCATCAGCGGTGGGATGGGATGTAACTTTTTTCAATTCCTCCAAGATGATCCTTCGCTGATTCGTCATTCTTATGATCTCTTTTGATGACATCCTGATCCTTATTTAAAATGATTATCATTATCAATTTACATCGATTTCAATCCAATGTCAACTCTTTATTTGGCAAACCGATAGATAAAAAGCAGACTTAATATAGATAACTGGAATTATAAATTTGAATTTAAAATCGAAGTTTCGGTGATTGATCCTCGAATCTCCCTTAATTTATTCTACCAAAAATACATTTTCCCCCTTACCTCGAAATTTTTTTCTTGACAAATATTTTTAACTTGGATATTCTTGTGGTGACTGGGCGGTCAGTCATCCACTTAGGTCTCTAGTGTTAGGAAGGGAACCAGCCTTTTAAAACCGACGATTAAAATAGACTAAGAAGAAAAAAAATGACGAAAAGCACTTTTTCAGTAATCAGCGACGAGAAGAGAGAGAGGATATACGAGGCCGCCGCTTATGAGTTTGCCCTAAAAGGATTTGACAAGGCTAACGTCAATGACATCGCAATCAAGGCAGGGATATCAAAGGGCTCAATCTACGACTATTTTGAGAACAAGGAGGACCTATATCTCGCCGTCGCTACGCACGGGATAACTATATCGAGAGAGAATATCGAATCAATCATCGACGACAAAAAGGACTTCTTCGAGCAGATAAGGGACATATTTAATCAAGGTCTGGATTTTGTCTTAAAGAATCCGCAGTATGTCCAGCTATACATCAATGTTGCATCCTGTGGGATGGAGCGATTCGCAGAAAAACTCACGCTCAAGGTCGAGAAACACACCTCGGACTATTATAAGGCCGCATTAAAAAAGGGGGTCGAGGATGGGATCATCAGGCCCGACGCGGATATCAACATGACGGCGTTCATCATCAACAGTCTTTACGTTATAATCATGATATCCACGGCATCGGAACATTACCGTATCCGCCTGAAAGAATATCTCGAAATAGATGATGATCAGATAGACCTCGTCTTGAGGGAGAAGATAGACCTAC
>CAZDOD010000228.1:0-4115 GCA_964506935.1 uncultured Thermodesulfobacteriota bacterium | reverse complement strand
TTTTAGAAGAGCTTGTAGGAGAGATCGCCGATGAATATGATGTTGAAGAAGAGAGAAAATTCTGGAAACTTCCTAGCGGAAGCTGGGTCGTCGATGCAAAAATGTCCATCATCGACTTAGAGGCACAATTAAATATTAAAATTCCTCATAGTACTGAATACGAGACTATTGGAGGATATGTCTTTCATAAGGCAGGTACTATTCCTAAAAAAGGATGGAAAATACAATAGGTGAGCTCAGAAGCAAAAAGGGTCAGGCCGAGGCAGAGCTCATGAATGCCCACCTTCCGTCGATAAAGGATAATAAGTATCTATTGACCGGTCTGGGTATAGCTATTGCGGGAATCGTGATAACTTACGTTTTGAAAGATTTTTTAATAATCTATATTCCAGAGAAAATTATAAGTTTTGGAAATCTGGCAGTAATCGCGGGTTTTCTAGTTGCGGGTTGGGGATTCTGGCAGTTTATACAGGCGCAGGGGTATGTAAGCAGGCTGAGAAAGACGGTGTCTGAATCCGACGAACAGATCCGGTATGTAAAATCCCGCTACGAGTCGGAATCGAGAGAGATAAAAGAGCTTATGAAATCTCTCGGTGCGGACAGCATCGAGACCCTAAAAAAGAGGGTCAGCGGTTTCAAGCAGTCGGAGATAAATAAAAAGGCGCTGGAAGATAAACTCAAGATGATGAAGGAGGGGAAGGATTACGAGAAGCTTGAAGGTGAGGAGAAGGAAATAAAAAACAGGATAGAGGAGCTCTTAAAAAAGCAGGACGAAATAGGCTCACTCGGATTTACGCCCCAGGAAATGAAAGAGGAGATAAAGAGGATAGAGGGCCATCTCGCAAAGAGGGGGATACCTGTAAAAAAACGCCTTGATGAATCAAAAGCTCAATCCGGTTCAGGAAGTTCATGGGGGGGAAGGGTCTCTTCCCGATTTCCCGATGACCACATTGCAAGGTTTCTGGCCATCGCCACCGAGCTTCTCCAGAAGGGTCAGATAGATCCTTTAGGTGAGCTTCAGAATTTATTCAATAAATATATCCAAATTCTCACAAAGAATAACTATGCCAGGGCTACATTCAGCAAAGAAGGCGTCATAAAATTCTTTAAGGCCGACAATCTCATGAGGGTCGGGATGGATAGTATGACGCCGGCGACAAAGGACAGCATATATTTCGCTTTAAAGTTCTCGCTTATAGAATCCATCCTAAAAAGGAGGTCGCTCCCGATCATCTTGGATGACCCCTTCCTGTTATTCGACGATTCGAGGATAGAGTCGGTATCGGCGATATTAAAGGAGCTTTCAAAGAATGGACAGGTTATATATCTCACCTCGAAGCAGAGTGGTCTGAAGGGCGCCGACCGATCGTTCAGGATAAAATAAAATAGAACATGCTAAGTGAATTTGACGACCGATTCTACTCCAAAGGTGTTAGGTCTCTTTGTGGTGTGGATGAGGCGGGGAGGGGTCCCTTGGCCGGCCCGGTGGTTGCGGCGGCGGTGGTGCTCCCCAGGGGTGTTGTGATCGAGGGCTTAAAAGACTCGAAAAAGCTGACGCCGAATCGGAGATTGTCACTCTTTGACGAGATAACGGACGTTGCAAGGGGTTGGTCTGTTGGCATCGTCGGCCCAAGGGAGATCGAGGAGATCAATATCTTGAGGGCGTCGCTTGTGGCGATGAAGGAGGCCGTAGGGGGCCTGGGTGAAAGGTTCGATTTGGTTCTCGTTGACGGGAGATATAAATTCCCCATGGAAGTGCCGCAGATGGCGATTATCAGGGGTGACGAGAGTTCGGCTCAGATTGCGGCGGCGTCTATTGTTGCAAAGGTCACAAGGGACAGGATCATGCGGGGTTATCACGAGATATATCCCGAATACAATTTTTTTATGAATAAGGGATACGGGACGAGGGAGCATAAGGCGGCCCTTTTGGAGTTCGGCCCGTCACCGATACACCGAAGGACCTTCAGGGGGGTAAAGGAGGTCTTGGGTGAAAAAAGATAGTACAGGGAGATGGGGCGAGACCCTTGCGAAGTTGAAGCTTTTATTTCTGGGATACCGGATCATCGAAACCAACTATCGGACGAAGGGTGGGGAGATAGATATCATTGCAAAGGATAAAGGTGAGTTGATATTTATCGAGGTCAAGACGAAAAGGGGAAAGGATTACGGCACGCCCGAGGAAGCCGTTGACTATAGAAAGAGGGAGAAACTATCGCATCTTGCCATGACATATATCGCCGAGAAAGATCTCTTTGACATGCCCGCGAGGTTCGATGTGGTCGCGGTCGACCTCACGGGGTTGAGGCCGAAAGTCAAAGTGATCAAGGACGCATTTGAATCCACGTTGTGATTCTCAGATGTTATTCCAAACACAGATTCACCAATTTCAAAAAGAAAAAATAATTCACACCCACGGTGTGAAGATCAGACGCCTCAAGACCCACCGTAGCCGATAGTGACATTTCCCCCGTCGACGATGACGGGGACTTGACGCTTACCTTTCGAGTAGGAGAGCATCTCATCCAATTTTTCTGGGTCTTTTTTGACATCATAGTATTTCGCCTTATCTCCATAGACCGACCTGGCCTCATCGGTATAGGGTCAGCCCTGTTTCCCAAATATTAGTATCTTATCGCTCATAGAAGTATCCTCCATCTTGATATATTAGATGTTACTATTTCACACAATTTATTTTGTGTCAATTTTCTAGGCTATATTGATAAGTGATCAAATTTCTTCATCGGAGATGATCTCGATACCCTCTTTCTTTAAAAGTGCCGCCGTGACTCCCATCCCACGCGCATTGCTGTCTTCGATATAGATTTCGTTTACGCCGCACGATGGGCTCCTCTCTTTTAAGACGGCGTGCGTTGATTTTGTTGCCCTTGCGATCTTGAGGGATTCTTCCGCCCCCCTGATGAAGTTTTGGGTGACATCAACGCCGTCGGAATTTACGAGCCTTGACTCCCCTCGCAAAACTGCATCTCCGTCACCGCCGTAAAAACGGCAGGATGGTCTCGGGGTGGGAAGTCCGCCCAACTGCTCGGGGCATATAGGGATATATTCCTTACCATCAAGAAACTCCTTCAACCTCTCGGAAAGTGAGTTCTTGCCGTCGAATCGACAGTTAATCCCTATGAGACATGCGCTGACGAGATACATATCAGAATTATCTATTTATCGAAGATATCGGCCGATGGATTTATGTGGGCGAAGTCTTCTTCAGCCTTTAAATCTTTGATTACAACCTTCTTCCCTTTGACCTCGATCCTCCCTTCCGCGAAATATTGTATCGCCTGGGGATAGATTTTGTGCTCCTGGGCGAGGATCCTGTCCTTGAGTGTGTCGATAGTGTCGCCCTGCATGACGGGGACTACGGCCTGGATGATGATCGGGCCCGTGTCTACCCCCTCGTCGACGAAATGTATTGTGCATCCCGAAAATTTAACGCCGTATTCAAATGCGTCCTCCTGCCCATGGGAGCCGGCAAATGACGGGAGGATGGCGGGGTGGATGTTTATCACCCTCTTTGGATATTTTCTCAAAAAGACCGGCGTCAGAAGGCGCATGAATCCGGCGAGGCATATCAGGTCTACATCGTAACCTTCGAGGAGATCTATCAAGGCTTTATCAAAATCCTCCCTCATTTTGTAACCCCTGTGGTTTATCACGGCGGTCGGGATGTTGTGTTTTTCGGCACGAACGAGACCATAGGCATCCGGCTCGTTAGACAGGACGAGCGCTATCTTTGCATCCACCTTACGGCTTTCAATGCTGTCGATGATGGACTCGAGGTTTGTGCCGCTACCCGAGATTAGTACTGCGATATTGATCATGACTCTTCCCGAAATGTCCCGACTGTTTGAAGCGCGTGGCCAGGACGAAATCGTCGAAAAGGGCAAAGAGCTTCGTGAGCTATTGCAGTCCGAGACCTTCTTCGAATCCATGGCGCAGATCGAGACAAAAGCGCAGGAAATCCTGGCCGCGTACCGTGAACTCTATGAAAAAACCCATGCCGAGCGAGCAGCTCAGTATCAAGATGCTGTCGAGAAGATCAAGGGCCGGAAGGAATGGGAGCAGGTGCCCGAGTCCATGCGGGAACCGGTGCTCTC
>CAZDOD010000227.1:0-4124 GCA_964506935.1 uncultured Thermodesulfobacteriota bacterium | reverse complement strand
ATCTACACCGTCCCCATAGAGAGGTCTTTCGAGATATTCAAAGAGGCGAAAAAATATGTCTCGGGCCTCGCAAAGCGCGCCCGCCTTGTGATGTCCCACGAAACCGGGAAGATCGAGATAGTTGGGGTATCGGACGGCCTGACCTATTTTAAATATCACCAGGCTGCCAATCCCGAAAACAACTCCCGCATACTAGTATTCAAAAGCAATCCCGAAGCCTATTGGCTCGACGATTACGAGGAGGCGGAAAAGGCCGAAACATGGGCAAAGGATGTCATTCTTGGGGCGAATTCGGATTCGTTCTCATAAAATGGCAATGTGGGAAGGATATATAAGAACGGCTTTTAGGTTTTAGATCTGAACCGTATATCCACCATTGTTACCATACCCGTTTTTACCGAAGGGACAGGCCAGTAAACAAAAGCCGCACTCATCCTTATGACCCAGCGAGCTAATCATACCTTCCCTGATACTGCTGCAACCATGGGCGTCAAGCAACTCCTCTCTGGGAATTCCCGGAGTCCAATCCACATCTTTTATACAGCCGTAGGGACAGGCTATCACGCAGGCGTCGCAGCTTCCGCAACCGCTTTTTATAATCGGTTCGTCGGATCTGATATCTAAATCAAATAGTATAGTCGCGAGATGAACTCTCGGCCCGTTGGGCTCGGTAATCAAAAGCGAGCTTTTGCCGATCCATCCCAGTCCAGCGCGTACCGCAGCGAGCTTGTGGGGAAACACGGCCATGAGCGTATCGGGATCCTGGCCGATCTGAGGGATCGTGAGGTATTTGATCTTTTTGGATTGAAATATATTTGATACACGGCCGATTATATCAACCATTTGTTCTCTGACGCCCATCAGTAGATCGTGAAACTTGCCCTCGTCATAGACCTCAAACCCCGGTAAATAGGGAAGATAGAAAGACAATGCCTTTGGGAATTTTATCGAAAGTGGATGAAGGCCAGATATACCGCCGATGCCCCATTTTATCGATTGGGCGAATTCGTCGAATTCACCAATAAAGAAATCGGTCAGCT
Source organism: uncultured Thermodesulfobacteriota bacterium (assembly GCA_964506935.1). Taxonomy (GTDB): domain Bacteria; phylum Desulfobacterota; class Zymogenia; order Zymogenales; family Zymogenaceae; genus CAZDOD01. The sequence goes on along the minus strand of CAZDOD010000227.1, from coordinate 3,084 downwards.
CCCTTCTGAGATCATCCATGCCCTGCCACCCTTACGACCACTACAAAGTGTTCCATGAAAATCCATCACCTAAATCAGAAACCCACCATCGGCCGTAAAAACCGCCCCGGTCGTGTAGCTCGACGCATCCGACGCCAGAAGGAGCGCGAGGCTCGCTATCTCCTCAGGCTCCCCCGCCCTCTTCATTGGGCACCGCTCTATAAAATATTTCAGCGGCTCATCGTTGCTCCACAAAAACTCGGAGAAATGTGTCTTAATAAGTCCGGGCGCGATGGAGTTCACCCTTATATTTTTTGATGCCCACTCAAGCGCCAGTACCTTCGTCAGCATGATGACCGAGGCCTTCGTAACGTTGTATAGCCCCGTCCCGTAGCTCGGAGAAAAACCCTCGATTGAAGATATATTGATTATCGATCCCCCCCCTTCCCTCTCCATGGAACCCATGACCATTTTGCTAAGGAAGAAGTATGCCTTGAGATTGACATCGATCATCTTATTAAACAGCGACTCATCGATATCCTCCGCGGGCCCGAATTTCGGATTGATAGCGACGTTGTTTACGAGAATATTGACCCTTTTGAACTCCTTCATTGCAGCGCCTATGAGATTTTCGAGGTCTGTCATCTTCCCCATATGGGCTGAAACCGGAAGACACCTACCCCCGATGGCCTCCACCTCTCTTGCGGTCTCCTCCAACTGGGGGAGTTTCCTCCCCGCGACGACCACATCCGCCCCAGCCTCCGCAAAGGCGATGGCGATCGCCTTACCTATCCCCCTGCTCCCCCCTGTAATCACCGCGGTCTTTTTGTCGAGACGGAATCTTTCGAGATACATCGAAATCCCTCCTAGATATTCTCACTATAAATCAAGACAAAAAAATGGGACGGGGTGTTCCAATACCCATCCCCGTTTTTTTTTAGATGCGTGATAGATAAAGCCATCTATTGGTCAACGGAAGACCGATGGCCGAGACATCCCCCTTTTTTAAATTGCGGTATCCCCAATCACTGATGATAAGTAGTCGAGGATTTTTTTGTTTGGAATTCTTCAGTTGAAGTGATGTTTATCTTCAGTTGACCGACATGACCCTCGACATGCGTATGAGGCTCCCGAAGTGGAGTATCATCCCCTTTACCTTCAATCTCCTCGTCAGCATTGCCTTTAGAACTTCCCTACCCGTCTTATCAAAATAATAGGGCATTCCACCCTTAATCTTGAGGTTCGAAAGCGCCATTATTATATCGGCCTCGGAGGTGATTAAAAGTTTCGGTTTCCCCTTGATCCCCTCGTGTATCGTGAGGCCGTCTTTAAATTCCATGGTAAGCTCGACCTCGGCATCGGGGACGACAAGACCGATGTCTATATTGAGCTTCTCGAAATCTTTCGACTTATGGGGATTCTGTTCGAGGTTCTGGGAGAGTAGGTCCTGGAGCATAACGGCCAGCCCCAGATCATCGGCCCCTTTAGCCAGTTTTATCTTAATTTTACCTGCCATATTATAAACCCCAAAATGAGAACACAGATTTAATATGCATCCTTAAATACAGAAAGCACCTCTTCTTGATCGAATATCATCCTTGGGTTGTAGACGATCGAGCCGTCGCTCATTGCGAGTTCGGCAGATACATTGATGTCTTCCTCAGTAGCTCCCACGTCTCTGAGCCTGCTTGGATGACCGATCTCGTCCATCAACTTCTCTATCTTCTTGACACCGGCTTCGGCCGCCTCCTTGGGATCGAGGCTCTTTATCTGGACTCCCATCGCCTCCGCTATATCCGATAGAAGCTCCGGGACCTCCTCGGTGTTGAATCTCATGACATGGGGGAGGATGATCCCGTTTGCCAGGCCATGGGGGATACCCTTTACGGCGCCGATGGAATGGGCCATCGCGTGGACGAGGCCCAAAAGGGCGTTCGAGAAGGCCCAGCCCGAAAGGAGTGCCGCTACCTGCATCTGCCCCCTCGCCGTCAGATCGGAGCCGTCGTTTACGGCGGTTGCGAGATACTTCGATATGAGCCTTACGCCGTGGAGGGCGACGGAGTCGGAAATCGGGTTTCTTTGAACCGAGACGTAGCTCTCGACCGCATGGGTCAAGGCATCCATCCCGGTGGACGCCGTGAGATTGGGCGGGAGTTTTTCGGTCATCACGGGATCAAGTATCGCGACCCTCGGGATATTGAAATTCTCAAACATGATGATCTTCTGTCCCTGCTCGCGATCCAAGATCACCATCCCCGCCGTGACCTCCGAGCCCGTCCCAGCGGTGGTCGGTATGACGATGTGAGGTGTCTGGGGCCTCGTCAAGACCTGCATCCCCTGAAAGCTCCTCATGTTTTCCCCCTCCTTCATGACGATGCACATACCCTTCCCCGTATCGATGACACTCCCTCCCCCGAGGCTAACCACGACGTCGGCCCCGACCGACTTCGCATATTCGGCGCCCCTGTCGATCACATCCATTCCGGTGTCCTGAGGTATGTCGGAGTAGATACCGGCCAGCTTATCTCCGATCTTCTCCTTTACGATGTCAACGAGGCCGGCCTTTATTATGCCCTCATCAGTCACGAGGACGGCCTTTTTCCCAAGCTCGGATATCTCCATCGGGAGCTCGGATACCAACCCGACGCCGAAGACCACCTTTGTCGGGCCTAAATAATTGAAACTCAGATCTCTATCATAAGACATTCTCTTCTCCTAATCATCGGGGTATTCCGTATCGAGCTCGATCAGGCAGCGAATAGACTCCTGAACTCCCTTGACATATTTTACGACATAGGGGAGATTTCCCTTTAGCTTCAGCTTCCCCTGCATCATCGCCTTTACGGCGTCAAGCTCTCCCTTGGCAACCTGTTTCCAGCGGATGTAGTCGCCGGAGATTATGAACTTGCACTTTTCGGCCGTTGCTTTATCTGTCATATGTATCGCCTTGACCTCCCCGTCATGGAAGTGGAGATAGAGGTACTTGTCTTCGGGGACTTTGGCGGCGGGGTCTTTGAACATGATGCACGAGAGATCACCCTCCCACCCCTTGTTGTAAATGGCGAAGTCCTTGCTCGCCTTGACGTTATCCTCCCACGCCTTACA
>CAZDOD010000226.1:1902-4171 GCA_964506935.1 uncultured Thermodesulfobacteriota bacterium | reverse complement strand
CTGCAGAGGGCTGTTATCTCAATCTCGCCCCGAAGACCTTCGAGGACGATGCGAATCTTCTCCTCCGCAGTAAATTTCCTTCTGGTTGCCTTTTTAATTTGTCTGATAACATCTGTGGCTATGATCGACTCCTCTCATTAGTTTAAAAGATTACGGGAGCCGAAGCCAGTAGTCAAGAGTTTAAAGATAGGACGGGCTCTGTTCGGAATTTATAAAAACATGAAATGTAGTTTTAATTGCTATCAAATACTCTTGAATGTATAACTTAACTTTTCTGAATAACTGTCCAAAAGTTGCTGGCGACGAACACCGCTGCCACAAATTCTTCTGATGAAAGAGATTCTTTGGTTCTAGCTTAAATAGCAGTACCATTATCGGGAGCAGGTCAGTGTCTTTATGTTTGAGTTTGTTTCTCTCTTCGATCTGGGCATAAAGTAAATCAATGGTCTGCTTTGAATTTTCCGGAGTCTGAAGTCTGTTTTAAAAAACTCCCAAGGATGTCTATGTCATCTCAGTTCATTTATTTTCTGATTCTTTGTATTTAAGCGATCCCTTCAGGATCATGCCCAGTTTTTAGAGATAATATTGGTTCATTTTTACCGTTTCCTCCAGATATCGCTTCAGTGGAAATTTTTTCGATTACTTTAATGACCTCTCTTTAAGTTTTTTAAGGGTCTCGGCGTGGGTCTTCCTTGTTATCGGAAACCAGATGAGAAGGGGGAGGCTGAGAAAAGCAATTAACGCCGGAACAGGGCCAAAAAAGAGGCGTATACCTAAAAGGGAGAAATCGGACTGTGGGGCGTCCGGGACAAACCCAAAGAGCTTGAGCGCCCACCCGCCCACAAAAAGGCCCAAGGCGTCCGATATCTTTCCGGTCAGACCCTTGACACCATAATAGATACCTTCCCGGCGCTCTCCGGTCATCAACTCGTCGTGCTCGACCACATCCGGGATAATTGACCAGGGAAGCACCCACTGGGCCGAGAATCCAAAACCGGCGATAAAAACGATTACGTATATCCAGATGCTCTCCTGATTGGGGAGGAGAAATGATGTCGCGGTGGCACTAAAGGCAATAAAGAGGCCGAGGGCATACGTGGGGCCCTTTGCCCATTTATCAGTCACCCACTTCCAGAAAAAGAGAAAAACGCCGATGGTGACCAAGAGCATAGTCATGATGATGGGAATTTTGTCTTTCATGTTCATCTGATATGTTAGGAAAAAAGCCATATAGGACATTACCAGCATGAAGCAGAATCCCGTAAAGAGCCCCTGTATAATGAGGAAGTTAAAGGGTTTATTCTTAAAACATATCATGATGGATCTTAAGGCTGGCATTTGGGACGGCGGCCCCTCGAGTTCCTTTCTCTGTTTTACACCGAATGCTGTAATAAAAAGACATAAGGCGGCAAATCCCCCAAACATAATGCCCATCATTCCCCACCCTATCTTTTCTGTAATAAAAAGCCCCGCGATAAAAGGCGGAAACGCCGCCCCCGCCATGTAACCGATTGTGCCCCCTATCATACGGAAGGTCGTGAGGCTAGTCCGCTCATCGTAATCCCTGGTGAGCTCCGGGGTCATGGCATAATAAGGCATAGAGGTAATGGTGACAAACGTAAAGTAGAGGAAAAACGCCACCAATAGCCAGACGATAGTCAGTACATAGGTCAAGCCTTCAGGAAAGTTCCAAAGGAGGGCGAATGAAATCCCTAGGGGTATGGCGCCGAAGTAAAGATATACCTTTCTCCTTCCAAAACGCGACTTGGTTCGATCTGAAAGCCACCCGGCAAGGGGATCGCTTACCGAATCCCAGAGCTTACTCACCAAGAGCAAGGTGCCGACTAGTGCCGGATCCACCTTTGCCACATCGGCATAAAAAAAGAGTAGAAAAAATGCGACAGTAGAAAGACACGTCGAAATACCGATATCGCCGAACAGGTAAAATATTTTCGTTGATAGATTAAGCCTGTCTTTTTTCGGGATCTTTCCCATGTGTCACCTCCTAATTAAATTCATCTTTTTGGTGAAGGATTTCTTCTGTCTCCTGATAGAGACTTTCGATGCGGGGATAGAGGCTCTGATAGGATTTATATAAAATCTCATAAACCTCCCGATTTTGTGCATTTGGAAGAAATGGTTTCATCTGAGGAGCAATCAATGCAAGTCCTGTCTCATCTTCAAAATTCTTTTCGGCTTCAGCGTAACCCCCTTTTTCAGATTCCTCTTTTAATTCTTCATCAATTGTTTCTTCAGAAATTTCTTCAAG
>CAZDOD010000226.1:0-1892 GCA_964506935.1 uncultured Thermodesulfobacteriota bacterium | reverse complement strand
ATGTATCTTTTTTATGGACCATCTTTTTTACACCTTCCCGATAGTCGGAAAACATCCCCGTCCCCGCCCCGGCGCAGATTGCCGCCCCCAGCGCCGTTGATTCTTCCACCTCCATCCGAACCGTTGGGAGCTGAAATACGTCGGCGATTATTGAAAGTATCGCATCGCTCTTTGATCCACCCCCACAGACACGAATCTCATCAATAGGTTTCTTCGATTTACCAAACATTACTTCATATCCTGCTTTTATCTCATAGGCGAATCCCTCAAGGATTGCACGATAGAGATGTGCGCGGCTGTGCACCATCGTGAGGCCGAGGATTGAGCCCCTCGCTTCGGGCCGATGGAAGGGTGGCGTCCAATATGGTTGCACAATTAGTCCCAATGATCCCGGCGGTATATCTTTTACCGACTCATTAAGTAAATCTTCCGGGGATTTTTCACTCCCCTTTGAGAGCTCCATTTCATAATGTGCCAACTCGTTTTTAAACCACGTTACCGTAAGAAATCCTCCTCCCACGCCGGATTCTAGGATGTAGTTATTCGGCACCGCGGAAGGCCAGCTTAAAAATCTGATCTTTTTATCATTTAGAAATTTTCTTGAAGGAATAATAAAAACCACCGTAGTCCCGAGGATAAGTGCGGCGCTTCGTTCTTCGGCTACCCCCATTCCTACTACCGCCGATTGCATATCCCCCCCTCCGATAACAACCGGCAGGCCTTCCGGGATCATGGTTCTACTAGACGCCTCTTTTGTGATATATCCCATTATGCTCTGAGGTCTTTTCAATTCGGGAAGCTGGGATGGAGTTATGCCGAAAGCATCTTGAATCCCCTTTTGCGGATAATATGCGAGCTTATTATAGTCTATCGGGTACATCCCTACCATTGATCCCATAGATTCACATATTTCCCCGGTAAGACGATAGTTCAAAAAGCTTGTGACCGGCATGAACTTATAGGTTTGATTGTAGATTTCGGGCTGATATTTCTTGATCCACAAAAATTTTGAGTGCGAACGAACATATTCAATGGCGGCCTCTTTCCCTATGACTTTAAAAAAGAGGCCCCAGAATCCCTTCATGGGCCCCAGGCCCTCGGTTATGCGATTGTCGAGATACACAATAGCGGGGCGAAGGACTTTGCCGTTTTTGTCTATCGGTATAATAGTACCCCTTTGTGAGGTGAGCCCTACCGCACCGATCCGCTTGATATCGGTACCGAGGGATGAGAGCGCCTCCCTCGCTGTGCTGCACATCTTCTCCCAGTATTCTTCCGGATCGTGTTCCACCCATCGGGGATAAGGGGTGCTATCGGGATCGTGAGTGAGTCCTGATAGGGCAAGCACTTTACCTGTGGAATCAAAGACCGCAGCCTTTACATTCTGGGTACCGCTATCTATACCCAAGATAAGATCTTGTTCCTTTTTCATCTCATCCTCCCTTAGCAATGCTTTTTGTTATCGTTTTTTGAGGAAAAATTTATTTTTAGAAGCAAGGGCAACATAGTCACTTATCTCACGCTCTGTTCGATTTTTATCCCATCCCAATTTTTTTGCCATTCGCTCGGCGATCTTCCTCCCCAATTCGTCGTTGTTATCACGTTGGTGTAACGAGAGGTCTGTACGTCTGAGCAAGAAGTCCTTGGTACGAGTCACCTGTTCATAGTCAATAGCATAGTCCAATTCCGCCCATATATTTGGTTGACCTCTTGTAATTTTTTCTTTCAGAGAGGGATCTCTCTTTACTGATTCGAGGAGGATGATCCCGCCCCTGCCATAATTCTGATAAACGTGTTCGATGGTCTTATCATCGAGTTTTAAGTCTCTGATGCCCTGATTTTCTCCAATCATCTTGTCCCACTCCTTTTTCGTAATCCCGAGCGTAAAAGGG
>CAZDOD010000225.1:0-4179 GCA_964506935.1 uncultured Thermodesulfobacteriota bacterium | reverse complement strand
AGATTCGCCGCGGAGGGGGCAAGCCTCGCCAGATCGCAAAGCTCCACCAAAATCTCTCGCGGCACAGCTTTCCTCTCAAACCGCCGTATGGTCCTCCGGCTTTTTATCACATCGATTATTTCCATGAGATAACCTCCCATCCCATCATACAAAATAAAAATACTTTTTTCCATCAAATTCATAATCTTTATATTCCGTTGCCATACTCAATAAAATATAGGTATGAATCTTGTTGGAGGAGGATTTATGGCAACAAGTAATGATTTTTTGGAAGAACCAAAAAAGATAGTCGGTGAGAATGGCACTGATATGGGTGCCGAAGATTTGATATCGGATCACAAAGTCGAGGCGACCTCTGATGATGAAGGGGAGGCCGAGGCGAAATTATTCCCCGAGGAATACGTAAAGGCGCTTCGGGAGGAGAACAAGGGACGGCGCATGGAGAATCTGAAGCTCAAGGGCGAGATCGAGGCGCTCAAGGCCGAGGTCGGGGATTTCCTTTCTGTGGCCGCCTCCGAGATGGGGGTCGGTGGGGCGAACACGACCGAGGATATCGGAAAGATCATGGAAGCGGTGCTCGAAGGGTTGAAGGGCTTAAAGTCCACCCTCGTTTACTCCGCATTTTTTTCCGAGGCCACGATGGCGGGGCTCACACCGGAGATCGTCCCCGACGCCTATCAGCTTTCGGATCTCGATGCCGTCGCTATAGATCCGGAGACGGGGGAGGTCTCGGGCTTGTCGGCAGCGGTCGCAAAGCTACTCGACACAAGGCCTTACCTCTTTTCGGTTCGCCCGATAGACATCGGCACCGAGACAAATCCACCGATGGGAGATACCTCTTATCCCCTCGAGATCGAGGGACTTGCGAGTGAGCTCGGGGTGAGTCCTGAGTTTGCCCTGGAGCTCAACAGAAAGAGAGCCGCGAGGGCGGGGGGTAAGAAGGGGATATCGGAGATTTGGAGACGCCCGAAGGTCAAAAGGCTCTCGATATTTCAGAGATGAGATAAAAACGAATAAGGAGGTTCAACCGAAATGGCAACTTATATGAAGTATGGCTATTCATACGGTCCGAGGGTGGTCATAACCGCAAAGGTGGCGGACACAGGGACGATTGACGAGGGAGACATCCTTGTCCTCGACGCCGTCGGCGGAGGCGAGGGCTCCGGCTATGTCAAGAAATGGTCGGCGGCGTCCGACGCCGTTGTTGGCGTGGCGCTCGAAGGCGTGGATGAGGCGCCGTCTTCCGACGGCGATACATCGATACAGGTGGTTCTGGCGCTTCCCGGTAGCGTATTCGTATTCCCCGCAACAGATATCACCCAGGCGGAATGCTTCCAGTGTTGCGATATCGACGGCGCACAGTCGATCGACTACGACGCCGATGCCTATCAAAACGTCTGGATCGTCGAGGTCGACGTCGGGGCGGGCCTTGCCTATGTGATGTTCAAGGGGCCGTTCACGGATATCGGGGCAACATCAACCGTCGATTACGGCGTGGCATAAAGGAGGTAGACTATGGGAATAATGGTAGGGAGTAACTTTCCCGAGGCCCTGACCCAGGACCTGTATGATTGGTATTTCGAGTCATACGATTCGGAAGATACGGTTTACGACAAAATCGTTGAGGTCGTCCCCATCGACTCAGGAGACGGGATAAAGGGGACCGAGGTGATAGGCGTCTCCAAGCTGAAAGAGGTGCCGGACGGACAGGAGATCCCCCTGACCGAGCCGACCGAGGGGTGGACCTGGTACATAAGATTTAAAACCTACAAAGACCAGATCGCCGTCACAGATGACATGCTCACCGATATACACGAGGGGAAGCTAAACGGCGACCTCATGGAATTTGCGAGGGGCTGGGGTGAGGGAGTACGGATCACCGAGGAAGAGGCGGTAGCGCGTCTCTTCAACAATGGGACCCTGACCGCAGGCGACCTCGATACGTTCAACGGGAGCTTCACAGGGGAGAAAGACCCGTATCCAAAGTTCATCTACGACGGGAAGCCATTTTTTGCGGAGGCCGCATCGGGACACCCGTTCAAGCTTAAGGAAACGGCCAAACTCGGCAACCTCAATACCACCCTCGCATTCGACTACGACAGCATCCAGACGATCTATACGGAGATGAGCGTCACGAACGCCTTAAACGAGAGGGGGGAGAGGGTAAAGATCGAGCCCAGCGTCATCGTGACCAATCCCAACAACCGCTTCGCCCTGGATCAGATCCTAAAATCCGACTACGAGATCGACAACTACGGAAACAAGAACGTCGTCGGGAGCCTCTTTACACCGGTCTACTGGCGCTACATCGAGGATTCAGATGCCTGGTTCATGGGCGTGGCGAAGAAGGGGATCCGCTTCTACGACCGGCTACCCGCAAAGATCACCGTCTACAGGGACGAGAAGACCGACACGTGGTTCGCCAAGATCAAGCGGCGCTTCGGGGTGGGTGTCGTCCAGTGGAGATACTGGTACGGCTGCAACGCGGCATCAAGCTAGTCCTTTAACCTTTTGGGGGGCATTTTTTGCCCCCCGGCTCAAAAGGAGAAATAAGATGGCGATTATCAGCGACATCCAGATATCGACAAACAGGTATTTCGAAGACCAGGGCGGGACGGCGCTTACCACATCGTTCGCCAAACAGGAATTCGGGTTTTCGTCTTTTTCGATCTTTATCGCCAACGACCAGACCTCAACGGGCTATATAGAATACTCCTTTGACGGCACGAACGTCCACGGGAGGCTAAAGGCGACGGAAAAGAAGACCATGGATTTCAGGAGACAGCGGGAGATCTGGCTTCGGGGAGAGAGCGGCGGCGAAGGCTACAGGCTGGAGGTGTACTGATGTCTTTCACGAAAGAGCAGTTGGAATCTGTTGAGACCGAGATAGCAAACCTCAAGGCCGCAAGCTTCAAGGTCGGGGAATTGAGCATCGATCAGGAAAAGACGCTCTCGGCCCTGATAAAGCTGAGGGATATAATGAAGGCCGAGCTTTCGTCAAAAGAGGGGTTGACCTTTGGAAGATCGAAGATTGACGGCATCGACGGGTAAGTTCTCGTTTTTTGGGACGGATGGTTTTGGGGGCGGGAATAATCGCCCCCAAAACCAAATATTTTTAAATCGAACACGATTCTTTCATGGGTGATCACTGGTGTAAAAAATTTTTGCATCTAAAAATCTTTTGGAGAGAGGTAATGATCTTGAGACGGAGGTTTTTTCTTGACAAGGAATTTTTATTGGATATAATTTTCCTACTAATGAAAAGTTCTCTGATTTTAAACTTCGTCGTTTCTCGGCAGAGTCGGTTTTAATTTTGGCCAAGGGATTGAGAGATCAATCTCTTGTTTTTTATTAAGGGAATAAGTTATGATTTCTAGTGAAAGAGTGGCAATCTTTATCGACGGAAGTAATCTTTATCATGGGTTAAGGACGTTCTTGGGGCATGCTAATATAGATTTTAAAAAATTTTGTGATATATTGGTAGACGGCAGGCACCTCACGAGGACTTACTACTATAATGCCGCCGAAAAATTTGAAGAAAATCCCGAAGGTCACCAGAAGCAGCAGAGCTTTTTTGATAAGATTCAAAGTATCCCCTTTCTCGAATTGAAGCTTGGGAGGCTGGTCGTGAGAAACGGGGTTACTTTTGAGAAGGGTGTGGATGTGCTTATCACGGTTGACATGATAAGGTATGCGAGGAACAATGCCTATGACACGGCGGTTCTTGTCTCGGGGGACGGTGATTTCGCACCCGCATTGGAGTTTCTAAAGGATTTCGGAAAACATATCGAAAACGCCTATTTTTCCAACGGGCGCTCGTTTAATCTTACGAACTATTCGGATAGATTTATAAACCTCGATGATCTGGATTGGAATGAGATAATTTTTTGATTAGTTTTACCCCGGCGTTTATATATTATCTCACAGGTAGGAATGATCGCATGGGAAGTGGATAAAAAACAGGGCGGCTCACGAGCCGCCCCTACATTTTGGTTGATGGTTTGACGATGGTTTTCGGTTATCGCCTATGGTTTAAAAAAGTGATTTGTATTGTGTAGGGGCGTATCGCGATACGCCCTAAAAAAGGTCGAGATAAGTAGAATCTTTTATTACTAAAGTCAAAATACCAAAAAATCCCGAAGTAAAATCAAACAAAACACCCACCTCACCTCAACACCG
>CAZDOD010000224.1:0-4241 GCA_964506935.1 uncultured Thermodesulfobacteriota bacterium | reverse complement strand
ACCTGCTCGAGATATGCGTCTTTCAGGTCGTCAATCGACCGGAACGTCATGGGATCGGACGTGGGCGCACCCCACTGCTCTCCGGTTTCTGGATTTTTCCCCTGATTTAGCGCCCACCACAGACACTTGGCAAGTGTAATCCCGCCGTATGCCCTCCTTGCAATATTCTTTCCGGGGAGCTCGAGATAAACGCAGCCCGTGACGGCGTAATCCCGCGCGTCCAATTCCGGCACCTTCCAGACCTTGAGTGTCGGAAGGATCGCCTTGTCGTTGAATATGGATGGGTAGCCGATCCCGGTTTTTATAACATCGGCAGCGCGCGACAAAAGCTCATCCGGAGTACCGTCGTGGTATCTTAATGCGATGCTCGGTTCAAGGGTTTCCATTGATTCGGCTGTATCAAGGACGAGATAGCTTATTTCGTTTGTGACGTCATTTCCGTCATCATCTACGCCGCCTATCGTTATCGCCTGAAGTGATGCAACGCCCCCGTAAATTGCGGTTAATGTCGGGGAATAGACTAGGCCCAGCTCGTTAAATTTCACCCACAGGAGCTGGAGGAGTTCAAACGCCTCACCCCTTGTTATCTTTTTGTCTTTTATGTTTCTTTCATAGTAGGGGCCGAAGATCTTGTCAAAACGGACACCAATACCGAGTGTTGAATATTCGAGATACCTTACGATGTGTATGAAGAAAAAGGATTGTAGCACCTCGACAAAAGACCTCGGTGGATTTTCGGGAACACGGCGGCACGTCTCGGCGATCGCAAGGAGCCTCTTTTTATCATCGGGGCTCTTGGATTTTGCAGAAAGATCATCGGCCAGATCGGCGTACCTGTTGGCGAATTTCACAACGGCCTCAAGCGAGATGATCACGGCCTTGAGGAAATCTTTCTGGTCGACGTAATCGGGCGGCACCTCCCGGTCGATCTCTTCGAGCCGATCTCTCGCCTCTTTGATGATACCAGCAATCCCTATCGAAAATATTTTTTCATAATTCGGGATACCCAATTCCGACCAGTGCGTCCACATAAAGGTCCCTTCATAGCGCCAGTATTTCAATACATCGCCCGTGAACATATCTTTGTGGATGTCGCTCATCGACTTTCCTTCCCAGTACTCAATAAGATCGGCGAGCTTCTTTCTTCCTGCATCGTCGAGGAGAGAGCTCCCCTCTTCCCCTGAAACCACCCTTTTAACTGAGCGCCAGTTCATATCGATCCCGAAGTAAAGCCCCTCGGGCTGGGAGACATTGTTGCCGACGATCCGCTCCCACTCCTGTATATAGATATCCATATTTGTGAGGATTTTATCGAGTGCCTTTGCGCGGCGCATGACCATAGGCTCCCCCTCGGTCTCTTTATACGACTCGGTCATGAGCTCAGACCTTTGGATATCGAGCTTTATCCCCGGCCGATACATACCCCGCTCGGCCTGGTCTTTGCTCGTTCCCCTGCGGACATTTCTCACCGCCTTTACGATCAGCTTGTTTTTTATTTCTTCGGTTCCCATCGCTTCCATTTTCCCTCCAATGTATCTATTTGGCTTTTTTCACCAATCCATATTTGATGATCTCCAGCGACTTCTCAAGTGTCGACTTTAGATAATCCTTTTTCGGATCGTTCATCTTCTTCGCACCCTCCCAGATGACGAGCCCCGTAAATAACGCCCACAGGATATCGGCGATCACGACCTCGTTGTCATCGGAGAACACCCCCTCGTCCATCGCCTCTCTCACGATCGATGCGAGCTTTAGTAAAGCGCTCTGCCCGCCCTTGTTCAGAGAGACCATCATCTCCGGGGAGAGGAGGTTAAACGATCCCTCGACCTGCGTATGTAAAAGCCCCCGAAGCCCGACAGGGTCGGAGCAGAAGATGTCATACAACCCGTTCCATGCGAAGTCAAATTTATCCTCGGGTTCCATGTCTTTTCTCAAAGCTAGCCCCGTGACCGCCTTTTCATACGTGGTGATCGTATTCAGGTTCAGAGACGCGTAGAGCTCTTCCTTCGTTGTGAAGTAGAGGTATATCGTCCCGACGCTCACCTCGGCCTCGACGGCGATGTCCTCGATGGTCGCCCCCTTAAAGCCCTTTTCCAAAAACACCTTCTTTGCGGCGGCCTGTATCTCTTCACGCCTCATTAAGCGCTCACGCTGCTTTCTCTCCGGTATTCCCATGATTTATTTGAACCTCACTCATATAGTGAGTGTTATTCATTCTATGAATGATATTCATTTTATAGGCCTAGATACCCATTGTCAAGGTTTTTTTAGGAAGCCGGTGGATTCTCTATTGGAGTAGAGAGGGAGAATTTATAAATTACTCCCACTCAATAGATTCAGCATGATTCATATGCAAATAGTTAATTAATTAAATTTGTCTATTATTTCTTTTCGACAGTGAAAATAATATTATATATATACATTTTTTTCTTGATTTATATTATAAATATTCCTACAATTACACATAATCTATTAGACTTAATGACCATCATTTCAATCCTGATCCTGTTTTCTATCTCAGTTCCATCTCCTTTTGACTCCTGACACGGCGCGACTCCTCTAACGCCCTGATATTTTTTTAGAGGCAGTCATGTCTGGAAAATTTAAAAAACCAAATAATCCTTAGTGTAAAACAAAGACAAGAGTATCTATTGTTTCATTTTTGTTCTGAAGAGAAAAAATATCTCTGAGGAGGAAAAAAGATGAAGATAATAAAAATACTTACGTTAGGGATTCTTGTATTACTTTTTATTTGTCTAACCGGTTGTTCCAGTAGTAAATATCCACACGAATCTAAATCCAAAGAGAGAAAAACCTGCTTTTTTATCGGCGGTGATAGCGTCTCACCAATTTACTTTGCTTCTAATACACCCGTTGTTATGGCAGACAAATCCCTCAAAGAGATAAAAGATATTTCAGAGGGAGAAAAAGTAATGGGTTATGATTTGAGGAGGGGGAAATCAATAGCATTAGAAGTTATCAAGTGTGTGTGTATATTTTGCGAAAACAATTTTCTCTTAAATGAAAGTATCAAGGCTAATTGCAAGCAGCCTTTCTATTCAACTACATGGTACCCCTTTAAATCGAGATGTATATTAGATGATCCCAAGACACTTCTTGGCGATATTGACGGAGATCTAAACACCCTTGAAGAGATAGACATAAAAAACATCGAGGAAATAGCGCAATGCGATTTTTATTATGACCTTAAATTTACAAATACACACACTTACTTCGTGGTAGACAAAAGTGGTGATCACTATCTCGTAAGAACATGTGCCTTGCCAAGTATTGACTGCATCTATGGAGGATGGAATTAATTAAAAACTTTATTTTAGGAGGAAATCATGGCTAAAGCAAAAGGGGGAATTTCAAAAGGATTAAAGGCATTATTTATCATCCACGGAATTGGAGCGCTTTTTACCGGTCTAGCTTATCTATTAATACCGTTCAAATGGGCCGAGATGTCAAATTACGGCCCCATCGATCAGGTGTTTGTGAGGTACTTCGGGGCCGTCACTCTGGCGCTGTCATTCAAGGATTGGGTATGCCTTCGTGCAAAAAGCTGGTCGGAGGTATGGATCATCGTGATAATGGAGGTCGTTTGGACCTTACTGGCTACGTTACTCAGTCTCTATTTGGTCCTGTTTGCCGTAATCACCGCCTCCGCGAGCCTAATTTGGATGAATGTTGTTATATTTGCAGCCTTCTTCTTTGCGTGGACATACTTTTACGTCAAGTACCGTAAGTAATTGATAGGGAGATTTAAAAACCAAATAACCTATAGCTCAAATTAAAGACAGAAATATTTACTAGTCTATTTTTGTTCTTTAACTTTATTTTAGGAGGCAATCATGGCCAAGGGTGGAATATCGAAGGGATTAAAGGCGCTGTTTGTCATCCATGGAATTTCTTGTTTGATTTTCGGAGTTTTACTCCTCTTCGTTCCTTTTACATGGGCGAAATCAATGCAATGGGATCTCTTGGACCCCGAGCCGATGAGGGTTATTGGTGCTTTTAGCTTAGCCCTTGCGGTAAAAGACTTGCTCGGATTCCTCGCAAAACAATGGAGTGAAGTGAAGATCGTTGTGATTTTTGAAGTTGTCTGGACCTTCATTGTAACATTTGTCTTCCTCCGCATGGTTTTACTTGGGCTTGTCCCAGCGACATTTTGGTCGATGGTCGTCTTTTTTGCAGTATTTTTCGTTGCGTGGACCTGTTTTTACATCAAATACCGCAAG
>CAZDOD010000223.1:0-4247 GCA_964506935.1 uncultured Thermodesulfobacteriota bacterium | reverse complement strand
TGCGACGCTTTCGGCCAACCCCGCCGACACCACGGGGGCGGATGTGGCGAGGATTTTTGTTGAATGCAAATGGCTGGATATAAAGAGGAAGGAGTGGAATATAAACTTTCAAACTCTGATCGTCAGGAGTTCAATGTAAAAGCGGAGGGAAAGAAATTGAGATCCAGAGAGAGTAAATCTTATAAAGAATCGAAATCCGATGGCGGATACATCATGATGCTGGCTCTGATAATTCTGATGACCCTCACTGTGATAGCCTTAGGATTCGTTACCAATGTAACCCTTGAGACATCGATCGTGGGTAACTACCGCCTAAACCGGGAGACCCTAAACTGTGCGGAGGCTGGCCTCGAGGTTGCCATGATGATCACCCACGAGGAGATCACCTCCCAGCTTGAGCCCTTCTCCGGTACCGAGCGGACCGAAGTAGCCCCTTCCGATCCGGATTACGATCCAAATGTAACTAAATATATCTATTCATTTAAAGACCTCTTCGATGACTGCAACGGGTCAAAGGTGAAATACAGGGTTATCCCCGATAACGCCGATCCCCAAAAAAACCGATTTGTATACAGGACATACGTATCTTGTTCGGAGGTCGTCCACTACGCATATCCCTATACGATAGAGGTATTGGCGGAGCCGGAAACCGGCGGGGTTGAATATCTAAAGAGGAATATACGTATCCTCGAAACGCCCTTGGTACAATACTTTATCTTTTTTGACGATGACCTCCCCTGGCACTCCGGCCCTAACATGTACTCCTGGGGGAGGATTCACACGAACGGAAATATATGGTTCTCTCCCGATACCAATACGATCAGAATAAAGAATTTCACGGACAGCGGTGTCCTCGTACAGCACTTCGTCACCGCCTCGGGTATGATCTATCATGACAGCGTCCTCGGTCCGGTCCCGGCACCGAGCAGGAACGGACATGTTTACGTACGTGTCTATGAAGCCGGCGATATAAACATAGACGATTGCGCGTACCCCTCCGGAGGGGCCGACTGCGACTACGTCGAAATAAATGTCGATATAAATTCTACAAATTATGAGACGACAGAAAAGGCTCGCTTCACCGACCCCAGCTCCGACTGCACCTATCTAATTGTCGGCGTCCCCAAATCACCTACATTGAGTTTTAACGCCCTCTTTCGGGGATCATTTTATGAAAGGAAGGCCAGAAATCCCGACCGCTCAGAGTACTTCGGCCTCGCGATAGTTATAGAGGACGGTGCCACGGGCACCTGGCCCCCGGAGAATACCGGGGACCTGACGGGCACACTTCATATCTATGCCGCCACCAAGGATTTCGCCTTTGACTACGATGCGTGGCCCGACGGGGTCAAGTGGGAAGATGTTACGGAACAAGTCTTCAATGCCGGGGGTGGCGATCCTTACACCTATGATGACTCCGATGACGGCTCCATCGCATTTTCACCCGAGACCGTATACAATAACGCCTCATTTGAGGTAGGTGGTGTGGCCAACCCGCTCCCCCTATTCCCCCCCTCAGATACCAACGCTTTAAATCCTGTATATCTCGAGCGGAACGACCAGAGGCAGGACATGGGCGGCGTCGCCCTGACGGTGGTGAATCTTAAGGCCCTCGAGAACTGGTTTTTCGAGTACTACCTCGACGAACAATACGACAACGACCCGGGTGAGAATGACCAGACGATAGAAGACTTCCTCTATGACGACGTAACCGGAAACCCCACAAAATTGGTCATCTATGTCTCACGGACTCCAACAGTCGATGAAGCCCCGGGATGGGCGGGATATACCGAAGATGGCGGTCCACCTTATCCATACTATGACGATCCTTCAAACCAGATCCTCCAGGCCATCAAGCTCTGGAATACCGACGAACTGGTATGCCCCACTACCGTTGTTACGGATAATCCCATCTACGTAGAGGGGAACTTCAACAAGTTTTCCGCCCACGGGTGCGCCGTCATTGGCGACCTCGTAAACCTCCTCTCCAATAATTGGCACAGCCAACATACAACACACCTACCCGGCGGGCACCCAGCATATTCCGGTAACACCGTTGCATACAGCCCAATGAAAAACGCCTCAGAAACCGAGTATTGGGGCGCATTCTTCTCGGGGAGGGATGACCTGGCCAACTTCGCTGTAAGGGGCGGAACATATAACAAAGAGACGGAGGGTATACACAACTTCCTAGAGTTTCATGAGGTTTGGGATGGTAAAACCTGCAAAATTAATGGATGCATGATAAACCTGTGGTTTACGAGACAGGCCCTCGGGCTCTTCGAGTGCTGCGGATACAACTCGACCGATGTATATCAGCCCCCCAACAGGAATTTCGGGTGGGATCCAGGATATCTTGACCCGTCATATTGGCCCCCATACTGTCCATCGGCTTATGGGGTTGAGAGGGTAGGATGGCTTGAGGGCGAGACTTATGATACCGAATTTACATGGGATCCAAACGAATAGGGAAGTATTTATCATGAAGAAAATTAAAAAAGTCCTAGCGGCGCTGAAGCCAAAAAGAGGCTTTACCTTAATAGAGATCCTTATTGCCGTGGTTATATCCTTTATCATCATGGCGGCGGTGTTCGAAGTCTTCATTGCACAAAGAAAAAGATACATAACTGAAGACGCCATCCTTGAAGTCGAAAACAGTGGACACTTCTCAATAGAGTATCTCACCCGTATCGTCCAGAATTCAGGGTACAACATAAAGAGCGGCATGAAGATCGAGTCGGCGTCCGACCACTACTTCACGGCGGTCATGGATGAGAACGATAACGGCGTCATCGATGCCGATGAGGTATTCACGATCACAGTCAACACACCTTACCGTGAAATAGGAACAGACGAGACCCCCACGGAGATTATTTATGATCCCGACCTCAACGCAGAATATGGCAATCCCAATGAACGTTATTTCGACTTCTTCTTCGATATGGACGGCGACGGGGTGGTCGAAGAGACCGATATGGACGGCGACGGCACCCATGAAGGCGCAACCGACAGTGAAAGGTTCGAATCGGGATACAACCTGGATGACGCAGCCGATGACAATGCCTCCGATCAGATGGGCGCCGTAAAGCTCTACCTCAAATCTCCGCCCTATGCCCTCTACAGATACATGTATGTGCTAGAAGACGAGGAAGCCGCTTTCGATCCGGTTAATAATCCCTATATCGTCGACAGAAAACCCGAACTCATAGCAGATAATGTGGACAACTTCGTCATCCGCTACTACGATGAAGAGGATATGCCGCTTCCGGTGGCAACCGACGGCAGCGGGAACCGAATCACGTCGAAACCCCCTTATGTCCTAACAAGGGAGGAAATGGGTAAGATCAGGCGAGTTGAGTTCGAGCTCCTCTTGACTACAGCAAAACAAGACCCAAAGTGGACCGATAAAGGTAAATATCCGGTAGGGACTGTTTCGACTTACGACAACACAGGAAAACCTGTGGGATGGTCGTGTAACGACTCCGGATATCCACCCTCACCCCAGTGCGACGGACTCTCCGCCTGGGATTGCTTTCTTATGCACTGTAATGATAAGACATATACAGCCGGTGAGTTCATACCCTATGAAGACCACTACCGCCGGATCCTCCTTACATCAAGCGCCACGCCCAAAAACCTCATCTTAAATCCTTATGGATCGCTCTTTCTGGAGTCGAGTCCAAAGGTACTCAGATGCCCCGATAACGAAGTAGAAATTACGGCCACCCTAAAAAACAAAGAGGGGGCACCGATAGCGAACGCCGTCGTAAATTTCTACTCGACGGCACTTGTGTCCGAGTTCGATTTCTCAACCGTATCAAATACCGATGTCGATGGTAATCCAATCACTGACGCGGAAGGCCACATATATGGTATCAAGCTAAGGCCGGCGGCACCTCCGGGAGAGAAGAAGAAACCCGTAACCATCACGGTCTCGGCCGATTCGACAATTAGCGTAAATGTCAGCGGTGTTGATAAAGAATTCCCCGTCTATTCTTCGGTTGTGGTTCCTTTTATTGTCGGCCCACCTGCTACCCTTATATTTGAAAACCCGCCTACTTATGTTTTGGCCTCTTGTGATATTTCAAAGGAGCAGCCTATAATCATTTACGCCGAAGACTGCAACAATTTCGAGGTGGAAGGCGCGAAGATTGATATGAGTTTCTACGATCCGAATAATTATGATCCCGATCCTGATAGCAACCCAACGACATCGCCGCCTGATCTACCGACTTTGAGTAACACTA
>CAZDOD010000222.1:3991-4253 GCA_964506935.1 uncultured Thermodesulfobacteriota bacterium | reverse complement strand
TATTACATCAGGCATTTCTAATTTCTTCAATTTATCACCCTTTATCTTTAATATAGATCCAACATCATTTTCTTTATGCTGCCTGCCAGAAAAATCCTGATGTGCCCAGGTATCCGCAAATGTATGTAAGGCAATGCCAATACGACACAAGCGAAATAATTTGAAATCCGTTATACCGACGTACGAACGTTTTAAGTCTTTCTCATCCTTAAATGCCTCTTTTAAAAGACTTAAGGCAAATTCGGAACATGGTTTTGTTACA
>CAZDOD010000222.1:0-3981 GCA_964506935.1 uncultured Thermodesulfobacteriota bacterium | reverse complement strand
AATCGAATGTCCATCCAGGAGGCTAAAATGGTTTTGGAGGAATGAAATGGAACGAGATCAATATCTCTTTCTGTTCTGACCATTTTAAAGCTTGAGCACTTAATCCTCTATGTGCCGTGCGTACGGGATCGAATTTCAGGTCGCTCTCAACATCGAAATCCATCTGCGTACCTTCCGTCGCATCATCGACATATTGCGAGGCGTAGGCGATCGTGAGGGCGTCTTCCGAGCTGAAACCGGCGGCCCTCGCCAAGACACCGATACAATAATAATGAAAATCCTTTTGCATCTTTCCCTCCCCCCAAAATAATTTTAATTTAAAATATGTGAGATTGTAATATATTGATGTATCAAAAGTTTTTTCTATGCAAATTAAAGCTTCTACTGCACATCTTGCAAAAATTTGCCGATTGAGCCTAATAAAACGTTCCAAAAAACTCCATATTGTACAAATAAACCTAAGCGCCCGATCAAAGGCATATCAGGTGTAAACTTTAGATATTCAAATGCCTTTGGAATGACAACAAGTGCTATAACGGCTGAAATTATAAGTACGGAAATACTCGTTTTTAATTCGACAGCGTTTCCTGACATGTATTCAGTCACAACGGAACTTAAAATTACGCCGATTAACATACCCATGTACAACAGGATCTGTTCCCACCAAGGCATTTTTTTTACTAATTCCGGCATATGTTCCAATTCTTTTCTCACCTTTGGCGTGGCTTCCTCTATTGATTCCGCTAGGGCCTCTAGTTGAGGTTCCTTCTTTGCTCTTTCTAATCGAACTTTCCTTGTGGATTTTTTTTCTTTCAATAATGAGCTTATGTCTTTAATTATCAGTGACCTTGTCGTAACCTGACTTTTTTCCGAGCGTTTATCAAGATCAAAATAGTCTAATAAAGCATTCATGATTTCTCCCTCTTTATCCTATTAGTTTTAAAGTTTTCATTAGTCAGACCTTAAAAAAGTGGCCCACTCTCTTTCGTACATGGGATTTACTTAAAGCAGAGTCATTAGCTCAATCTTCATGTCAAAAATAGTAAATCCCCTCATTTTATTTCCTACATAAATCGCTTATAGATCTGTTCAATATGATAGTATAATTTTCAATATATGAATAATATATGGACTAATAATGCTAATATTATTTTATTATTAATAATTTGTCAATATTAAATATTGAAGATGCCGTGTTTTTAAGTTAAGCCATTTCCCTCTTCTCAATAATTCCTTGCCTCATGCAAAATTTCCTATTATAATCATCTTGGGAGGAGACCTTTGGACATTTTTGACCACAGGGCAGATAAGCTAAAGGAGAAGACGGCGCCGCTGGCCGATCGGATAAGGCCAAGGAGCCTCGATGAATTCGTGGGTCAGGATAAGATCCTCGGGCCCGGAAAGCTCCTCAGAAAATCGATCGAGGCTGATGAGCTCACCTCCATGATCTTCTGGGGGCCACCCGGCTCGGGAAAGACGACGATCGCCCGCATTATCGCCGAGGTCTCAAAAGCCAAATTCGTCTCGTTTTCCGCCGTGACCTCAGGGATAAAGGACGTAAAGGAGGTCATCGGTGTGGCGAAGGAGGACATGAAATACTCGGGCATAAGGACAATCCTTTTCATCGACGAGATACACCGTTTCAACAAGGCCCAGCAGGACGTATTCCTCCCCTACGTAGAAGACGGCACCATCATCCTCATCGGCGCCACCACAGAAAATCCGTCCTTCGAGGTCAACTCTGCCCTCCTGTCACGGACGCGGGTCTATGTCTTTGAGGAGCTTAAACCCGAAGAGCTGAGGGACATCATCGAGGCGGCCCTGAGAGACACAGAAAAAGGCCTCGGTAAAACCCCGATAGAAGTCGATGACGATGCCCTCGACCACATCGCCAACCAGGCACACGGTGACGCAAGGATAGCGCTGTCGGGGCTCGAGATCGCATCACTCAACACCGCACCAACCCAAGACGGGAAGATACACATAACGCTCGCCGTCGCCGAAGAAGCGATGCAAAAAAAGGCATTGATGTACGACAAGGGCGGTGAGGAGCACTACAACATAATCTCGGCGCTGCACAAGTCCATCCGAGACTCCGATCCCGATGCGGCCCTCTACTGGCTTTCGAGGATGATAGAGGGCGGGGAAGACCCCCTTTACATAGCAAGGAGGCTCATCCGCATGGCGATAGAGGACGTAGGCATGGCGGACCCGAGGGCGCTCTCGGTCTGTGTCGCCGCAAAAGACACCTACCATTTTTTGGGCACGCCCGAGGGGGAGCTCGCACTGGCCGAGGCGGCCGTCTATCTCGCCACGACACCCAAGAGCAACAGCGTATATACCGCCTTCGGCAGGGCGAGGGGTGACGTCAAGAAGTTCGGCGCCCTACCCGTCCCGCTCGTCATCAGGAACGCCCCGACGAGGCTAATGAAGGATGTCGGTTACGGAAAGGGATACAAATATGCACACGACTATGACGACACCTACGTTGATCAGCAGCGCCTCCCCGACAGGCTCTCGGGAACTATATATTACAATCCCACCGACAGGGGATATGAGGGTAGGATAAAAGAGTGGCTCGAAAAATTTCGCAAAAAACTTGAGAAGAAGATAAAATCCAAATGAAAAAAATAAGGAGAAAAATATGAAGTTAAAGAGATTTTTTTACTCGGTTCTTGTAATCCTTTTCGTCCTTTTGTTTTACGGAAGCTCTTTTGCACAACCCCTGACCCCACAGGACAAGGAACAGCTTAAATGGCTCTTTGGGAACTTCGAGACCTTCGTGACCCAGGGGAACTCCCAGGGGATCATCGACCTCTTTTCCCCGAACATGCCCCAGGATAGGAGGGATTACCTCACCAACGAGGTCTACGGAAGGGTGGCAGCGGGTGGCGTGAGATTGTCCTTTTTCCCGGATCTGTCCGATAAAAAAATCGAGGAAATACAGCCCGGGGTCTTATATGAGGTATCGGGGAGGTTTAACGCCGAGGGGCCGAACTGGAACCTGTCGGGTCTCAAGGCGACCTTTACGGTCGAGCGTGTCGGATATTATTATTACATCTACGACACCGACATATTTGACAAGATGAGCTTAAAAGGCGCCGGAAAGGTCGTGGGGGTCGTCTTTTTGATCATCGGAGTGGTATTCCTCCTCTTCGTCGGCGGCGTAATACTCATCATTGTCCTGATCGTGAGGAGCCAGAAGAAAAAGACTGTCGGAACCGGCGGCGGCCCCGGAACGGTGTAGCGGAAAATAAAGTGCCAGATAGTATAGCCCCCGTCGGCCCGCCCGGCGGGGGCGCCTAATATTACTCCTTTGCCCTAAGACGGCGACTTTAATCGGGCCTTTTCGGAATATCACTATGGACAAGATAAAAAAATCTGAGCTTATCGAAGAGATCCAAAAAATCGTGGATCGGGAGACCGATGCTTGGGACAGAAAAGACGCGGGATCTTTGGTCTCGATATTTCATCCTGACATGGTCTGGCCGTGGCCGCCGGACAATAGATCCCACGATCCGATGACGTGGGTTTTTCCGCAGGGGAGATATAATTACGAGAGGTGGTCTTCGGGGTGGCAGGAGTTATTTGACAACTACAATCTTCTGCACAACAGGCGAGTGACCCTTCGCATCGAGGTCTCGCCGGAGGGCGACGGGGCATTTGCCGTCGTTGACGTGGATACCCTATGGCGTCATAAAGTCACGAAAGAACTGATGCACTGGAATGGACGCGCCCTGAAGGGCTATACGAAAACCGCCGGCGGCTGGAAACTCGTCATGCACACTGGGCTCCTTGACTACGGCAACAGGTAGGCTGAAATATAGGGACAAATTTGAAACAAGTCTTTATTTGGCTTTGATCGAACTCATGTCTCCGTGTGTGATAATCTTCTCAAGCTTCCAGAGTTTTTCCCTTCCTTCCCCACCTATCAATAAGTAAAAGCGCGAAAGGACCCTCGACCGATTTTGGACTAAAATG
>CAZDOD010000221.1:0-4260 GCA_964506935.1 uncultured Thermodesulfobacteriota bacterium | reverse complement strand
AACTGCTGGATGGCCGACTCGAGCATCCACAGGTGGCCGTGGTTGTTGATGAGGATCTGCTTGCGAAAGCCATCGTTCCAGAAGCCCAGCATGACGTCGATCAGGAACTCGCGCGCCACGTTTTCGCGGATGGGGATCGTACCCGGCATGCCCATGTGGTGGTAGGGATGCGAGCCATAGAGTAGCGGCGGCAGGGCCAGGTTGACGGCCGCCCCGCGCTTGGCCGTGTAGCGGTGCAGGCCCTCCAGGATCTGGCTGACATAGAGCGTGTCTGAGGCGCTGGGCAGATGGGCCCCGTGCAGTTCGGTGCAGCCGATGGGCATAAAGACGATGTCGTTCTTCCTGCGGTTTTCCTCCACCTGCCAGCGCGTCGTGGTCTGGATGTAGGATCCGGCCTTGCCCCACTCTACCGGCGAGGGAATGCCATACTCGGCCAGGATGGCCTCGATCTCGGCGTCACTCGCGTCCCAGACCTCCTTCTTGAGCCGGCCAACGGTGTTGTCCTCGAAGAACAGATCCGGCTCGCCTGTGGCCAGGAGGCCATCAGGTACTTTCTTGTCTGACATAGCAATTCTCCTTGCGTTAGGGTATTTGATCAAGCCTGTCCTGAAGGGCAGGCCCAGGTCACAATTGATGGTTGAATACACTCACAATAGTCCTGGAGGCTTGTCAGTGCGAGGAGGGAGCGCTTTTTGCGACCGACGAAGCAATCTCCCTTTGTGCTCAGCAATCGGTTTCTTGACAGCAAGCGGGGATTGCTTCGCTTCGCTCGCAATGACAGATCCGGCAAGACATGTGTGATTCTGCTTAGGCCTCGACCTCGCTCAACTTCACAGGCCGCCCCTCGGCCAGCGATTTCTTGGCCGCATAGCCCATCACGACGGGGACGCGCCCATCGTGGCCGCTGACCGGCGGCGCTGTATCGTCGACGACGCAACGGACAAAGGCCCTCATCTCGGCCACGTAGGATTCGGTGTAGCGCTCCATGAAAAAGTTGAGAGGCAGATCCCGATGCACCCGCCGGGCATCGCTGATGATCGCCGTATTCGGATAGTTGTTGTCGGCGCTCACGCAGCCGGCGCTGCCAAATACCTCCACCCGCTGGTCGTAGCCGTAGACGGCCTGGCGGCTGTTGTCGATGACGCCCAGGGCTCCGTTGGCAAAGTGCAAGGTGACGACGGTCGTGTCAATGTCGCCGGCCTTGCCGATCTCGGGGTCAACCAGGACGCCGCCCGCGGCATAGATTTCCTCCACCTCGCTGTCGATCAGGAAGCGGGCCATGTCAAAGTCGTGGATGGCCATGTCCAGGTAGATGCCGCCGCTGACCTTCACGTACTCGATGGGCGGCGGGGCCGGGTCGCGGCTGGTGATGCGCAGAATGTGGGGCGCGCCGATCTCGCCCGCAGCCACCACCTCTCGCACGCGCGCAAAGTTTGGGTCAAAGCGCCGGTTGAAGCCGATCTGGAGCTTGACGCCTGCCTGCTCGACGGCCTCCAGGGCCTGGTCGATCTGGGCCAGGTCGAGGGCGATGGGCTTCTCGCAAAAGATCTGCTTGCCCGCCTGCGCCGCCTCCTCTATGAACCGCGCGTGGGTGTCGGTGCTGGAGCAGACGAGGACCGCGTCGATGCCCGCGTCATCGAGAATGCGACGATGGTCCTGATAGGCAGCCGGAACGCCCAACTCGGCTGCTGCGCTTTTGGCTGCCTCGACAAAGACATCCGCAATGGCAACGAGGTGGGCCTCGGGAATCCGGTACACGAGATTCTCGGCGTGGACCCGGCCTATTCTTCCTGCTCCGATGACGCCTACGTTGATCGTTTGTTTCATCGATTCCTCTCTAACTCTCCATCTCTTTCAGGTAGTTTTGGGACTCGGCCAAATAGGTTCCCAGCCAGGGCAAAGACTCGCCATCCTTGATGGCTGTGTACGGATCGGGGCCTGGGGCAGGGCACTCCAGGATGATCGGGCCGTCGTAGCCAATCTCCTCCAGCGCCTCCAACTGCGGGCCAAAATCGGTGTGTCCTCTGCCCAGGCCTTGCCGGTTCGAGTCTGCCGCGTGATACAGCCACAGCCGATCCCCGGCCTTGCGCAGCGCCCCGGCCGGGGAAGCCTCTTCTATGTTCATGTGGTAGGCATCGAGCAGGATTCCTACCTGGTCCGAGCCCACCTCGGCTACGAATTCGAGGGCTTGGGCCGCAGTGTTGACGAGATGCGCCTCGTAGCGGTTGAGCACCTCCATCACGACTCGGAGGTCCAGTGTCTTGGCCCTGGCGGCGACCTGGCGCACCGCGTCGACGAACAGCTCCCACTCCCGGGCCTGGGTCTCGATGGCCCGGAATCGTCCCACAAAACCGTGGCACGAGACGATGGGCCGGCCCAATGCTGCGGCAAAATCGAGAAGGCGCAAATAATAGTCCACGGCTGCCCCGCGCACGTCGGAGGCAGGATGCGCCAAATCCACGTTATCAGGAGTGAGAGAAAAGACCGTCAAGCCATGGTCGCTCAGAACCTGCTCCGCCTCTCCGGGCCCATAGAGCGCCACATCGCCCATCAGTTCAACACCGTCAAGACCAAGTCTCTCCAGCCGCCCTGCAATTTCGTTGAGCGGCAGTTCGCCAAACATCCACGTGCAGGCGCCTACTCTGTGCTTTTGTGCCATCGCTCCCTCGTGTTCTTGTCGCTGTCCAGCGTCCTGCCGGCCTTCCTCGGGCGCCAAGCCTCGAGTTGAGACTTGGCCTCATGCCCGCCCCCCATCACCCTGCCCAGGCGGCGCCCCGCCCTACGCATAGGGCGCATACTCCTGTAACGTGTCCCACATGGCCATGATGTTCCCTGCTGGAACATCAGCCTGGATATCGTGCACGGCCGCGAATACGAAACCGCCTCCCGGGGCCAGCGCTTCGATATTGCGCCGGACGTCTTCCCGAACCAGCTCTGGAGTCCCGGAGCCCAGCACCCCTTGCGTGTCGACGCCTCCACCCCAAAAGACCAGGTCGCGCCCGAACTCTGCCTTCAGCTCGCGCAGATCCATGCCCGCAGCGCTGATCTGCACGGGGTTGAGAATGTCGATGCCGGTATCGATGAGGTCCGCCAGGAGCGGGCGTATCGCCCCACAGGAGTGAAAGAAGACCTTGACCGGCGCCTGATCCTTGATGAATGAAAAGAGCCGCCGGTGCCGTGGCTTGATCAGGCTGCGGTAGGTTCTGGGCGACAGGAGCAGGCCCTGCTGGCCTGCCAGGTCGTCGGCCTCGACGACGACGTCGACCAGGTCGCCCACGAGTTGGAGTGCCTGCTCCCAGTACGCGCATTTGAACTCGACCAGCCGGTCCAGCATGTACGCGACGATCTCTTGGTTGAGGGCCATGTCGAGATAGTAGGCCTCGTAGCCGCGCATCCAGGAGTAGACTTCGGCGATCCCGGCGCACGGCCCGGCCAGGACAACCGCCTTTCCCCGCTTGGCAGCCAGCTCAGCTTGCTGCCGCAAACCTACAAAGCGCCGCTCGTCTACCGGGTTGGGGAAGGGATGGGCCTTGAACTCGTCCAGCGAGCGCGCCTCTGCCAGCGGATGGTAGTACATGTCATAGTAGAACCCGCCATCCTTCGGCTTGCGCCAGCCGATACCCCACTCATCGGTGTAGGCCTCGTAGGCGCCCTCGTCGCGAAAGACATACCGAAAGTCTGACGGGAGGTTCGGCGACACCAGCCGGCAGTCAGCCTGCAGCCGCTCGCTCACGTCCTCATCGACGTGAACCAACTGCTCGGCCATGGCCATGATACGCGTGCCCACGGGCGGCAGAGCCAGATATTCGCGCAGATTGCGATAGGCGTCCACGTGAAGCGTGGTCAGCCCTGTGCCCCCCAGGTCAAACGGAATGCGATCCGGCTCCTGGTGGTTCAGCGTCCTCGACACTCGCTCAGATGAGCTCAGCACCAGGCCCTCACTTCTCGCGCTCACCCGTGATCAGGTCGGCGATATCATCCTCACTGACCTCATCCCGTGCATAGGTGCCCACCAGCTCCCCACGGCGA
This sequence comes from uncultured Thermodesulfobacteriota bacterium, assembly GCA_964506935.1. GTDB lineage: Bacteria > Desulfobacterota > Zymogenia > Zymogenales > Zymogenaceae > CAZDOD01. The sequence goes on along the minus strand of CAZDOD010000221.1, from coordinate 231 downwards.
ATAATCGTGAAACGGTCGGCAACCTGGTACACGTGCCCAACGTTGTGCGTGATAAAGATGACCGACAACCCTCGTTCCTTGGCGTTCAGCGTATAGGTCAGCACCTTGTGCGTCTCGCCCACCGAGAGCGCCGAAGTCGGCTCGTCCAGGATCAACAGCTTGGCGCCAAAATGCCGGGCCCGGCCGATGGCGATAGACTGTCGCTCGCCTCCCGAAAGTTTGCCGACCTTC
>CAZDOD010000220.1:3543-4284 GCA_964506935.1 uncultured Thermodesulfobacteriota bacterium | reverse complement strand
ATATGGTTGGGCATGATGACCCAGGCGTCCAACGACACGTACGAGTATTGTTCGTCCAACCATTCCCACGCCTCGGCTGCGATCTGCCCCCATTCGTTCACTTGCATTTCGCCGCCCACGACCTCGCCCAACAGGCACTCGCCGCCTTGCACACAGATGGTGACGAAATAGGCCCCAGACGAGGCATAGTCATATCCCGGCAGCCGGATGGAACGCCGATGATGTTTGTTGCGACTATACGGCATCTTCGTTCCTCTTTTGTGATTGGTTGGACGGCCTCGTAGGGGCGGTTCGCGAACCGCCCCTACGGGTGTCGCCCCTACGGGTGCCGCCCTTACAGCGGCCAACCACCTCTACGACATCGGCAATTCCATTTGACGCGGCTGGGATGATGCCCCTTTGCCCCTGCGTCGTTTCATTTGGGCAGGTCCGTTCCCACCCCGCTCCGCCCGTATCCGTTCCAGCAGCACCGAGGCCGGTTCGTCCTCCGGGTCCTGGGGCACCAGCTTGCCCTCAAAAGCGTGCTTCAGGATGGCCTGGCGCAACCGCGCGGCCCGCCGCAGGGCGACTTCGACCTGTTTTTCCAGTTCCTGCACCACCGACAGCAGCCTCTCGACTTCACCGACGATTCGGTGCTGCTCGGCAAGGGGTGGAATCGGCACCGGAATCTTGTTCATGTTGCGCTGTGTCAGTTTTGGTTGAGCACTTCCAGTGATGGAAAACTTCAAGTCTTTCGCATTG
>CAZDOD010000220.1:0-3533 GCA_964506935.1 uncultured Thermodesulfobacteriota bacterium | reverse complement strand
TGAAGAAGCTTTCCAAGTATCCCAAGGGGCATCCTGCCAAGGTCTTCAGTACATGGGCATGGTTGTTTACCCAGAACCTGCCATGCGCTTGGAACGCAATTGGAGTACTTCTGGCGAGCAAGTTAGCACCGTCCTCTGCAACGAGGAGAAAGCTGCCATCGAACAGATAGTCGTTCACATGGTCAATGATGCCCGAGGCCCCGTAGTAGGGATACTCGCCTTGCATCTCCTGGCGGTCGGCAGCCTTTACTGGGACGCGACGCGAATCGTAGTTTTGGGTAGCCTGCTCCACTGTTGCCCACTTCCACCCTTCCGGCGGTTCGGGCAACCCCGATACGTCCAGCGGCTGGGGCTCCTTGTGCCGACTACCCGGATTCTCCTCCTCCCACCGCGCCCGCCGCTCGGCCAGGATGCGCGCCAGCAGCACGTCCGCCGCTTCGTACTCCCGCCCCTCCACCCGTGCCAGCTCCGCTTCGGTGGGCACCAGGCGGCCCTCGCAGGCGGCCTTGAGCACGGAGGCCTTGTAGCGCCGCAGCTTGGCCTGCACCCGCTCCAGGGCGGCTACGCCCGCGTCCAGCCGGGTGAACTGGGTCTCGATTTCGGCCACGATGCGGTGTTGTTCGGGGAGGGGGGCAAGAGGAAACGCAATCTCCTTCAGCTTCGACGCGTTGACGTTTGGTACTGCAATCCCAAGCTTCTTCTCCGAGATAGACTGCCAATATGAAGGAGTTTGGAGGAAGAAGGCAACGTAGCGCTCGTCGGCCAAGGGCCGGAAGCGGATAAGATAAGAAGCGAAAACTGCACGGCGTGGATTCCTGACAAGAAAGCTGTATCCAACTGAACCTGCCCTAGAGATAACAATGTCTCCGGGTTGAAGGAGATACTTCTCGGGTTCCGGTGGCTCGTCGCGACAAAACGGAACTGAATCCCAGTCCACTTTTCCAGAAGTGATGTCCGTGGTTCTGAGAAGGCGGAGCGTTCCTTCTGCTGATGCGCTTGTCGTCCATCCGTATTGGGGATGTAGACACACATGCTCAAGCGTTGTCCACACCCACCCTTCTGGCAAAGCCTGCTGCTCGTTCTCTGCCAAATCCAGCTCCTACGCCGCTAAAGTCTCATTCATCTCTTCCAACAGCACCGGCAACTCCGCCCCAAACAACCGGCCGGCCGCAATCCAACCACCCCGGTCGAACAGTTCCCCGGCCTGGAAATCATCACTGCTCACGCCCAGGTTCACGCCGATGGCCTCGGCGATGCGGTCCAGCCACCAACGCTGCTCCGGGCTGAACGTCCGCCCCTGCGTCTCGTGGGCCGCCAGCCACTCCCCGTAGCGCCGCTGCACCACCTCGGGGTAGGGCACCAGCTCGTCGTCCATCTCCACGGCGTGGCGCACCAGCGAGACCACGTCGGTCAGCACCCGCCGGACGCCCACGCCCCGCACCCGGTCCTTCTCCAGGCGGGCGTAGGCCTGCCACAGCCCTTCCGTGGTCCAGGTCTGGGGCGGAAGCTGGATGCGTTCGGCCAGCTCCTTGACCTGGGCCAGCGTCAGGTGCTGCCGGGCGTAGGGCTGGCTGTAGATGATTTGCAGCGCCGCGATTTCGTCCCGGTGGTCGCGGATGAACCGCTCGAAGGACTCGACCGTCGCCCGGGCCTGCTCGTCGCTAAAGCCTGCCCCAAGGAGCCGGTCCGGACTCGACGTGTCGATGGTTTGCTCGGCCCGCTGGTGAATGGCGATGAGCGTCTGCCGGAGCTGGGGATTGTCAAAGGGCGCCCTGGCCCGGGCCACGAGCCTGGTCGCCGCCGCGGCTATCTGCTCCTCGGCCGGGTCCTCCAGCCCCGTCCCTTCCTGGGCCAGCGCCAACTGCTCGTCAGTGTCCACGGCGTCCAGCAGGAGGTTGGCCAGGTCGCCCAGCCCCAGCCCCTCGCTGGCCGCCTCAATCGCCGCCTCGTCCTCGGGCGTCAACTTGCGTCGCAGCCCCGCCAGGCGTCCGGCCAGCGAAGTCAGCGTGTCATCGTCGCAGACGCCCCAGGCAAGCTGCTCCAGCAGCTTCTCGAAAGGCACCGTCCGCTTGCGCTCCAGGGTCTGGGTGTCGATTTTGGCCGACTCGACCACGCCCACTGCGTCCACCAGCACAAAGTGGGTCTTGTGCCGCGTGTCGGGCGTCACGGCCCGCAGGTCGGTCTCGCTCACCACGCGGGTGCCGCGGCCCAGCATTTGCTCGAAGAGCAGCCGCGAGCGCACCGGGCGCATGAACAGCAACACCTCCAGCGGCCGGATGTCGGTCCCCGTCGAAATCATGTCCACCGTGACGGCGATGCGCGGGTGGTAGCTGTTGCGGAAGGAGGCAATCAGGTCCTCGGGTTTGGCGCCCGTCACCTTGTACGTTATCTTCTGGCAGAACTCGTTGCCCTTGCCAAACTCCTCGCGCATGATGCGGACAATGTCCTCGGCGTGGCTGTCGTCCTTGGCGAAAACCAGCGTCTTGGGCACCTCCGTGCGGCCCGGGTAGATTTCGCTGAACAGCCGGTCGCGGAAGGTGCGGACGACGGTCCGAATCTGGTCCTCTGCGACCACCTCGCGGTCCAGGTCGCCGGGGCCATAGTCCAGGTCCTCTTCCAACTGCTCCCAGCGTACCTGGCGCGTGTGCCGGTCCCTCCGGTCCACATAGTAGCCCGCTTCCACCGTGCTGCCCTGGTCGGTAATCTGGGTCCGGATGCGATAGACCTGCCCGTCCACGTTGACGCCGTCGGCCACGGCCCGCGCCCGCGAGTACTCCATGACCAGGTTCTGGTTGAAAAAGCCCAGCGTCTGCTTCGAGGGCGTCGCCGTCAGGCCGATGATGTGGGCGTCGAAATAGTCCAGCACCTGGCGCCACAGGTTGTAAATCGAGCGGTGGCACTCGTCGGTGATGATAAAGTCGAAATACTCGATGGGCAGGTTGGGGTTGTAGCGCACCAACTTTTGGGCCTCGCGGTCCAGCTCTTCCTCCCGGCCCCACAGCGAGCGCTCCTCCTCTTCGGCATCAAGGTCTTCCTCGCCCGCCAGCATCGAATAGAGGCGCTGGATGGTCGTAATGCACACCTTGCTGACCGAGTCCAGCACGTTAGAGCGCAGCCGCTGCACGTTGTACAGCTCTGTGAAGCGGCGCCCGTCGTCGGGGGTCTCGTACTGGTCGAACTCGGTGAAGGCCTGCCTGCCCAGGTTGTTGCGGTCCACCAGGAACAGCACCCGCCGCGCCCCGGCGAACTTGACCAGGCGGTAGACAAAGGTCACCGCCGTATAGGTCTTGCCGCTGCCGGTGGCCATCTGTATCAACGCTCGGGGACGGTCCTGGCCGAAGGACTGCTCCAGGTTCTGGACGGCCTCAATCTGGGCGTCCCACAACCCCTTGGTCATCACAGGAGGCATCTCCCGCAGACGTGCCCGCAGGGTGGCCGCTTCCTCCGCCCACTCGGCCAGAGTGCCGGGCTGGTGGAAAGCGAACACCCGGCGGCTGCGCGGCTCGGGGTCGCGCTCGTCCCGGAAGAACGTT
>CAZDOD010000219.1:0-4337 GCA_964506935.1 uncultured Thermodesulfobacteriota bacterium | reverse complement strand
AATGTCGGCGCCTATGACAACCTGCCGATAGGGATGCTCTACGACACCCTGTTGACGCCATCGTCATATACCGACGCCGCATGGGGTTCGGGCACCCATACCACTGATCCAGCTATCACCGGGACGTCGGCAACGGGCGTGACTTTGACATGGGAATCCCCTGCCGTGGACGTTGATCTGGTGGGTGGAGATTCATATACAGTTGAATACCTTGTTCATGTAGATTCAAACATCGTGGAGGGGCTCCCCGCCGAAAACTACGTCATGGGATATGGGAACGACGGTGCTGGGAATTCGATCCCGGAAGACAGGAGCGCGGATACGCTCGGGGCGGACACCGATTTAACCGACGACGCGGAGACCTCTATCGCAACGAGGGAGCCTTTCCTCGTAACCGAAAAGAACGTTACCGCGATAGACGGAGACATTACGAATACGGAAGTGGCGGTGATCGACAGCATAGTGGAATTCACAATGACCGTTGAGAACGTGGGCCTGGGTGACGCCTATAACATTGATATCCACGATACCCTCCCGATCGGATTCGAGTATGTGCCGGGGAGCACCGTCGTAGATGGGTCCTCTGACCTCGACCCTGATATATTCCCACCCTTTGTGGGTCAGGATTTAAGCTGGCCCGGTTTTTATCCCGCGGGCGGAGCGCCGTTTGCGCCGGGACAGATAATGACCCTTGTCTTCGAGGCGGAAGTGACGCCCGGTGCCTCCGGTGGGATGCATCTCAATACGATGTCGGTCGATGCAATCGATGCCAACTTAAATGAGGTGGTTAGAAACGGGGCCGCAATCGGTATCGTCGCCGACACCGATGAGGACGACGCAGACGATGCAGAGATATATGTAGACGTACCTACCGTCCCATTCGTCCTTACGAAGGAGGCGGATCCCAGGAGTCTCGGACCGGAGGGTATAGTACACTATACCGTAACATACACCAACACCAGAAAGATAAGGTTCTACGATGTAACGATAACCGACACAATGCCCAGGAGGGGCTTCAGATACTATGCCGGCTCTACTTTGATAGATGGAGTACCCGATGTCGATCCTACCGGAGACAATCCATACACATGGACCATCGGGATGGTTCAGCCTGAGACTACTATCACCCTTGAATATGATGTCGTGGTTTCTCACGCCGCCAAGAGCGGTGCGAATAAAAACACGGTCGTCTTGAGGGGGAGAGACAGCGCCGGCAACCCGTTGGAGCTTACGACGTATGCCGTCGTATCGGTAAAGAGAGACAAGTTTAGAGAATATGAGGAATTTCCAACTGAAACGATACCTGAAGAGTGGATTCCCGGGGAGGTAATCGAGACACCCGAAGGGGAGGAGATAATACCCGAATGCTGCCTTAATGTCTGGAAGATTGCCCTGAAATCTCAGGATTTCGGAAAGACACTGCCGGGAATGCCGGAGATCTACTATCAGACCGATATCGCAATGTACGGGGCGACCGAATTCTTCATGATCTATGATTACCTCTCACCGAGGCTTAAGATAGAGGGGATAGATCCCGAAGATAAACACCTGATGACCGGCCTTTACAACAGGATCATAGAAAAATTGGGTGAATACGCCCAGTACAACCTCGGAAACGTCGTGATGAAGTCCGAGCTCGGAATTCCCTATATGTATTCGCCGGATATACTTTCTACAGCTAAGAAACAGAATAGGAGGCCGGACAGGGTTCTAGACGATCGCTTAAAGGATATCGCGAAGAAGGCGGGGCTTTCCGATGTGCCGGATATCGAGCCGATCTTCCTTGAATACTTCGGCTCTTATCCCTATCTAGAGGGTAAAATCTCCGAGGGCGATCTCGCCTGGGGGGAGCGCTTCATGGATAAAAACATCATGCCGGCCGCCCTAGGCTTTACGCTCCTCAGGTCAGCATTCCAGATCGATGAGTTCTTAAAGAGCGATGTTCCCGAAGAGCGGTTCTTCGGCCTTTTGATCCTGTCGCAGTCCCTTGAGAAGCTCGAGGCCATGTCTTCGGACCTTGCGGTCACAGCCAGCTTCTCGAACCCGGTCAAGTACCTCCCGCACTTCAGCAGGATAGAGGTCGATGAAAATAGGCCCGGCCTCAAATATACGGTAATAGATGACACAAGCACGCTCTATGACAACGCCTCGGTTCTGTGGGGGCTCTCAAAGCTAAGGAGCGTAATACTCCACTCCCAGGATCTCGACGTGAGGTCAAATCTCGACTTCGTTACGGAAAAGATGAACGAGGCCTATGAGTCCTTGGAGAAGATTCACTTCAACGAAGAGGATAATACCTTCATCAGCTTCAGAGTGCCGGGAGATTCCGGCGATTATGAGATCACGGCAAAAGACCTCGCCTTTACTATACTAGCGATGAGGTCTGTGCTTCGCGATAACAGGGACACCACCATTATAACCGAAGACCCGAAGAGGAAGATCATAGCCGCAGCGGACTTTATGATGGAAAACATGATTTCTGCAAAGGACGGCGGTGTATATACGAGTTACAGCTACGCAAGCTCGTCTGCGGACACCGGAACGAGGAGGACACTCGTTGACAACGCACTGGCGATAAGGGCGCTCCTCACCGCGTATGTGGTCACTGAGGACAGGAAGTACAGGGACGCCGCCCTTGATATTTATGACTTTATGCTCGAAAATCTCTGGGTCGAGGAATATCTGATATTCGTCGACGAAGAGCGCTGGGACTACGAGGTGGTGCTGACGCCGCAATCCATCGGCGCCCTGATAGCATCGCTGAGGGAACTCGTCCTTTACGGCGACGAGGATATGGTAAACGACTATCTCGACAAGATCTCGTATACGACCGAAAGGATACTCGATCAGTCTCAGCTCCAGCTCTATGAGAATAGATTCTACCCGTGGCACGCACCTCTGACCCTGATCCCCGAAGACCCGAACGGGAGGTCGTATGTAAAGCCGATTATCACGCCGATAAGGGATAAGGAGGTTATGAGAGACCTGGCTCCGATCCTCGTCAGGAAGATGGTCCTTAACCTCACGCCCGCAGGGGCGATCGCATCGGGAGATGAAGACTCGGTCTACGACTGGAATAAGTGGAAGGCCAATCTGAGATACGAGGTGCCGGATCTCATCGCAAGCACGCTAGTTGACGATACGTTTGTGACCGATATGGGTATGTATTTCTCATCGCTCATCTATGATTATCGGCATAACGTTAACCGTGAGCTACCATCTTACAACCCGTATACGGCGGACCCCGATATCCAGACCTACGCCGCCTATCTGAGCGATGAGGTTTCGGGATTCAATGTCAAGAACCTTACCCTGAACTCGAATATGGGGATAAGGCTTGACGAATCTGTTCTCATTGCCGAGATGGCGAAGAAGAAAGGCGTATCGCCCGAGAAGTTCGTTAAAGATTTTGTGGGCGCGAGAGTCCCCGAGCCGAGGAGGTCGGATGGCATATTCAGAAATGTGTTGGGAGACATAACAGACTTCGTATCGGGTTTTTCTGGCAAACGCTTCAATAACATCATCTATCTCGAATACGCCAAGGGCAAGCCCTACTACGAGAAGGGGATAAGCGAGGGTTGGGATGAAGACACCTTCGACACCCAACTTAATCCTTCGTCGATGGCCCAGACGATGCTTCGCCAGATCACGTTCCTAATGGATTACGAGGATAGAGACGATCTATCGCCCGCCGATGTCTTCGAGAAGGATGTCATGAAGCTCGTTGTGGTTGCGAAGCATCGTTTCCTTGTCGATCTCGTAAAAGATATCGAGAAAGAGGGTCTTGACTATATACCGCACGGATTTGAGCTAAAATGGGATAAGGACGAAGACAGATATGTTGCGCATGTCACTGATAAATCGAGCGATCTCTTCGATCAGGTCTCCCTGATCTGGGCGATGGCCATGTGGACGAAGGCAAGGGATATGGGCCTCCTCGACGAATATGAGGGATACTTGGGAGATAAAAAGCAGGACGATGAGCTGATAGCGAAATTCTTCGACGCCCTCGTAAAATATCATTACAATGAGGCGAGAGGAACGCTGGTCACCGGAAGTGTAAACGCCGTCGAGATCGGAAAGGCGCTCGATATCCTGACGAGAGCCGTGGAGATACTCCCCGAAGGGGAAGAGAGAGACAAGATGCTCGACCTCATCTCGGCCCAGGCTGATTTCATCATAAGAGAGATGCTGACCGATAAGGGTGTCCTGCCGCTCGTTGACTTTGAGAAAAAATACACCAACGATGATCTCTGCGAGTTCGAGAGCCTCGGGACCCACACATTCCCGATACTTGCGCTCTTTAGAACATATGAGGTCACCGGAAACAAGAAATA
>CAZDOD010000218.1:0-4345 GCA_964506935.1 uncultured Thermodesulfobacteriota bacterium | reverse complement strand
CAGAACCTCAGGCGGGACAATGACGGTTACTTCATCGCCCTCAGTTTTGGGCCGGTTAAGCTTGTGGTAGAGGACGTGCCGTTCGTAATACGTGAGATAAAACTTTCCGAGGGGAGGGGGGAGCGCTTTCTTGAGTTGTCTGTATCCGACGACACTAAAGAAAGGCTAAATCCCGAGACCCTGATGAAGAAAGGGGAGCATTATTATTGCATGATCAGGGAGGGAAACATCCCGGCGAGATTCGGGAAAGACACAGCAAGGGAATTGGAGAAATATCTCACGGTCGAGGGGAATGATATTTATTTGACTCTTTAAATAGGCTTAATATTTTGGGTAGTTTATAGATCCTTTTTTTTCATCAAGATTTATAAATGAATTGAAGACCTTCATAAGAGGGCTTTTTTTAATCCGGCTTTTTCACGAGTCTTTTCTTAAGGCTGTAGATCTGTTGAGCAGTATCATCAATTTTATCCACTTTAGTTAAATCACTGTTGTCATCAGGATTACATTTTTAATTTTGCTTTTTATCCTTTCCCATTTTTTCCTCAATAGATATTATATTTTAATATATCGAATTTTTTTAGTTCATAAAAGTTCCTTGACAGACAGCTTTCCATCGGTAATAATAAAAGCAATCTTTATCGGAGGATTAAAATGAATCTCAATAATTATCGGAAAGGATTTTTACTCGCAATTACTATCATACTCTCCATCTCCCTTTTACTGTCCGTCTTTTCGTGCCGTGCTTTAAAAGAGAAGGCAAAGGAAAAGCAGATGGAGAGACTCAAGGGGGTAGTGACAGAGGGCTGTGTCAACTTCACCGGGAAATGGGACACTAATCTTGGGGACCTCGATATCCTTCAGAGGGGATGCGAGGCTGATGGTACCCTTTATGCTATCGGTGGAGGTTTCTACAAGTTCGAGGGAGTCGTCACCGATGATACCTTGGATTTTAGCTGGATTGGTCCAAAGGGAGAGGGAAACGGATACTTCAAGATGGACGAATCGGGCTCGAGCTTTATCGGTGAGACCGGCCAGGGGGAAGAGAATACAGGAGCGTGCAAATGGGATGGTGAGAGGGTTGATTAAATAAAAAGAGGGGGCTGGTTTTTCCTTTTGCAATTCTGGGGCGGGAATACTTTTTTCGCCCTATTTTTTTAGGATAAATTTTTCGGATATATTATGGTAGTTGAAATAGTTGAAGTCGAGTCCGGGCGTGACCTCAAGAAGTTTATAGAATTCCCCTACAAACTCTATAAGGGTCATCCTGTATGGGTCCCTCCATTGAAATTTTCCGCCAAAAAGGAGTTTGACAGGAAAAAAAATAACTATTTCAGACACGCAGACGCAGCCTTTTTTATTGCGAAGTCGAAGGGGGAGGTCAAGGGCAGGATCGCCGCTTTTGTAAATCACAATCACTTAAATTATTATAAAGACGATGTCGGCTTTTTCGGTTCTTTTGAATCCGTAAACGACAAGGAGGTCTCGGGGGCCCTCTTCGATGTGGCGGCGGATTGGCTCAAAAATAAGGGTCTAAAATTTATCAGGGGCCCATACAATTTTGTCTCCCAGAGTGTGGGCTTCGTTATCATGGGTTTCGACCAGCCCCACACGGTCCTATCTCCCTATAATTATCCTTACTACGGAGATCTCGCAGAATCAAGCGGCTTGAAAAAGATAATGGACATGAACGCCTATTACGGCGACTCCCTTGAGGACTATTTCTTCCCCGAAAGGTTCGTCCGCCATATGGATAGGTTTAAAAAACGTTATGGAGTTGCGGTAAGGACTATAGATATGAAAAACCTCCATGATGATGTTTTAGCTATCATCAAAGTCGGCAATCTCGCCTCCGCCAATAACTGGGGTTTTGTCCCTGTCGAGTCCCCGGAGATAGGCGATATCGTAAAAGATTTTTCGATGATTGCTGATCCCGATGCCGTCTTCATCATGGAAAAGGGGGATGAACCTATAGGTTATGCGGTGGCGCTTCCCGATGCAAATATTATTATCAAGAAGTTAGGAGGGAGGCTCTTTCCATTCGGAATTTTCAGGTTGAAGTACGGTATAAAGAGGCTCAGGGAATACAGGCTGTGGGGCCTGGGGCTCATCCCCGAGTATCAGAGTAAGGCCTTAGACACCCTCCTATATTATCATGTTTTTAAAAACCTCTACAAAAAAGATGCTAGGCTCGAAGCGAGCTGGGTTGTTGAGACCAACAAGAAGATGAATCAGGCCATCGTCAATCTCGGTTTAAAGCTTGTAAAGAAGTTCAGGGTGTATCAGAAACCCCTTTGAGGGTCGATGGGAATTTGTCGGTGGTCTTATATCATGTAGAGTGGGGGGGTCTAATAAATTTTAGGATCGTGGTTAAATCCTGATATTGTCATTTCGAGGGGCCTTGCCCCGAAGCAATCTGTCACAAGACTAAATAGACTATCTCGAAGGGCTGATATTTAAAAAGGATTTTTTTATAAATTTTCTATTTTTTGCTGTTCGTCAGGATTGTGATTTCCAAATCGCCATGAGTTCCTATGACCTCTTCAAGGTCCACAACCAACCTCGTCCCGGAGCGAACCCTTGGCGGTATCCTGATGGAAAAACTCCTGATTTTTGCCCCATGGATGTCGGGGACGCCGATCTCGAAAACCCCACCTTTTTGAGCCTCATCCCGGGTCAGGATGATCTCAAGCCTGCTCTGTGGGGCTTTGTTGTCTCGTAAAAAACTCCTATCGAAAAAAAAATCGAAGATGCCACCAAAAGGCTGGGAAAATCTCCCTAATATCTCGGTTAAATTTGAAACTGTGTTTGGATAAGACCTGACATCCGGTCGCCCATGCCTCACAAATGTGGCGTTTCCCTCGATATCTTTATCTTCCGAGATCATCCTGTCATATCGGGCCTTTTTTCGCCTGTCACTCAGTACCTCGTACGCCTCCTGAATCTGATGGAGTTCCTCTGTGGTCATCCGGCAGTCGGGGGAGTCGGGATGGCACAATTTTATAATATTTCTGTATGCCGCCTTTATCTCCTCTTCGGAGGCGTCTCTTTCTATCCCCAAAATCTCATAGTAGTCTCTATCCATAAGATACCGCCGTTTGTGGCCTCGGTTACTTAACTGTAATCTTCCTCGGCTGGGCCTTCTCCACCTTGGGGAGCCTCAGTGTCAGTACACCGTCTTTCATGTTTGCGGCGATTTTTTCCTTGTCGAGCTTCTCTGTCATAGGTGTTTCGATGTTGTACTCCTTTATGAGGTACCGGCTGATTTCTTCGGGCCTTACCTTGCCCATAATCGTGAGGGTATCTTCCCTGAGATCTATATCGAGGTCTTCCGTCTTTACTCCCGGGAGGTCTGCCACGAGTGTCAATTCCTTCTCGGTCTCGTATATATCTACCCTCGGCCTAAAATATATCCCTTCTCGGGTTACCTCAGGCTTTTCGGGAGCATCCGCCTCATTTTTTTGCTGTCTTTTTATTTCTTTATTGTTCATTGTTTACTCCTATGTGGCTTTTACGGTGATTTGTTTCGGTTTTGTATCCTCGGCCTTTGCCATTTTTATGGTAAGGACACCATTGTTGACGTTGGCTTCCACCTTGTCCGGATTGATCTTCTCTCTCACGCTCACCACCCTTGAGAAGGTGCCGCCAATCCGCTCGGCGCGGTGAAAGTTGACATCACCTGAAACGTCGGTCTTCCTCTCACCCTTGATGGTTACGCTCCCGGCCGCAACCGAAATGTCAAGGTCATCCTTGCTCACTCCGGGGATCTCGGCCGTAATATAGAAGTTGTCTTCGTCCTCATAGACATTGACCGGAGGGAAAACACCGATATCACCTCCCCATCTCTCTTCGGGATAGACTTGATCCCAGAGTCTGGTCATCTCCTTCTGGAGGCGGCTGAACTCGCTCAAGAATGGGTCCCGATTGATATACCATCTGTAACGTGTCATCTTTCTCCTCCTATATATTTTAAAACATGGTTATAATTTAATCATACCTTTTTTTCTGTCAAGGCATTTGATAAAAGTTATCGTGATTATATCATCTCTCGGAAATGTTTGACAATTTTGTTTTTACAAAATATAATCTTACAGACTCAAATAAAGATCTAAACCCATTTTGTAAAAACACATATGGGAAATAGTCCAAAAAGAACTCCGGGTTCTCTGGCCTTTGTACTACGGGAGCTTAAAGGGTTGTTCGTTTTCCTCCTTTTGGTATCTGCCGTATATTTCATCTTTCGCCTATCCCCGCTGCATGACAAATTCAATGTCTCTGATATCGGACATGCCCTCCTCAACATCGGGACGTGGGCCGTGCCGCTCTATGTGGTCTCTTATGTAAT
>CAZDOD010000217.1:0-4358 GCA_964506935.1 uncultured Thermodesulfobacteriota bacterium | reverse complement strand
AGGTCTTCTTATCCTCACTTTTGGCCGAAGTCGGATTTTATGAGCCCGGATATAACCCTTATGGGCACGCCGACCACGAATACTCGATACGGGTCTTGAAGGCGGGGCATACCAACTATGCCTGTTTGAACACATTCGTCCTTCACGGTATAGACAAAAGACACAAGGAGAGGAGCCACGAACAGAGAAAATATATATATGCGAGGAGGAGGGTGATTACCACCCGAAAGGTTTCTATGTCGCCTCTTTTGAAATTTTTTACAATAGTCGAGATATTTGTCCACACGGTGATCACATCCGTCCTCCACAACATCTTTAAGGGACGCCTCACCTTCCCATCGATAAAATACGGCATTGAGGGGTGGTGGTTCGGCCTGACGGCAAGATTGACCGAAAATGAAAAACTGGCCGATGAGGCAAGACGGGCGAGAGAGAGGGCGCTGGGAGATTAGTATTTAGATTGACTCAAATATCATATTTTTCGATCATGATCTATAAAGATGGGACAGTTGAGATGCCATGAAAAAAACCGAGGCTTGTGATATAATATCTGTTATCTGTCATTACAAGTAAGGACATCCGGTTTGAAAAATTTTGTCTATTTTATCGCTTTATCAGCACTCCTCCTTGTCGCCCTTTCATCCTGCTCTCCCAAAAAAGTCGAGACATATGAGCCCTCTTTGATGCTCTCCGGTGTTGACATCTTCAGATATGAGAATTTTTTCTGTGCCGACAACCTCGATAACGCAACTATCAGGCCATGGTGGAATAAAAAGTTCGTCGATATAAAAAATGTATCGATCGGTGGGGACGAGCGGCGATGCCTGAGATTTTTCCCGAGCGAGATCGACTCGCATGACCGTGAAGTCGTCTTCAAGAATATAGAGATCAGTGGTGTATCACGGCTTCGATTCGGTATCGGGATAGATCCCGAGAGCAGGAAATCCGATGCCAAAGAAGTAGTCTTCGAGGTCTTTGTCATCTCCGAAAAAGAAAAAAATATGATATTCCAACATACGATAGAGACCAAAGGTGAGGTCGGAAGCGAGTCGTGGTCAGACTTCGAGGTTCCACTTTCATCTTTCGCCGGAAAGATTGTTGACATCTCATTTAGCACAAAGTTTATCGGAAAAGAAAGTGCTGACTGTGAATGCTACTTTTCTGAGCCGGTTGTCTATAATCTCCCCTTTGAAAAGAGCTGGCCGAACATCATCTTCATCAGCATAGATTCACTAAGGGCCGACCATCTCGGATGCTATGGATACATTCGGGATACCTCGCCGAATATAGACGATTTCTCAAGAGATTGTGTGCTCTACAGATACTCCATCTCTCAGGCCAACTGGACGCTCCCAAGCTATGCCTCCATGTTTACCGCCCTAAATCCCAATAAACACCTGGCGGGTACCCTGAATCGTTTACGCACAAGACATATCACAATCGCCGAGGTACTTTCGAGGCTGGGTTATAATACGACGTCTTATAACGGGGGCGGGTATATCGATAAATCCTTCGGCATGGACCAGGGGTTTTCGGAGTATAATTCCTTTCCCGAAAAAACAACAAAGAATAAGGATATTCGGTGGGTTGTGCCCGAATCGAAAAAATGGATAGAGAAAAACAGTAACAAAGGGAAGTTTTTTCTCTTTATTCATACATACGAAGTACACCACCCGTACAACCCTCCCGACGAATTCAAAAACATGTACGAGACCCACAAGGGAGACCTGAGTAAATTCTACCGCAATTTGGAGCTTTTTAACGGCGATCTTTTGGGATATATCGGCTTTTACGAGATAAAGAAACTTTCATTATATAAAGAAATTCCCGAGGCGCACAAAAAGAGATTCATCAATCTCTATGACGCGGGGATAAATCACACCGACATATGGCTCGGCGAATTTTTCACGTTCCTAAAGGACGAGGGATTATACGACGAAAGCCTCATCATCCTGAACGCCGACCACGGCCAGGAGTTCTATGACCATATAGGCTGGACCCACGGGCATACCGTCTACAGTGAGGTTATAAATGTCCCAATGATGATAAAGTATCCCGAGGGCAAAAAGCAGGGGATCGAGAAGGAGAGGATTTCTCGGAGTATCGACATCGCGCCGACGATATTGGAGGATTTTCTCGGGCTTCATATAGAGAACAGCCCCTTCGACGGACGGCCCCTGTCGAAGTCACTCGACGACGATGACAGGACGCTGTCTTTTTGCGGCAGCCCAAAGAAGATCGCCGTTTTTCGTGGCGACATTAAATATATTTGTAACTTTAAAAAATACAACGAGGCAGAGCCGGACCTCCCCCGTGAGGAACTGTATCTCTTCAGGAAAGATTTTGCCGATAAAAAAATGCTCACCACCGATATCGTTGAGGATTTGCCCTACTTCAGGAATATAGTAGAGAAGGAGGGCTCGCTCTTCGGGAAAAAGGGAGAGGAAGAGGTGACGAGCGAGATCAATGATGACCTGAAAGAGCGGCTTAAAGACCTCGGCTATGTCCAGTAGTTTTCGGTAGTTTTTCTCACTTCACTAGGCGATATGCAGTCCAGATAAGATATCGCAGACTTACATAAAAGCTCGGCTTTTTGGGATGGAAAGAAGTATCAAAAAAAATCCCACCCTACTGTAAATACCCCAGCTCCTTCAACCTCTTTATGGTCTTCTCGTCAACGGTTTCACTCTTTCCTATGTTTTTTCTGTTATCAACATAATATGACTCGGCATTATGTGCGATATAGGAGACCTCCTCCATCATAAGAGACAGCTCATCTGCGATGTCATTTGTCTCGTTTGGATTTTTTTTGAGATCAAACGCCATATGCTCCACGGGGTCTTTCCCTATAATGTACTTTTTTGAGTCCGACCTGAAACCGAAGTATTCTATCCCGGTAGCCCTCATCTTTGTCTCGCTTATCGAATAGGGCTCGCTGATCGGCTCGGACAGCGGCTGCCCGGCCATCTCGACCAGCCCCCTTTCCACCTTCAGGACATCGTAAAGGATCGTCGGCATGATGTCGATCTGGCGGGCGAGCCTGTCGTAGTTTACCCCCACGATCTCATTTTTAGGGTATTTTATTATCACCGGAACCCTCAAGACTTCATCATACATGCTCCTGTGGCCGTGTTTCCAGCCGCCGTGCTCGAAGAATTCCTCTCCGTGATCGCTCGTAAAGATTATGAGCGAATCGTCATATATCCCCTCTTTTTTCAAAAAGGAGAAAAACTCGCCCAAGAGGTCATCGGAAAACATGACCTCGGCGTCATAGATCGTCTTATACCTTTCGATCTCGGCATCGGTCGGGAGCCTCTCCCCATTGTACAAATCCTTCGGTATATCGGTATATACCTGTGGGCCGTCGTAGTTCGGATCAAGGGAATCGACATACTTTTTCGGGGCGACCCACGGATTATGACATTCGTATGAATGTATAAACAAAAAAAATTTTCTCTTCTTATGATTTTTGACGAGCCAATCTGTGGAATTGTCCAACTGCCACGGGAGGTCATTCGCCTTGACCTCCCTCACACTGTCCTCATTCACCATATAAAATTCATCGAACCCACGATCCAGATTTACATGCGGAGAAAGATATATCCCCCCTGTATATGCGACCGTCATATATCCCATGGCCGATAATACCTCCGCCAGCGTTGGAAATCCCCTCGGGAGTTTCGTCAGATACCTATTGAGCTTCTTTTCAAAACCCATGCCTGTGAAGTGCTGATGGGGATAAAGGCCGGTAAAGATCGAGCAGAAGGCGGGGAGCGTCCAATTCGACTGGGCGAGGGTATTCCAATAGAGTGTGCCGTCTTTCGCAAACTCGTCTATATTCGGGGAGATCCCCCTCGTATTCCCGTAGCACCCTAGGCGGTCGGCCCGGAGCGTATCCATCGCGATGACGATGATATTCGGTTTCCTGTCCAAATACCGGGCATAGAGCTTCCTTGCGAGAGACAGGATTTGCCTCTTATTGATATATCCATAAAGGCCAAGGGCGGCCAAAAGCCCGGAGAGTAGAAACTCCCTTCTCGAAAAACGATTCTTCTTTTTTTCAGCCATGTTTTTATTTTTTTACCTTGAATATCTTAACGTAGCCAAAATTCTCTAACAATTCGAGCCTTTCACATTCAGTCAAATCCGCAAACATCGGGGGATAAACAAAATTGAACCCGGCAAGAGAACTCTTCTGATCAAAAATAACATAGTCTATCTTATACTTCTCAAAGATATCCATATCACCTTTCCCACTATAAAGAGCCCTTGCTTCATAGGCGGCATCCAGAGTCCATTTTAGGAGGGAATTATTAAGAAAGGGCATCTGTCCTTCCATAAGCCCCCTACAATTACCA
>CAZDOD010000216.1:0-4390 GCA_964506935.1 uncultured Thermodesulfobacteriota bacterium | reverse complement strand
TAAAAACCCAAAAAGGTTTTATTGCAGACAAGATGTTGTTAAAAAATTCAATCATATTCTTTCTCTTTTAAAAACCATAAATATATATTACCCTTTTAAAAAAATTAAATAATATTTCTAGTGTCTATATTATAACAAATATCAAACATTTAATCACTCTGTTTTAAAACTGGACCTTTATATTTCCAATCTGATAAAATCCTACCTCAGATTGAAAAAGGTAAGAAAAGGGTAAAACTCATTTCACCTTTTCACACGCCTCGTCCTCCCCATTGTCACAGGTGTATTTGAAGTCCGCCGATTCCTTACCGCAAGAATTTCGAGACGTGACTCGAACCTTATTTGTTTTATCACTTTAGAATTATATTCATTTTGAGAACTGTTTTTTGGGGATGGTTAAAGGTCTTTAAGTTTTCTATCAACTATCAGAATTTAGGAAGGCTTCCTCTTGTAGACTTTTCCGTGTTTCTCTATTTCACCACCGATTTCCAATTCTTTCAGATGCTTTTTAATCATTTCACCTTCCCAATAGCGGAGTATCGATTCAGCATAGGGGAACTTAACATAAATCGGAGCGTAATCCACGAGTTGATCAATAGTCTTTCCATTTCCCAGCAAAGAGAGAACTTTTCATCCCTTTCATTTAAAATTTTATAAAAACTGTCAAACTCGGCATCGATATTTTCGGCGATTACTCCTCTATGAGACGATACCACAATTTTTGGTGATAAAAGTTTGAGCTTCTTTGCAGATTCTTTAAACTCCGGAATACTTGATTCTCTGTGACCATACCAAGGGAATGATGTCAGATCGTAGTCGAATGAAAATAGGATTCTCTCTCTCGGCTCGTAAAAGCAATAGTGATCCTTGGTGTGCCCCGGCGTATAAATGGGTTTGAACGTCGTTTTTCCGAATTTAAATGTAGTTTTGCTGTTGTAACTGTCGGTTGGCCTGCAATCCTTGAAATTCAGGGTCTCTTTTATGAATTTTTGCCATTTCTGAGAAAGCTCATCGTTTACAAATCTCTTAGAAAGAGCAACTATATCCCCGCTGGTTCCAAATCCCTCTTCCGGTACATAAATATGCTTATCTTTAAACACCCAGTTTCCAGCAGAATGATCCGGATGAGTGTGAGAGTTAATGACATATTCTATGTCGTATTCTTCCCTGAGTTTTTTAAGTGTCTCTATGCCGCAGCCTGTATCTACTAATACAACGTCCTCATCCACAATGAGAATAGAATGGGAATAAGGAAACCTGCCTCTATTTTCCCCTTGAACTAGAAATATATGATCCGTTACCGCTTTAAGTTTCATATGTTCTATTTGTTTCGAGCGTACTCCTTAACTCTACATAAGTAAATCCAAAGACATTATATAACAGTTACCACTCCCAAATAGTAAGCAAAATATCCGATCTGATAAAAACCTACCTCGGATTGAGGAAATATGGAAGTGGATCAAAGCTTACTTCACCTTCTCACACGCCTCCTCCTCCCCATTATCGCAGGCGTATTTGAAGTCCGCCGATGCCTTGTCAACCTCGCCCTGCGCCTCGTAGATCAGGCCCCTTGTGTAATACGCCCAATAATATTTTGGGTCAATACTTATAGTTTTCTCAATATCCGCCATCGCCTCATCGTATTTTCCCTGCTCACGGTAGATGTTCGCCCGCGTGTCGAGCGCGCCTATATAGTCGGGCTGAATTTCCAGCGCCTTCTTCACGTCCTTCATTGCCTTTTTGTATTCACCCGTGAGGAAGTAGACCCACGCCCTTTCGTTGTAGCCATGGACCGAGTCAGGGAAAATCTCGACTATCTTGTCGCAGTCCGACAGAGCCTCGTCGTAACGACCTAAATCAGTATATAAAATCTCGCGATTCATGAGGGCCTTAAAAAATTTCGGCTCAAGCTCAATCGCCTTCGTGAAATCCGAGATGGCCTCGTCGCTGCGTCCGAGATTTTTTTCTGCAACCCCCCTGACGTTGTAAGGCTCGGCATACTCTGGGTCGAGCCTGATGGCCTCGTTGCAATCCGAAATGGCTTCTTCGTAACGACCTAATTTTCTGTATACACACGCCCTGCTGTTGTAGGCTTTAGCAAGTTCCGGCTCGAGCCTTATCACCTCGCTGGCGTGTTCCAGCGCCTTTTCGTATTCTCCCGTCTGATAATAATACCAATTCAGGTTTCCGTGCGCATATTTGTTGTTCGGCTCAATCTCCAGCGCCTTCTCTGTGATCTCTATCGCCTTTCCCATATCCCCCTTTTCGGCGTATTCCGTCCCCTGATCAATCAAGGATTGCACGTCTTCGGCAAATAGATAACCGCCGAAGAGAAAAACCATTGCAAAAACCAAGAGCAGACATGTAGATTTTCTCATTATTTTCTCCTTTCATAACTCTGCGTCCTGTCTATATCAAAAAACCGGGTCCATTTCAACTTAGAAAACAGATGAAAAATACACTAGGGATATGCTATAATTTCATTAAAAGGGAAAGATAATCCTTACCAAATAAAACTTGAAATCAGAGCCCTTGTATAGAGCTTTAAGTTACTCTTTGAATTACCCTGCCAATCATCAATTTTTAAATCCCATGCCACTTATCCTACTACATCCTCATTTGCTATCGATTTAATAGGATTTGTCCTTGACAATGAAACTACAATGACGTTATCGTTATACTTATAACAATAAAACATCATTTTAAATAAAAGGTGCCTAATATGGATTCAAAGAAGGTCCAAAAGTTGGACTTTGAAGATGAAAAGGTCAAAGCTGGCGTCGAGCGAGGAGTCTGGCACGGCGGCCCATTTACCGTGGTGCGATACAAATATGACCCCGGAGCGATTTTCCCCCCTCACAGCCACGAGGCATCGCAGTTGACCATCGTCTTGAGTGGGGCCATCGATTTTTTCATCGGTGAGAATAAGTTCTCCGTTAAGGCCGGCGAGACGATATATATCCCCTCAAATGAAACCCACGGGGCCAAAATACCAAAGGGAAATGAATCGGTCCTCTCCCTCAACATATTTCACCCCCCGAGACAGGAGCACCCCTAAATGAATAACGGAAGTCTTACAGAAAATTATATTTTTTATCGCGATTTGAAAGCCGATTACCCCCTGATCGTACGCGGCGACGGAATCTACATCTACGACCACGAGGGGCGGGAGATAATCGACGCCGTATCCGGAGCGGCCGTGGTCTGTCTCGGGCACAGAAACAGAAGGATTATTGATGCCTGGGTAAAACAGGCCGATAAGATCGCCTTTGTCCACATGAGCGCCTTTTCCAACGAACCGATACTGAAGCTATCCGAAAAACTTGTGAATATGGTAGGCGACAAACATTACCACGTTTATTTCACGTCGGGGGGCTCCGAATCCGTGGAGGCGGCGATAAAGCTCGCCCGCCAATATCATCTCGAAAAGGGGCGTCCGGAGCGATATATGGTAATTGCCAGATCCATCTCATATCACGGCTCGACCCTGGGGGCCCTTTCCCTTACGGGCCACCACTACCGCAGGTTTAAATTCTCGCCGATCCTGTTCAGCTTTCCGAGGATAAGTACCCCATATTGTTATCGGTGTCCATTTAACCAGACCAAGCAGACATGCAACCTCGACTGCGCCGAGGACCTCGAGCGCGCCATCGTCGCCGAGGGGGAGGAGCTGATCTCTGCCTTTATCTTTGAGCCGGTAGTGGGTGCGGCGGCACCGGGGGTCGCACCGCCGGTCGGATACATCAAGCGTGTCCGGGAAATTTGTGAGAGGCACGATATTTTGATGATAGGTGACGAGGTGATGAGCGGCATCGGCAGGACGGGGAAATTTCTCGCCTCCCAACATTATCACGCAAGGCCGCACATTATCTGCCTCTCCAAGGGGATATCCTCCGGTTACGCACCCCTTGGGGCGGTCATGGTCGAAGACGAGGTGTACGATATTCTGAAGGAATCCGGCACCCACGCCTTTGTCCACGGCCATACGTTCGGGGGACATCCCGCTTCGGCGGCCGTGGGCCTTGAAGTCCTGAAGATAATAAACGAGAATAAGCTCGTTGAACATGTCTCCGAAATGGGCAAATACTGGATCCCGAAGCTAAAATCGCTTAAGAAAAAACACCGCATAATCGGCGATGTCAGGGGGAAGGGACTCCTCATCGGCATTGAGTTTGTGGTGGACCACAACACTGGCAAGGGCCCCTTCGATCCCAAGCTCCTTGTAAGAATGAAGATCCAGGAGGAATGCCTCAAGAGGGGGCTCTATGTATATCCCGGCGGATATGCCGTAAAGGGGATTGCGGGGGATCACATCCTGCTTGCACCCCCCTTTATAGTCAAGAAGGAAGACCTGGATAAGATCACCAAGATACTCGACGATGCGATCGGG
>CAZDOD010000215.1:0-4452 GCA_964506935.1 uncultured Thermodesulfobacteriota bacterium | reverse complement strand
CCATGTGGACGCACTCATCGAGCGTGTAGGCGATCGGGAGCTTCTCCTCCTCGGCAAATGTTTGGGCGGCCATTATCGAGATCAATATGATAATTAGGAGATAAACCTTATATTTCCAAATAGTTTTCTTCATAGATCTACCCTCTGGATATTTCCATAAAAAAGAGATTTTCTATGCATAATGCTTTATTAAGAGGCGATTTAAAAGGAAAAAGCAAAACAGTAAAAGGAGTATAAAAGTCAACATTTTCAATATCTCGTGATTTTAACAGAGGCCATTTTTTTGTCAAGATAAAATTGACAAATCATGTCGGTGTGTATTACTATTGATAATCTATAGTTAGGACGATTGGGCGATTGATATATACCGTTACATTAAATCCCGCGCTCGACAGGGCGATTGAGGTAGAGGAGCTTGTCGCCGATGACGCCAACAGGGTGGAGTCCGAGGAGAGGTACGCGGGTGGCAAGGGGATAGACGCATCGAGGGTCATAAAAATTCTCGGTGGTGACAGCGTAGCCCTCGGCTTTATCGGGGGATTTCACGGGATGGAACTCGAGCAGAGGTTACTGCGCCAGGGCGTCAGGTGCGATTTTGTCGAGACCCGTGGGGAGACTAGGACGAATATCCTCATCTTCGAGAGGACAAAGAAGTCTCATACATCGCTCAATGCCTCCGGCCCCGATGTCAACGAGGTCGAGGTGAAGGAGCTTGTTGAGAAGGTAAAAAAGCTCGAGGATCCCAGTTATGTGATAGTTTCGGGGAGTATCCCGATGGGGGTATCCAAAGATATATACAGGGAAATAATTACCATCGTAAAGAGTAAGGGGGCAATCACGGTCCTCGACGCCGACGGCGAGGTGATGATAAGGGGCATCGATGCGACGCCCTTCATTATAAAGCCGAACCTACACGAGATCGGAAGGCTCTTGGGGAGAAAGGTAGAAGGAGTCAGGGATGCGGCCCAGGCCGCAACCGAGATGAAAGACAGGGGGGTCTCTATCGTCATCGTCTCGATGGGGGGTGATGGGGCGGTATTGGTTTCGGACGGCGCAAAACTATTGGGGATACCGCCGAAGGTGGAGGTCGACAGTACTGTGGGTGCCGGGGATTCATTTTTGGCGGCATTTGTGCTCGGCCATTCGACGAAGATGGATATCAGGGAGTGCCTAAGGCTTGGTGTGGCGGCGGGGGCGGCCGCCTCAATGACCCCCGGAACGGAACTTGCGAGGAAAAAAGACGTGGATGATATCTTGCCCCACGTAACTATTGAGGAGATCTGATAGATGTACGAGATTTCGGTGAGGGATCACTTTTCGGCCGCCCACTGTCTAGCAGATATAGGGGGTAAGTGTGAAAGGCTTCACGGCCATAATTTCAGGGTGGAGCTTTTTCTGAGGTCGGATAGACTACAAGATGACGGTACCGTAATGGACTTCAGAGAGCTAAAGGCGATACTCAAAGAGATACTAGATGAGCTTGACCACACCAACTTGAACGAGGTACCCCCCTTTGACAAGATAAATCCCTCCTCTGAGAATATCAGCGAATATATTTGCAAAAAAGTGAGGGCCAAGATGGAAAAACTTAAAATCTCGGGGACGTTGAGGGTAGACGTGTGGGAGTCGGAGACATCGCGGGCGTCTTACTTTGAGGATTGATATGAAAGACATCCAAAATCTAAGGGCCATAAGACAGATTGATATAGACAAGGTCGGGGTTAAGGGAATCCGCTATCCGATAGTGGTGCTCGACAAGGCGGAGAGGATCCAGCACACGATAGCGAGCTTCAATATGTATGTAAATCTCCCACATAAATTCAAGGGGACACATATGAGCCGTTTCGTTGAGATATTGAACGAATATAGAAACGAGATAGACATACGAAACTTTGACACCATACTCGACAAGATGAAGGAGAGTCTCAACGCCAAGTCCGCGCATATAGAGATAGAATATCCATATTTTCTGAAGAAACGCGCCCCCGTATCTGGTGAAGAGAGTCTGATGGAGTACACGTGCAGTTACCTATGTTACAGCGGGAAGAAGAAGGAATTCATCGTCGGGATAAAGGTTCCGATCACCACACTCTGCCCCTGTTCCAAGGAGATATCGGACTTCGGGGCGCACAGTCAGAGAAGTTACGTCAATGTCCGTCTCCTGTATAACAAGTTTTTCTGGATCGAAGACATAATTAACCTGATTGAAGACTCCGCCAGCTCCGATGTCTACTCGATGCTCAAGCGCTCTGACGAGAAGTGGCTGACCGAGAGGGCCTATGAGAACCCGATGTTCGTGGAGGACGTGGTCAGGGAGATATCGGGGCGCCTGATCGAGATGAAGGTTTTTGACTGGTTTTCGGTGGAATCGGAGAATATCGAGAGTATACACAATCACAGCGCCTACGCCTTTATCGAGTGGGGGAAAAGGCCCATGAGCATCTGATGTGGTGTTAAGATAAATGAAATTATTGATATGATATTTGGGAGTATCTAGTGGATGACATATCGAGGGAAAAGGAAAAGGGGTTCGACTTCGAGTATCTGGGCGACGTTCCGAAGGCCAAGGAGGAGGTAGGCGACTCCTACCAGACGCCTGGGTTCGGCCTCGCCTCACAGCTCTTTTCGAGCGTGGCGAAGTTCGTCATAGAAAAACTCGGGCAAAAAGAGGGGGAGGCACTCCTCAAGGATGCTATCGAGTACTTCGGCAGGGAGCGGGGAAAGAGGATCGCCGATCGCGTGAAAAAGCTGGGGAAGCCCCTTACCTTCAAAAACTGGCTGATCTATTCCGATATCGACGCCTCGAGAAACTTCGAGGCAATGCCGGAGATAGTAGATGGCGATCTGGTCGTAAATGTAAAAAACTGCACATTTCATAACGGTGCCGAGGAATGGGGACTGGGAGATTACGCGAACATCTATTGCAAATACGTCGACTACGCAATCCTTGGTGGCTACAATCCCGACATCAAGCTTGTACTAAAAGAAAGGGGGGCAAAGGGCGAAGGGCCTTGCGTCTTTCGCTACATCATGAAGGAGGAAAATAAGTAGTATTTGAATTGAAGGGTGGGATTTTTTGGGTTATTTTTTTCCTTTTAATCTTATCTCGACCGCATTCGCGTGGGCCGAAAGTTTCTCTATCGTTGCGAAATCTCTCGCCAAGGGCCCGATCGATTTGAGACCTTCATCGGTCATCTCGATTAGATTCATCCTTTTTACAAAATCGTATACCCCAAGCGGTGAGGAGAAGCGGGCGGTTCCCCCCGTTGGGAGGACGTGGTTTGGGCCTGCAACGTAGTCGCCGATTGTCTCGGTGGAGTTTTTCCCGAGAAAGACGGCCCCGGCGTTCTTCACGTCTTTAAGTGTTTTATGTGGGTCTTTTACCTGAAGCTCGAGGTGTTCGGGTGCGATGTCGTTTGCGATCGATACGGCATCTCTGAGGTCTTTCGATATGATGATCGCACCGTAGTTTCTTATCGATTCTTCTGCGGTGTCTTTTCGGTCGATCTCCAAAAGTTGCTTTTCTATCTCCCCCTTGACGGCTTCTGCGTATTTAGGATCGGTAGTTATTAAGATCGCCGCTGAAAGCGGGTCATGCTCTGCCTGGGATAAAAGATCTGCGGCGGTAAATCTCGGGTCTGTCGTGCCGTCAGAGATGATGAGGATCTCGGAGGGCCCGGCTATCATGTCTATGTCGATCTTGCCATATAGGAGCCTCTTTGCGGTGGCGACATAGATATTTCCCGGCCCGACGACCTTGTCCACGGCGGGGATCGTCTTGGTGCCGAAGGCGAGGGCGGCGATCGCCTGAGCGCCGCCGACCCTGAAGATCCTTTTTACACCCGATATCGAGGCTGCGGCCATCACGGCCGGAGAAAGCTCCCCGCGTGGTGTGGGATGTGTGGCGATTATCTCTTCGACACCGGCCACTTTGGCGGGGATAGCGTTCATGAGGAGGGTCGAGGGGTAAGACGTCCTTCCCCCCGGTACGTAGATTCCAACCCGATTCAGCGGGCGCAGGATCTGTCCTAAAATATTCCCGTATTCGTCTTTGAATCTGAACCCTTCGGAAATCTGTCTCTTATGAAATGCCTCGATCCTCTTTGCGGCGGTCTTTAATATCACTCTATCTTCGGCAGGAAGCCTCTTTGATGATTCTGTTATCTCTTCAGGTGTGATCTCAATCTCTTCGGGGGATATTTTAAGGTCATCGAACTTTTCAGTATATTCTACGAGTGCCTTGTCTCCCGCTGACCTAACGTCGTCGATGATCTTTCTGACCGTATCTGTGATATCGGTCGGGATGTCGTCGATCCTCGAATTTATCTTTCCGAGGTAACGACCGAAGGCGGGGTCTTCTGTCTTAAAGACATCAATCACCCTGTATCCCCCTCCTGATTCTGGCGCCCAGTTTTTTCAGCTTTTCCTCCATTCTTTCATATCCCCTGTCGA
>CAZDOD010000214.1:0-4454 GCA_964506935.1 uncultured Thermodesulfobacteriota bacterium | reverse complement strand
TCCGCGAGATGAAGATGCAGCCCTCGCTGGAGCGGGCGCTGCGCCACAAGGACATACTGAAAGCCTGAATACTCGCAAATTGGGCTTACGTCCTAAGGATGGCGTTTGTCTCTCTTAAAAGGTTCCCCGATTTCCTCCTTAAAAATACCTTTTGGTTTCTACATGTTCAAAGAACGATAAAAAGGTCCGCCTGATTTCATGCCTGATGATTGAATGTGGGATATTAAGGTAAAAAAGGAAGCTTTTTAGGGACTTAAAAAGGGCATGACCTGGCTCAAAGCCTCTGATAATGTGCTGTTTCGGGTTTATAATCAGCAGATCACGTATAATAGTGGGACTAAGTTGTGATTATTAACCGGAACTAAATGAAATTAAACGATCTTAAGCGATAAAGTTGATTTACTTGACTAAGTGTGACTATAGTTGTTGGTAACCTTAATGTTACCATCATTAGTAAGACTTCGTCATGTATTTTAACGACGTTTGTGTATGCCGCTTTCCTGTGGTATATTCAAAACGCAAGTTCAGATTGCTTCAGACTATTCAAAAGTCATCACGAACGGGTATTTCTCAACTAGCGTAATAATAGAATAGGGGGTTCTATGGTTGTCAAACACGAATTCATTTTCAAGCAGGAAGGGGCTTGGTCCGACGGCCACAAGCGATTGCTCTGCCTGGATACCGGGAGTTGGCGCGTTGCCAGGCCGGTACTCGATAAAGAGAAGTGCAACTACTGCGGTCTTTGTGCTCTTTACTGTCCGCCGCAGTGCCTGATAGACCAAGGCGATTGTTTTTCCCCGGACTTGAATTTCTGTAAAGGATGCGGGATTTGCGCCAGGGAATGTCCGAGAGGCGCGATTTCTATGGTTTCGGAAGGAGATTTCGCCGATGATAGCTCGAAAGGGTAAAGTCAGGGTAATCACAGGTAATGCTGCGGCGGCTTACGGGGCCATGCTCTGCCGGCCCGACGTGGCGACTTCCTTTCCCATAACACCCATGAGCGAAGTGGCTGAACAGCTATCGGCATTCCGCGCCAACGGACTAGTGGACACCGAAATGGTGGAGGTAGAGGGAGAGAACTCAGCGATGAATGTCGTGGCTGGCGCCAGTATAGCCGGCGGCCGGACGTTCACGGCCACGTCTTCCTGGGGCCTGTCTTTTATGTATGATGCGGTGCAGCATACCGCCGGCTTTCGGGCGCCGATTGTGATGGTCATTGCTAACCGCGAGGCGCCGGGCATCCTGGCAGTCTCCGGCGGCCAGCAGGATATCATCAGCGTGAGGGATTCAGGCTGGATACAGGTAATCGTCGAAGAAGGCCAGGAAATCATCGACATGGTAATCATGGCTTACCGGCTGGCGGAAGACCATGACATCCAGCTTCCGGTGATGGTGAACTACGATGGTTTTTACCTTTCCTACATGGCTACGGCGGTGGAAATCCCGGAACAAGAAGACGTTGACCGGTTTCTGGAACCTTTAAAGGAGCAGCCAGCTCGCCAGATTTTAATGCCGGGGGAACCCCTGGGCTGCGGTACCCATGGCATCGAGCTGGGGTTTGTGGAGCTGCGCTACCGGCAATGCGCTGCAATGGAGCGTGCCGCTAATAAGCTGGACGAAATTGACCGATATTTTGGGGAGTATTTCGGGAGATACTATGGGGGCCAGATAGAGGAATACCGCACGGACGACGCCGAGATAGTTGTGGTTGCCTCCGGTGGTGCCGCCGGGACAGCGCGAGTGGCGGTCGATAACAAGAGGGCAGAGGGAATAAAGGTGGGGCTGGTCAAGCTCAGGCTGTTCCGTCCCTTCCCTCGTCAGCGACTTGTGGAGGTACTCAGAGGGAAGAAAGCAATAGGCGTTATCGACCGGAGCGTCGGCTTCGGCTGGAACTGCGGACCGATGTATATGGAGGTGAGGGCTCTAACGCCGGAAATTGGCATTGTGCCGATGTTGAGTTACATTGACGGCCTGGCCAACCTGGATATTACCATCCCACATATCGAAAGAGTAATCAATGAGGTCCGTGCTGCTGCTCAATGCAAACCTTACCAGGAAGTGACCTGGATTCCGCTAGAGGAGTAAATGATGGTACAGGGAAAAAAGAAATCGAAAATATTCGACTATTTCAGCGAGAAAGAGGAACAATACGCCGGAGGGCTCGCCTGGTGTGCCGGCTGTAGCCTAGAGCTCGCCGCCAGATTTGTACCCAAAGTCCTGGGCAAGGATATCGTGCTGGTCGGCTGTCCGGGTTGCTCGGCGCCGGTTTTTTACGGGCAAAACCTAGGAACCTGGCACCGCATGGCTTACTTCAGTTGCCTGATGACCGGGGTTGCTTCCAGCGCCACCGGAATCGCCCGGTACTATCGCAAGATAGGAAAGGAAGTTACGGTGGTCTGTTTCACCGGCGATGGTTGCAGCGCCGATGTCGGTTTCCAGCCTCTCAGCGGAGCCGCTGAGAGGAACGAGCCTATTATCTATATTACATATGACAACGAAGGTTACATGAATACTGGATACCAGAGGAGCAGTACAACGCCCCTGGGGGCATCAACCAGCACTACGCCGGCCGGCTCCGCCAGCCGGGGCAAACCGACTCCCGCCAAGAACCTGCCCCTCCTCATAGCCCTACACGGTGCCGCTTACGTAGCTACCGCCACGCTCAGCCACCTCGATGACTTCGCTAGGAAGCTAATCAAGGCAAAGGAAAAGAAAAATGAAGGGTTTGCCTATATCCATATCTTCGCCCCGTGCGTAATGGGCTGGCGCATCGAGACCAGCGAATCTATCCAGGTCTGTCGCACGGCGGTGAGGACCAACTACTTCCCGCTATGGGAGGCCGAAAACGGCAAGTTCCGTCTGAATCATGAAGTGCCTAATCCCAGTCCAATAGAAGAATTTATAAAGCCGGTGCGGAAATTCTCGCATTTTAAAGAAGCCGATATTGCCAACTTTCAAGAGATGGTTAACCAGAGGTATGCGTTCATTAAAGGGCTTTGTGAACTAAGTTAGATGCCATTAATTCATTAAAAGCCTTGATGATGGTATCGGCAAATTCAGGCGTTTCGAGGTCGGTATCAATTTTTCTTATCTCGATAGTTTTCTTTAAGCACTTTTTTAGCGTAGCTACAAATACGTTATCGAGTTCCTTATCACAAAACTCCGTGCCTCTTTTCTATTTTTTCTTTCAGTTTTTTTTCTTCTTCGATGAGTTCTTTCCTGGACTTAACTGTTGTTATATCACATCCCATTTCTCGATGTATTCTTTCTCAAGCCTCTCTTCTCAGTCCACCTGGGTGTCAGGCGGTCACCGACTAGTCAAAAATACATAACACCCACATTACTAATATTTGCCTTTCATATCGTTTGTCGTACGAATTTTACATCCGCCTCAGGCTTCCAGGCAAGAAAAGATTAGAGCAATCGGGGCAGCCACGATTTGTATCACCGGAAAGCATTGCAGAGATCACAATTTTCATCTCACTGTTGGGATACTGAAGCAAAGCTGCGGGGTACAACTCTAAGTGGTGTGGCCGAGCAATCTGAAAAATATTCGGTTGGAATTCCCGATAATATACCTCATATTTCAGACCCGCTTCCTTTTTCATATGAAAGCTTTGTATGAGGAAACAATAGTCCAGATTGTGTGGCGATGGTTAGAAGGCGGGGTACGGTTCTATTATCTGTTCAAGATTAACAATCAAGCACCAAGATTTTTGCCTACACTTGAATATCATCTCCAAGGTTTGGTGTCTTGCCCTTAGCCCATTGTCTCACTAACTCTCCACTCTTTTGGATATACTCGTCCAGACCCAGCCTTTTCAACATGAGGAGGTTGTATATCTTGGTATTATGCCTCCGCACCTCGGCCATATCACTGATAGGCGCCAGTTTCAGACATGGGAAGTCCTTACACTGAAAGCAAAAGTCAAGACCCTTTTTGTTAACGCAACAGTCGTATGTTTGACATAGAATATCCATGTACGGCCGTCCCTGCTTTTGTCGGCAACCGGCACAAATGCCCCGGAGTTTATCAACGGGGAGGTTCGCTCGCCTGGCTTCTTTTTGGATAACGACCTCGTCATTACAAACGCTATTTTCATACGCGGCGCAACTGAGACAACAATAGCCGCATGGAGACACCAATGTTAGCCTCTTTTCATTAACCATTTTTCTCCTCCGGTCAATATTTCCTTCGTTTATAAAAGTTAGAACTAACGTACAGGATTATATCATAGAAGTCCGTGAATTTTTCCACTTTAGTCGGACATTAGTATAAAAAAATGTATCAATAGAGGCAATTGTTGGATAATAGTCGCATATTCTGTGACCTGAAACTAATTATACCTATATGTTCAACGCAAATGAAGTGTAAAAAGTTCTGCCTATTGTCACCTTATCTCCACTTGGGGTGTCAATAGGCAGAACTAAAAACTTTTCTTCTTCCTTCGTAT
>CAZDOD010000213.1:0-4473 GCA_964506935.1 uncultured Thermodesulfobacteriota bacterium | reverse complement strand
GTGAGAGATGAGATCCTGTCGTCTGATGTCGCATCCAAAGACGAGGGGTGAGATAATTTTAAATACGAGGGTTTTTTATGGCTCGTTTTTCTGATTTCACCAAAGGACTCTGGTCGGAAAATCCGATCTTCAAACTCGTCTTGGGGATGTGCCCGACCTTGGCCGTTACGACAGCGGCGATAAACGGGATAGGGATGGGGCTTGCCACTACCTTCGTTTTGGTCTGCTCAAACCTCGTGATATCGGGTCTAAGGAACTTCATCCCATCAAAGGTAAGGATACCGTCGTTCATCGTGGTTATAGCGTCATTCGTCACCATCGTGGATCTCGTCATGAACGGCTACTTCCACGAACTCCACAAGACCCTCGGACTCTTCATACCCCTGATAGTGGTAAACTGCATCATCCTCGGCAGGGCAGAGGCATTCGCATCGAGGAATCCGATTTTTAGCTCGCTTTTGGATGGCTTCGGGATGGGTGTCGGGTTCACGCTTGCACTATTCGTGCTCGGGGCAATCCGCGAGGTTCTTGGGAACGGCACGATACTCGGCGTCGTCCTATTCGGCGAGGGATTCTTTCCATTTCTTATAATGGTACTCCCTCCGGGCGCATTCATTACGCTCGGATTACTCCTCGGAATTATGAACAAGATTGAGGAGAAGAGGGCCAAGACTTAAACTGTGATGGAACCCATAAAAATTATCGGAAAAATAGTCTTATAATATAAGTGATGAAATTATTTCATCTCTTATATGATTTTATTTTTATATCTGTCTAATACCAAAAAGGCTTGAAGAGTTGATATTGCAGTCACAAGAAATTTATTTCGCAAAGGAGGGAGCCTTAAGTGTCAAAGATAGTTGAAAAAGAACGGTTGTCTGACGTTGTGGTTAAGCTAAAGATCGAGGCCCCCCTGATCGCAAAAAAGCGGAAGGCCGGGCAGTTCGTGGTGTTGAGGATAAACGAACAGGGGGAGAGGATTCCACTGACAATCGCCGACGCCGATGAGAATGCAGGGACTTTGACCATCATCTTTCAGGAGGTGGGTAAATCCACGATGCTCTTGGGGACGATGGAGGTGGGCGATGAGATCGCAGACGTGATTGGACCCCTCGGTAATCCAACCCACATCGAAAAGTTTGGGACGGTCGCATGCGTGGGTGGGGGTGTGGGTATCGCCGCACTCTATCCAATTACCGAGGCCTTGTGGAAGGCTGATAACAAAATCATCTCAATAATAGGGGCGAGGACCAAGGATCTCCTGATGCTCGAAGACGAGATGCGAAAGGTCTCAAATGAGCTTTTGGTCTGTACCGACGACGGATCCTACGGGGATAAGGGCTTTGTCACCGTTGTGTTGGAGGATGCTATAAAGAGGGGAGAAAAGATTGCTCTTGTGTTGGCCGTTGGTCCGGTCCCGATGATGAGGGCGGTCTGCAACGTAACCAAGTCCTATAAACTAAAAACGATTGTGAGCCTGAACTCCATCATGGTCGATGCAACCGGTATGTGTGGGGCGTGTCGTTGCAGCGTCGACGGCAAGACTAGGTTCGTTTGCGTGGAGGGCCCCGAGTTTGACGGACACAAGGTTGATTTTGATGAGCTCGTGAAAAGGCAGAGAGCCTATCTCGAACAGGAGAAGAGATCGATTGAGCTCTTCGCAAAAAAGAGTTGATTCAAGACGATAGAAGGGATATTAAATGGATGCAAAAGAGCGGAGAAAAATCCCAAGGCAGAAGATGCCCGAACAGGATCCGAAGGTTCGTGCCAAGAACTTCGATGAGGTTCCATACGGTTACGATGAGAAGCTGGCAGTCTTAGAGGCCCAGCGTTGTTTAAAGTGTAAAAAGCCGACATGTGTCGATGGATGTCCGGTAGAGATAGACATTCCGGGCTTTATCTCCCTCGTCGAGCAGGGCGATTTCATCGGTGGGGCAAAGAAGATAAAGGAGACGAACGCGCTCCCGGCGGTCTGCGGAAGGGTATGTCCGCAGGAGGACCAGTGTGAGATCAAGTGTGTCCTGGCAAAGAAGGGAGATCCCGTAGCGATCGGCCGCCTCGAGCGGTTTGTCGCAGACTACGAGAGGAAAAAAGGCGAGGTCTTCATACCGAAGACAGCGCCCTCAACCGGGAAAAAGGTAGCCGTGGTCGGATCCGGACCGGCAGGCCTAACGGTCGCGGGAGACCTGAGGCTCCTCGGACACGATGTTACAATCTTCGAGGCGCTTCACAAGACCGGAGGCGTTTTGGTCTACGGTATCCCGGAATTCAGGTTGCCGAAGGCGATCGTCGAGGCCGAGGTGGAGTATCTCAAAAAGATGGGGGTGAAGGTAATTACCGACCACGTTGTCGGGAAGATACAGACGGTCGATGAGCTATTGGAGGAATTTGACGCCATATTTATCGGCACCGGGGCGGGGCTTCCCCTGTTTTTGAATATCCCCGGAGAGAATTTGAACGGAATCTATTCCGCCAATGAATACCTGACGAGATCAAATCTTATGAAGGCCTATCTCTTTCCCGAGTACGACACTCCGATCGCCATAGGAAAGAATGTGGCGGTCTTCGGTGGCGGTAACGTGGCGATGGACAGCGCACGGACGGCGCTGAGATTAGGGGCGGAAAACTCCTATATAATCTACCGCCGCTCGAGGACAGAGATGCCAGCTAGGATAGAGGAGGCGCACCACGCCGAAGAGGAGGGGGTGCAGTTTCACCTCCTTACGAACCCCGTACGTTTCATCGGGGACGAAAACGGCTGGGTGAAAGAAGTGGAGTGCCTCAAGATGGAGCTCGGCGAGCCCGACGATTCGGGAAGGCGGAGGCCGATACCGATCAAGGGCTCGGAGTTTATAATTGAAGTTGACACGGCGGTTGTCGCGATAGGCAACGGCCCTAACCCACTCGTCCCGAATACGACGCCGGGTCTCGATACAAAAAAGTGGGGGAATATAATAGCAGATGAAGAGACGGGCGAGACTTCCCGTGAGGGTGTCTTCGCAGGCGGCGACATAGTAACCGGGGCGGCGACGGTGATCCTCGCAATGGGCGCCGGGAAAAAGGCGGCGAGGGCGATGCACGAATACCTAATGAAGAAGTAGTCGGGCCTTTAAGTCGGGTAGGGGGGTGGGGGTTGGCATTTTGGGAATTAAAAAGAGGGAATCCAAGCCAGGATTTCCTCTTTTAGATTTTGAGCTCAAGATAAAAAAATGGGAGACCAGATTTTGATCTCCCTTTGTATGGAGGTAGCATTAACTTTTCAGGATTGTCTTTATAATACACTTTAAAGATTAAAAAAAAGTTAAATGTAAATTAAAATAGTCACATTAAAAGAAATTAATATCGGATGAAAAGCGAGATAAAAGTAAAGATAAAGCGGGTCGGTGGATATAAAGGCGAGCTCCCGCGGTACGTAAGCCCCGGATCGTCGGGCCTCGACCTCACCGCATATATAAAAGATCAAGGTGGCGAGATCGTAATCAGGCCGGGGAAGATAGAACTCGTCCCGACTGGGATAGCGGTATCGATCCCCGAAGGGTTCGAGGGTCAGGTGAGGCCGAGGAGCGGGCTCGCATTGAAATACGGCGTCACGCTTGTCAACACGCCCGGAACGATCGACAGCGACTACCGGGGCGAAATAAAGGTCATCCTCATAAATCACGGAGAGGTGCCGTATGTCGTTAAAAACGGCGACAGAATCGCCCAGCTCGTGATAGCAAAGGTTACAAAAATCACGTGGGAAGAGACCGAAGAGCTCCCCGACACCGAGCGGGGCGACGGGGGATTCGGAAGCACGGGGGATTAGTTTATTTATTTTTTCGTTAAATTCGAGATGTCATTCGGGATCAAATAATTTGAAATCCAAAATTTCTACAACACTTCCGTCATCGAACCCATCGTCGTAACCACGATCGCGGCCCTACCGCCGACGGGGCACTTGTTCTCGCATATCCCGCAGCCGACACACAGGTCATACACCACGTAGGGTTTCTTTAGCTGCGACCCGTCGGGCGATAGCTCCCCCGGTATCTCGTGAAACTTTATCGCCTTGTCGCTCGTGGGGCAGTGCTCCTCGCAGACGAGGCAGTTTGTCCCATATGCGTACGGGATGCACCGTCCGGGGTCGATGTATGCCTTTCCGATCACCGCTTTGAGCTTCTCGTGTATCGTAAGCTCCCTTATGGCGTCGGTCGGGCAGACCTGGCCGCACAGGGTGCAGTAATACTCGCAGTATCCTATCCTCGGGACGAGGATGGGGGAATAAAGCCCCTCTATGCCGCCGGCCGAGAGATCGGGCTGGAGGCCCCCGGTCGGGCAGACCATCATGCACTCGGAGCATTTGATGCAGAGCGACAGGAATTTGTTCTCTTGCTCCGATCCCGGCGGGCGGATGAGCGACGGGATCCCCACGGTCTCTTTCAGCTTCCTCTTTGGCTGGGCGGCAAGGAGCGGCGGGATGAATATCCCGGCAAG
>CAZDOD010000212.1:0-4500 GCA_964506935.1 uncultured Thermodesulfobacteriota bacterium | reverse complement strand
AGAGCATGGAGCCGAAGGGATAGGTCTATACCGTACGGAGTTTATTTACTTGAACAGGAGGAAACTTCCCACAGAGGACGAGCATTTTGAGGTCTATAAAAGTGTCGTGGAAGGCATAAGGCCCAAGATAACGACCATCAGGACCTTCGACCTCGGGGGAGATCGTTTCCTGTCTCCCGTCGATCTCGCAAAGGAGATGAATCCAGCTATGGGTCTGAGGGCTATACGCTTCTGCCTCAAAGAGGTTGATATATTTAAGGACCAGCTGAGGGCAATACTCAGATCGAGCAATTATGGGCCGGTAAGGGTGATGTTTCCGATGATAAGCGGCGTTGAAGAGATTCGGCAAACAAAAAAAATATTTGAAGAGGCAAAAGAGGAGCTAAGCAAAAAAAATATACCTTTCGATGAAAATATAAAGATAGGGTCTATGATGGAGGTACCTTCTGCAATGGTCATTGCCGATCTCCTCGCCGAAGAGGTGGATTTTTTCAGCATCGGAACAAATGACCTCATCCAATACTCCCTTGCTATTGACCGGGTCAACGAGCACGTCAATTACCTTTATGATCCCCTACACCCAGCGGTACTCAGGACAATCAAAGGGGTGGTGGATGCCGCACATACTCGAGGTATACCCGTAGGGATGTGTGGTGAGATGGCGGGTGAATCCCTCTATCTCCCGATACTCTTGGGTCTTGGATTGGACGAACTATCGATGAACTCACTTTCGATCTTGAGGGTAAAGAGTATTTTAAGGAATATTTCATATAAGGACTGTAAGGAGATTACAGACAAGGTACTGACTATCTCTACGGCAATGGAAATCGATAGATTTGTTATCGAAGAGATGAAGAGGAGATTTCCTGAAACTTTTGAATAAATATCCGCCTAAAAGTTATTTTCCTTGATTTTTTCTTTTAGAATAAATATAATTTAACACTTTAATAAAGAAACCTATCGGGTATTTATAATCCCTGATTCATTAGCTTCACACTAAGAGAATTTTCAACCAAACTGGAGGTATTAATTATGTCAATGAGTAATTACCTTTTCACTTCTGAATCAGTAACGGAGGGCCATCCCGATAAAATGGCGGATCAGATTTCGGACGCCATTTTAGACGCCATGATTGCTGATGATAAAGGATCGAGGGTCGCTTGTGAAACTCTCGTAACAACGGGGCTTTGCATTATAGCGGGCGAAATAACAACAGAGACATGGGTGGACATGCCCGATATCATAAGAAATACAATAAAGGAGATAGGCTATACCGATGCCTCAATGGGCTTTGATTGGGAGACCTGCGCCGTAATCACATCCATAGACAAGCAGTCGCCCGATATATCACAGGGCGTCACCGCCGGTCAGGGCCTGCATAAGGAGCAGGGGGCGGGAGATCAGGGAATTATGTTCGGATTTGCCTGTAATGATACCCCGGAATTTATGCCGATGCCGATCACATACGCCCATAAGTTATGCAGCAGGCTTGCTGATGTCAGAAAGACCGGTGTGCTTGACTTTTTGAGGCCCGACGGCAAATCTCAGGTTACCATCGAATACTTGGATAGCAAACCTGTTAGGGTCGATTCGATCGTTATCGCCGCACAGCATCATGAAAATGTCAAAAATGAGACGCTGGTCGAGGGGATCATCGAAGAAGTGATAAAAAAGGTCATACCGGCAAATATGATGGATAAAAAAACGAATTTTCATATAAACGCCACG
Organism: uncultured Thermodesulfobacteriota bacterium; assembly: GCA_964506935.1. Classification (GTDB taxonomy): domain Bacteria; phylum Desulfobacterota; class Zymogenia; order Zymogenales; family Zymogenaceae; genus CAZDOD01. The sequence goes on along the minus strand of CAZDOD010000212.1, from coordinate 2,772 downwards.
GGTCGTTTCGTAATGGGCGGTCCACATGCGGACTGTGGCCTTACGGGGCGAAAGATTATTGTTGACACATACGGAGGGCAGGGGAGTCACGGGGGAGGGTGTTTCTCCGGGAAAGACCCGTCAAAGGTCGACCGATCCGGTTCATATATGGCAAGATATGCAGCCAAAAATATTGTGGCCGCAGGTCTGGCTAGAAAATGCGAGGTTCAGATAGCCTACGCAATCGGGGTTGCCGAACCCGTATCGATTATGATAGACACCGGTGGAACAAGCGTCATCCCTCCCGATGAAATTGCAAAAATCGTTATGGAAAAATTTGACTTCAGACCTTATGCAATGATAGAAAAGCTACAACTCCTAAATCCTATTTACAGGAAGACGGCTGCATACGGCCACTTCGGGCGTGAGAACGAAGGATTTTTATGGGAGAAGAAAGATATGGTCGAGGCGTTGAAGATGGCGGCGGGAATCTAAATATTAGAGCTAATGAAATCAATAAAATGTATCCGATAGATAGCTAAATTAACAGCGGCTCGATTATATCCATTTGCTCTTGCCGAAGTTTTTTATCTCCACCGTTAATCGCTGGCCTTTGTAAAACACGATTTTTTTATTTTTTAAAAACTGATCTAAAACTTGAGTATTTAAAGGGAAAGATATGAAGTATGACATAAAAGATAAGGGGAAAAGAGAAGAGGGCGTTCTGCGCATAGAATGGGCTCATATGGCCATGCCTGTCCTTGATAAGATACGCAAGCGCTTTGAGAAGGAAAGGCCACTATCGGGCCTCACACTGGGCGCTTGTCTTCACGTAACAACGGAGACAGCGAGCCTCGCTATTACACTTACAAGCGGAGGTGCCAGAGTATTTATCTGCGCATCCAATCCGCTTTCTACCCAGGACGATGTCGCAGCCGCACTCGTCACCGAATATGAGATCCCGGTCTTTGCAATCAAGGGTGAAGATAAAAAAACCTACTACGATCATATAAATGCGGTGATCGATGAAAAGCCCCAGATTACGTTGGATGATGGGGCCGATTTGGTATCCACCCTTCACTCCAATAGAAAGGAGAGCCTCCCCAACCTGATCGGCGGCACAGAGGAGACGACCACCGGCGTAATCAGGCTGAGAAGTATGGCAAACGACGGTGTCTTGGGCTATCCGATCATCGCCGTAAACGACGCCATGACAAAGCATTTCTTCGACAACCGCTACGGCACAGGTCAATCGACCATAGATGGTGTTATCAGGGCGACCAACCGCCTCATTGCGGGCTCTGTATTTGTTATCTCGGGATACGGATGGTGCGGGAAGGGCCTTGCGATGAGGGCTGCCGGGTTGGGTGCCAATGTTATTGTTACGGAGATCGATCCGTTACCAGCGCTCGAGGCGGTCATGGACGGATTTCGTGTTATGCCGATTTCCGAAGCCGTCAAGATCGGGGACATCTTCGTAACCGTCACCGGGGACATCAACGTCATAAGCGAAAAAAATTTCTCCCAGATGAAGGATGGTGCTATCGTTGCAAATTCGGGTCATTTTAACGTTGAGCTAGATCTTGAAGGCCTCGAAAAAATAACGAAGAAGAAACGTAAGATAAGAGAGTTCGTGATGGAACACAGCTTAAAAAACGGAAAAAAGGTCTATATCCTCGGCGAGGGTAGACTCATAAACCTCGCAGCCGCGGAAGGCCACCCGTCTGCAGTCATGGACATGAGCTTTGCAAATCAGGCCCTTTCGGTTGAATACATTTTTAATAATTATAAGAAACTAGAAAAGAAGGTTTATAGCGTTCCCGAGGAGATCGATCGGGAGATCGCAAAGATCAAACTCGAATCAATGGGAATCAAGATAGATAAGCTCACGCCTGAGCAGAAGAAATATTTGGAGTCGTGGGAGATGGGGACATAGAAATAGGTTTTTTGTAAATACGATAAATGAATCAGGGGCATCGTTGATGCCCCCTTTAATTCTGGGGTACCAAATTTTGTCGTCAAAAAAGAGATATATAGCGGACCTGCTCCTGGTTGTGATATGCATCTTCTGGGGGATGTCTTTTATTATGGTGAAGCTCGCCATAATGGAGATAAACTTATACTATTTTCTTTTTTTAAGGTTTTCCGTCGCCGTTGTCATCCTCTTTGGACTATTTTTCAGGAGGTTAAAGAATTATAACAAGAGGATATTGAGAGACGGCGTGATTTTGGGCTCCGTCCTTTTTAGCGCCTTTATATTTCAGACGATAGGTCTTCTATATACATCGGCTTCAAACGCGGGCTTCATAACGGGTCTCCATGTTGTTCTTGTGCCTCTGGCACTGGCCGTGATCTTTAGAAAAATACCTGCGATCACGGCGGTCTCAGGGGCGGTAATATGTGCCTTCGGGATCTTCTTTCTTATTGTGGGGGATGATCTAACGATAAATATTGGGGATATCTGGGTGATACTTTGCGCTTTTAGTGTATGCTTTCACGTCATATTGACGGGAATCTACGCCGTCAGGCACGATACCTACCTATTGGCACTGACCCAGGTAACTACGTTGATTGTCTTCGCAGGGGTGGCGACACTTTTTACCGACGCCCCCAAGTCCCTTGATCTCTTATCCCCGTATGTGATTCTAACCATAATTGTCATGGGTGTCTTCGCAACCGCCTTTAACTTCACAATGATGATATGGGCGCAGCAGTACACAACACCCACCCGTGCGGCCGTAATCTACACACTTGAGCCTGTATTCGCTGCAATATTCGCATACTGGTGGGGCG
>CAZDOD010000211.1:0-4531 GCA_964506935.1 uncultured Thermodesulfobacteriota bacterium | reverse complement strand
CTGTCGATCCTGACGTGAATGACATCTCTGGGATCGAACTCGAAATCCAACCAGGAACCCCGATAGGGTATGATTCGACAGGAATATAGGATCTTTCCGGACGTGTGGGTCTTGCCCTTATCATGGTCGAAAAAGACGCCGGGTGAGCGGTGCAGCTGGCTTACCACGACCCTTTCTGTACCATTGACGATAAAGCTCCCGTTCTCGGTCATCATCGGAAGTTCTCCGAAGAACACCTCCTGCTCTTTGACGTCGCGAATGCCCTTTGCCCCCGTTTGTTCATCCTTGTCCCAAACGACGAGCCTGACTGTAACCTTGAAAGGGGCGGCGTAGGTCATACCCCTCTGATGACATTCCTCAACGTCATACTTCGGTTCTTCGAGAGTATATCTCACATACTCAAGGGAGGCCGTCTCATTGAAATCCCATATGGGAAATACACTCTTAAAAACGTTCTCGATCCCTACCTCTTCTTTATCCTGTTGGTCAACGTCTTTCTGGAGAAAACGGAAGTATGACCTCTTCTGAATCTCAATGAGATTAGGGATATCGATGATTTTTTTAATCTTGCCGAAATCCACCCTCTCCCAATTGTACTTCTTAGCCAATTCGGTCATTCTATCCCCTCACTTTAAAGAAAATACAAAAAATATTCCGGAAAATGGAAAAAGAGAATGATAGAAAACATTAAATTTAAAGAATGATTTTAACAAGAGGGGGTGGGGGCTCCCCCACCCCGGATATTTTTTACTTTATCTCTACTTTGGCACCAACTTCCTCTAATTTCTTCTTTATTTCCTCTGCCGTCTCCTTGGAGATACCATCTTTCACCGATTTTGGTACCGTCTCTACAAGCTCTTTTGCTTCTTTGAGGCCCAGGGTAGTAAATTCCCTCACAACCTTGATTACCTGAATCTTCTTCTCTCCGGCCTCGGTAAGTATTACATCGAACTCGGTCTGCTCTTCATCAGGTGCTTTTTCCGCTGCTCCAGCACCAGGTGCGGCCGCAACTGCAACCGGCGCCTGGGCGGTGACCCCGAACTTCTCCTCCAGGTCACTGATAAATTCGGAAAGCTCCAAAACCGTCATCTTCTCGATAAATGCTATAACGTCTTCCTTTGTAATTTTGCCTCCAGAAGAGACCTCTTTTGGTGTCGCACTCTTTTTTACTTCGGTTTCTTCTCCCTTTTTAGTCGCTTCAGCCATTTCTCTCCTCCTCTACTTCGATTAATTTCCTGCTTCCTTGATGTCTCTTACAGCCACAAGGGCATAAACAAACTTCCTAAGAATACCTGCGAGGGCCTGAACCAGACCTGTGGGCATTGAATTGAGAGTTCCAGCTAACTTCCCTAACAGAATGTCTCTAGGGGGTAGTTTGGACATAGCCGCAATATTTTCTGCGGTCACCTCTTTCCCCCTTAGAGCCCCGGTCTTGAATTTAAGTGCCGGGAACTTCTTTGCAAACTCATCAATCACCCTAGAGATAGGAACTGGATCCGATTCCGTAATGACTACGCCCGTAGGTCCCACCAGGTCCGTGATCATCGGGGCTAGGTCAGTACCCTCAGAGGCAAGCTTCAAGAGATTATTCTTCACGACCCGATACTCAACACCGACATCCCTGAAATCTATCCTCAATTGATTCATATTCTCGGAAGTGAGTCCACGGTAGTCGGTGAGGAATATCACTTGTGATGCTGAAATTTTCTCGTGCATCTCTTTTACGAATACTTCCTTCTCTTTTCTGTTCAAACCTCACTCCTCCCTTTTTCCCCGATCTTAAGAAGCAGTCGCCCTCGTCCCTTTTTTCGGAAGGAAAAATCCGAATCCAAAAAAGAAGACCTGACTAAATTAGACTGTTCTCCTCGTCTCGGCGGGCACTTTCGAAAAACAAGAATTAAGCGCCGTGGGCGCACCTGCTGTCTCAGACGGGGGAGATATATTTTATATAATCTAATTAAAGATTAACTAAGCCTTTAAAAGATTTCTTATATAAATAGGATCTATTTTTATCCCTGGCCCCATAGTGGAAGATATGGCAACCCCTTTTAGATATGTACCCTTGCTGGAAGCGGGCTTGAGCTTTATAACAGTCTCTAAAAGCGACATAAGGTTCTCCCTTAGCTTATCCTTGCCAAATGAGACCTTCCCAACCGGCACATGGAGGACTCCGTTCTTGTCGACCCTGAAATCCACCCTCCCGGCCTTGAGCTCGCCCACGGCCCTCCCTACATCGAAGGTCACCGTCCCGACCTTTGCATTGGGCATGAGCCCCCTGGGGCCCAGTATCTTTCCGAGTTTTGACACCTGACCCATGAGATCCGGGGTGGCGACGACCTTATCAAAGTCCATCCATCCCCCCTCGATTTTTGCTATCAAGTCTTCCGCACCCACATAATCCGCCCCGGCTTCCAAGGCCTCTTTTTCCTTCTCACCCTTCGCGAAGACGAGAATTCTGACACTCTTTCCAGTACCGTTCGGGAGCGCAACTGCCCCGCGGACCATCTGATCGGAGTGCTTCGGATTTACCCCCAATCTTATGGCGATATCAACACTCTCGTCGAATTTTGCGATAGGGTTGTTGGCCAAAATTTCCAACGCCTCTTCCAAATCGTATCTCTTTGTGGCGTCTATATTTGTCTTTGCGGTGGAATATTTTTTACCATGCTTAGGCATACTTTTCTCCGGTTTAAGTATTAGTCCACTACCTCTAAACCCATACTCCTCGCCGTACCCTCTATAATCTTCATAGCACCGCCAATATCTACGGCGTTCAGATCGGGCATCTTCGTCTTTGCAATTTCTTCTACCTGTTTTCTGGTCACCTTCCCTATTTTCTCTTTGTTTGGAACTCCGCTCCCCTTTACGATTCCGGCCGCTTTTTTTAGAAGGATCGCTGCTGGGGGTGTCTTGGTGATGAAAGAAAACGAGCGATCCGCATAAACGGTGATTACGACCGGAATTATCATCCCCGGCTGGTTCTGCGTCCTGGCGTTGAATATCTTGCAGAACTCCATGATATTAACACCGTGCTGACCCAGGGCAGGTCCAACAGGGGGCGAAGGATTGGCCTGACCTGCGGGTACCTGTAATTTTATCTGACCTATTATCTTTTTTGCCATTATGACTCCTTATTCACCGTCCTCTTTACATTTATCCCTTTTTAACCTGAAAGAACTCCAACTCAACCGGCGTCAGCCTCCCGAAAATAGACACCATAACCCTGACCTTTCCCTTGTCCGAGTAGACCTCGTCGACGTAACCGGTAAACGTGGCAAAAGGGCCGTCGGAAACTGTAATGACGTCCCCCTTCTCAAAAGTAACCTTCGGCTTGGGCTTGACCGCACCGTCTTCCATCTGGTGCATTATATCGCGAACCTCTTTGTCGGATAATGCTGGTGGCCTTGTGGAACCGCCCACGAAACCCGTCACCTTCGGAGTACTCCTTACGATATGCCAAGTCTCCTCGTTTAATTCCATCTTGACCAAGATGTAGCCCGGGAAAAACTTTCTCATGGAGGTTCTCTTTTCACCCTTCACCATCTCAACCACTTTCTCGGCTGGTACCAAAACCTCCTCGATCAGTTCCTCTTTACCCATGGCCTTAACCCTAGTCTCTAGGGCGGATTTAGCCGTTTGTTCATATCCCGAGTATGTATGTACTATATACCACTTGAGAGCCATTAAATCTATCTGACACCTATCTTCTTTTTAGACCTACGTTATCAGTCTAAATGAATATTTTTTATATCGTTTAAAGTGATACGTGCGCCATCTAATTTTCAATGATAGATCGAGCCTGACCTTTTCGTCGTCGCTTGATAACTCCCTTCTTAGGTCAAAAGGGGGAAAACTCCTTTAATCTCCTTGATCATCCCCAAATGATGTAGAGGCCAAAAAATTCGTCATCCCCTACATAGAAAACAGATAAAGCAGATCCTATGTTCCAAATGACGATATCAATGGAGGAACATCTCCACAAGCTGGGATAGGAGTAAGTCCACTCCCCCTAGGAAGAAGGCTATGATAAAGGTAGTTACCAGAACAACGGCCGTGGAGGCGAGGGTCTCTTTTCGGGTTGGCCAAGTAACCTTCTTTGTCTCCACCCTCACCTCCCTGAGGAACTGAATCGTTTTTTGGGAAAAACTATTTTCTGACATTTGACTTTATAATTCCTCAGGGATAAACGCCCTTCTTGATAGACGACATCCCCAATTATAGATGGCAGGCCAGGAGGGATTCGAACCCCCATCACCCGGATTTGGAGTCCGGTGCTCTAACCGTTGGAGCTACTGGCCTTTAAATATACCCCTCTATTTAGTCTCACGGTGAACGGTATGTGACCTGCAGAACCTACAATATTTCTTCAGTTCTATCTTGTCGGGAGTCCGCTTCTTATTCTTCGTCGTTGTGTAGTTTCTTCGTTTGCATTCACCGCAGGCCAATGTAATTATATCCCTCATCTATTCACACCGTCCTATTTAACAATATCGCTGATGACTCCGGCGCCTACCGTCCTTCCGCCCTCACG
>CAZDOD010000210.1:0-4532 GCA_964506935.1 uncultured Thermodesulfobacteriota bacterium | reverse complement strand
TGTGAATCCTTGGCTCGTTGAAATTTGGCCTCAATTTTTCGTGCTCTATGCCGTCGAGAGTTATCTCACTCCCCATCATGGGGAACTTGAGCTTTGTCCAGACGCCCGGGATCTGCAGGATGCTGTTTTCGGGTGCAACAAGGGATCTGACCACCGATGGCTTGATGGGATAATGATCTATGATGGCAACGATCGTCAGGGAATTATAGGCGTTGATCCAAAAGGCGATTTTTTCTTTGTTTGTCCATGAAGAGAATGTCTCCGGTTTCAGGTCACCCATAAAACGCGAAAATGCGTCGAGGCGGGCTCTGTCTTTCTTGAGTGCTTGATAGTTCACCATCCCCTGATCATCCACGTAGGCGCCGAGAATATATGCATAGTCACCGTTATCAAATTCCTGTGCCAATGAGGGTGAAGGGATAGAGACGACAAGACTAAAAATGGAGACAATGAAGAGTGTGAAAAATAAAAATCTTTCTGTTATTATTTTTTTCATCTGTCATTTCCTCACTTCACCTAGTAAAAAATTTCAGTAAAATTACTACAACACCCCCTCGTATCCTGTTGGTAAAAGATTCCACCGTTTTCCATAGACATGAACACGGTTTGTTTCTTTGCCGGTTTTGTCAATAAAACGCTCCCCGGCATGCGCCCATTCAAGGACCCCGCCCTTAAGGTTATAGGCATCGAACCCATCTTTTATGAGTTTCTTTACATATTTCCCGCTTCTAATGCCGATGGTGCAGTAAACGATAATAGTGTCGTTTATATAATCTTCTGGTTTTTCTTCAAAAAAAGTGTTGGTGATTGCTCCGGGGATCATCGAGATCTCCTGCTCTTCGAGAGTACGGTTGTCCACCAAGATGACCCGTTTCGTTTTTTTCAGCTCGAGGAGTTCGGGAACGGTTATTTCAGACGTTTTCGGGGCGAAGAGTCGATAGAGTCTATTGATAGAGTCAAGATTTTCGTCGTTCGTTTCAGCAGAACTTGTTTTTATCGGGAGAAAAAGAAAACTGAAAGCGAGTAGAGTGGAAAAAAACAAAATCGCAGGAGCCTTGAGAGTTTTAGTTAAAATACCTCCCTCCATGTTTTTTACTCCCTGGATTTATCGACACCTGGGGATTGGGCGTTATCGTTATGTCTCCAAGATTATACTCTAATTCTTTTCATTGAAATTTTACAGATTGTTGTTTTTTGTACTTGGTAATTTTACCATTAAATATCCTTTTTTACAATCGAGAAATGGCTATAATTAAAAAGGAAAAAGTGCTTATTGGTTGAAAAAATGATATAATACTTAATATAATAGACCAATCGAAAGGGAGGCTATGGACATTAACGATGTCATAAAGAGGTCAAAAAATAACGAGCCCTTCACAAAAGAACAACTCACCGAACTCCTTTTGCTCCCTCCCTATTCCCCTGAAACCTATGAGCTTATGGCAGAAGCAAGAAGAATTTCTCGGGAGCTTACCGAAAATCAAGCCGAGGTCCACGCACAGCTTGCCCTCAATCTCGCCCCGTGCCCGAAAAACTGCAAGTTTTGTTCCTTCGCCGAGATAAACAATATTTTTAAAAAGAGTGTCAAGCTCTCTGTTAAAGACGCCGTATATTATGCAAGGCTCCTTGAGTCCGAAGGCGCCAACGGGGTTTATATAATGACGACGGCTCATTATGATTTTGGCGAATTTATAGAAGTCTCACGGGAAATTAGGAGAAACCTCAAGCCCGAAACTGTCCTTGTCGCAAATGTGGGAGACAAGTCTTTAAAACAGTCGATTCAGATGGAAAATGCGGGGTTTCAGGGAGTATACCATGCCCTTCGGATGAGAGAAGGGATAGACACGTCAATCGTTCCAAAAAAGAGGTTAGAAAGCATCAATAATTTCAAGGAGGCGGGTCTTTCGGTGGGCACCTGTGTCGAGCCGGTGGGCCCTGAGCACACCAACGAGGAGATAGCGGAGATGATCCTCCTGACCGGCTCCTTTGAGCCGGCATACAGCGGTTCCGCCAGGAGGATAACTATTCCGGGAAACGAGCTTGAAAAATACGGGATGATTTCTGAGCTCCGCATGGCGCAGATCGTTGCCATAACTCGCCTCGGCGTTTCGAGGGATGTAATGGGAAACTGCACACACGAGCCCTGCACTGTAGGAGCGATGGCGGGGGCAAATCTTTTTTGGGCAGAAGTGGGCGCCAATCCGAGGGATATAAAGGAAAAGACCGAGGAGGGAAGGGGAAGCACGGTTGACGTCTGTAAAAAATATTTTGAAGAGACCGAATGGGGGATACTCGAGGGACCCTCTCGCTATATGATGTAGCAATCCGCCCTGCCGAAAACCGGTCTATTAAACCTTATCAAAAAGGAGAATAATATGGACATGCGAGTAGCGGCGTCTCTTTTGCTTGTTTTTTTTGTTTTTGGTTGCACGGCCCTGCGTCCTTCCACATTAGGGGTGAAAGATGGGAAACTTTTCCCCTGCCCCAAATCCCCGAACTGCGTTTCTTCCCAGAGCGAAGATGAAATCCATTACGTCAAACCTTTTGCCTACGGCGGGACGAAAGAAGAAGCGATAGCGAAGCTCATTGCTATAATAGAATCCATGAAACGGACTAATATTATCACCAAAACAGACAATTATATACATGCGGAATTCACATCTCTTATTTTCCGCTTTACCGATGATGTTGAATTTTATTTTGACGATAAGGGGAATACAATCCATGTGAGGTCTGCATCCCGTGTTGGTCATTCGGATATGGGTGTGAATAGGAAACGCGTGGAGAAAATCAGGGAAAAATTTGACGCTGTTATTAAAAAATAGATCGATCAGACATGACGAAAAAAGTGCGGAAAAGCAACGAAGAATGGAAAAATGAACTCACTCCTTAAGAATTCAAGATTGCCAGACAAAAGGGAACAGAGCCAGCTTTTTCCGGGAAATACCAAATCCCATTCGTGAAAAGTGTACTCAAACTATTATCTTTAGATCAATTCTACTTTTCCACCTTCACTTTTAAGACGGGCCAATCGCTGGTCCCGTCATATTTGTTGGGATCATCATCAACCTGGGCGTTTCCGTTTATGTCGGTAGCCCTGACGTTTACGGTGTAATTTCCATCTTCCAAAAATGTCAACTCGGTCTTCCAGAAGACCCATACGTTGTCTACGTTCATCTCCTTGACGATATCTGCCGTGGTCCAGCTTTCGCCTCCGTCGATGGTAACTTCGACCTTTTCGATCCGGGTGCCTCCAAAGGCCGCGCCCATCAGTGTAATCGGTTCGCCGATCTTTACAGTCGCCTTCTTTTCAGGGTAAAATATTGTGCTGTCCACAGCAATTCGCGGCGAGCAGTCCCATCCCCGGTCCTCCCAGTAATCATTGATGGGCCGGTCGATCACCTCGATCTTTGTCACCCAGGCCGGCTGCTTAACCCCGTAGTATCCGGGATTTAAGACCCTTGCAGGAAAACCGTGAATAGAAGGGATGATCTCGCCGTTCATGTAGAGGGCCACCAGCACCTTATTGTCCCTTATCTGCTCGATGGTGTGGGATGCATAATAGCCGTCCGCCGCCGTGTACCTTACCCCCGTCGCACTTTCACTAAGACCGAGGCTCAAAAGGAGGTCGTAGAGCAAAAAACCCTTCCAGATGGCCGTAGACAGGAGCGGTCCGCTGGGTGAGTTCCCGATACATTCAACCGTGAGCGGCAGCTCAATCATCGGGAGCTCTCGCAGCTCTTCCAGGGTGAAGGAGCGGGGATTGTCGACGAGTCCCGTTATCTCAAGCCGGTACGTATCGGGATCGATCTCGGGCACCTTGCCTATTCGGGTAACGTAGTACTTGTCGTTCGGGGTGATGAACTCGGGAAAGCCCTCCTCTGTTCTTTTTTCGGTACAGGCCGAAAGAGTTGACATGATGATAAGCAAAAGCGCTATTTTGAAATACACTGTTTTACCCATCGTCTTGTCCTCCGTTTTGTTTAAACAATTTTTTCTTTTTCCGCGATCTTTTAAAAGTCTGAGAGAGTGAGGGGGGTTCCGTTGCAATAGGGAACGATCGTTTCCAGATCCCTTATTATTTAATATGTGAGGGGCAAGATTACACAAAGAGTGAAATTGAAAAAGACACTGCAGTTCTTCAGTTTCTTTTACTATATTTGGGTTTAACAGTCAAATAAAAATATTAAAGGATCAAGATTGTAAATAAAGAGTGATTGCGTAGGATTATAAGGATCTATAAAAAAAGTTTTTTCAATTAACAGTAGGCTAAAAGGATGTGGCGTAGCATACTAAACAATGTTATAGGTAGGCAAAATGTCAATACGGCTCGTGACTACTGGAAGTTAACTAAAAAGATCCTTTTTGCTACTTTTTTATTCCTTCTTCATGAGTTGGAAGTAACAGGTATCATCCCCCATCGCCATACATCTTGTTTCTTTTGCGATATATTTATTTTTCCCGTAAGCTTCATCAGCTATATATTGAATAAATCCTTCATAGTGAGTGCACATTGGCCTGTTAAAACTACA
>CAZDOD010000209.1:0-4536 GCA_964506935.1 uncultured Thermodesulfobacteriota bacterium | reverse complement strand
TTTAGTCACCACATTGAGAATGTATAGGAGTCCGCTCCCCTTGGTCGAGGCCTTTGCAATGTTTTTTATTGCTTTTAGCTGTTTGTTAATATATCTGTCTTCCAACATAAGATATTTATGATTATTTTTTGTAAAATCTTTATTATTATAATCAATTTACCACAATTTGAGACTTTTTACAATGAGATTTAGGCAATAATATTTTTCGTTGGAGTGAAATATTTTTATGTCCGCAATTTTCACTCTTGTTTCAATCACCAATAAATAAATCCTTTGACATGACCTATCCTAACTGCTATTGTATCTGAAAATTTCTATATGGAGTCCCAAATGAAATTGACCGAAGACCTCTTCTCATATCAATGGACAAGCATGTGGGAAAATAATTGTAACACCTACTATATCGGCGGTGATGTAAACGCCCTTGTGGACCCGGGTCTTTTGGTCTTTTTCCCTGAGCTTATCAAGAACCTCTCAAGGGATGGGATCGAGATCGAAGATATCAAAAACGTCATCCTGACCCACAGCCATCCCGATCACCTCGAAGCGGTTTCACGCTTTCTAAATAGGGATAACGTAAAAATATATATGAGCAAGGAGGAGTCGGATTTCATGGAGGAAATCGGAAAGAAATTCTACCCCGCCTTCGGCCTTGAGGTCCCCGAATATAGAATAGACATATTACTTGATGAGGGAAAGATTAAAATCGAAAAGGAGGAATTTGAAGTATATTTAACTCCCGGCCACTCCCCCGGATCTATATGCCTATACTGGCCATTAAAAAAGGCGCTTTTTTCCGGTGACCTGATCTTTTCAAGAAACGTAGGGCGAACCGATTTTCCCGGCGGCAACGGAAATCTCCTAAAAAAAAGCATCGAAAATATATCGAAACTCGATATCGAATATCTACTTCCGGGCCATATGGAAGTAGTCATTGGAAGCGATAACGTAAAAAATAATTTTGAGATAATCAGGAGGGGAATATTCCCATATCTATAAATTTGGCCGTTTAATTTATTAAACTACCTGATTTTTTATTATGTTTCAATAATTTTTAGGGATAATTTATCTGTGTCCTGATATCCTGCTTATACCTCCCCAGCACCCCACCCATATATTTCCCTCTCCGTCTTTTGCCAAGGATGTGACCCTGTCGTCTACGATCCCGTCATCGGCTGTCAGAAAAGTCCATTTTCTCCCGTCGTATATTCCAACTCCGCCTCCCCACGAGCCGACCCATACCCTTCCTGAGTCGTCCACGACGACAGATGTTATCTCGTTTGAAAGGAGCGCATTCTTTACCGAAAAGGTCTCTTTGACTTTCCCGCCCGACATAAACGCCAGCCCGCGGGAAGTGCCGATCCATACGCCGCCCACACTGTCAAACGCTATGGCGGAGACGAGGTTCGTCGGGAGCCCGTCGCCCCTGTCAACTATCTCCCATTTCTGCCCGTCAACAATACCTACTCCCATCGCATATGTCCCGAGCCATAGTTCTCCTGATGGACTTATCGCCATTCTGGTGACTATAGGGATGATAACCTCTTCCCCCAGACCGATCTTCGCCCACTTTTCACCGTCAAATCTTCCTATCCCGTTCTCGGTGCCGGCCCATATCCTCCCGTCAGGGCCGAAAATGACGTCATAGACCGTATCACTAGGTAGCCCGTCCTTTTCCCGGTACGTCTTCCATTTCCCGTCGTATACCGAAAGACCATTCTTTGTCCCAAACCATATCCTCCCCTCGTTGTCCTCGGTCATTGAGGTCACGAGGTCGTCGGCAAGTCCATCGGAGGATGTATATTTGGTCCAGCTATCGCTGTATTTCAAAACTCCCCCCTCGGTACATATCCAGATCGCACCTTGAAAATAGTAGATATTTGTAACGGCGTTTTGTTCTTTGTCTCTGCTCGTGATATTTACGATCTCGAGATCATCTTGGGCCGTCGAAATACCGAGAAAACCAAACAAAAATAAGGACAAGATACCCATGTAAACTATCGGGTATGCAAGGGATCGTTTAAGTCTCATGAAATTCTCCTGATCTCTTTGGTCTTAAGAATATATCAGAACACAAAGGCGTGAGTCAAGAAAATGGTTCTGTAATTTATGAACGCGGGTGGTATTTTTTATGGACTTCCTTTAGCCTCTCCTTTTCTACGTGAGTGTAAATCTCGGTTGTCGTTACGTCCTCATGACCGAGCATGGCCTGGACAGACCTTAAATCAGCCCCGCCCGCGAGGAGATGCGTTGCAAACGAGTGGCGTATAGTGTGTGGACTTATCTCCTTTTTTATCCCAGCTTTTTTCGCATAATTTTTAATAACTTTCCAGAAATATTGTCGCGACAGGGATTTCCCACTCCTGTTGAGGAAGATAAATCCCTCCCCGCTTCCCTTATCCAAGATCGTCCTTACGTCTTCCAGATATTTTTCCAGCCAAGAAATAGCTGAATCCCCGAGGGGAACGATCCTCTCCTTTTCCCCTTTGCCGCAAGTAATAAGATAACCCGTATCGAGATTCAGATCGCTTATCTTGAGTCCGATCAGCTCAGACACCCGAAGACCAGATGCATAGAGTGTCTCCAACATCGCCCTGTCCCTTAGACCGCCCGATTTTTCGACATTCGGGGCAGACAGGAGATCGGTAACCTCTTTTGTCGTGAGATATCCCGGAAGCCTCGAGAGAAATCGTGGTGACTCCATAAGCTCCATCGGGTTTGAATCCAATCTTCCAAAACGAACCATGAATTTGAAAAAAGATCTGAGTGAACTGAGATATCGGACGCTACTCCTAGTTGAAACTCCAGATTTTTGTAGCTCCTCAAGAAAAGACAGTATGTGAGCTTCGCTTATCTCATGCGGCCTTTCTATCCCGTTGCTCGACAGATAGTCGACGAACCTCAAGAGGTCACTTGAATATGCAGAGACGGTGTTTCTCGAAAGCCCCCTCTCCACACTTATATACACAAGGAATCTGTCTACACTACTGTCCATACTATTTTTTTCTCTTCGCCGTGTTTATTTCTTTAACATACTTTTCGACACCTTTACATATCCCGAGTGCCACGATCTTTAGATACTCCTCGTTTTTTAGCCTCTCCTCCTCCATCCTGTTTGATATAAAAGAACACTCAAGAAGGATCGACGGCATCTGTGCCCCGACCAAGACCCAGAACGGCCCCTGACAAACCCCGATATCGTTTATCGTATTGTATTTTCCTCCCAAAGTATCAATCATCCCTTCCTGGACGAATTTCGCAAGTAGGCTCGACTCGTTGCTTTTTGCGCTCACCATTAGGTCTGTCAGAATATATTCGAGCTCCGAGAGCTTCTCAACAGTTGTGTCGTTTTCGCGCGCGGCGACCGCCAGGGCTTTTTTGTCAGACGTGAAGGCCAAAAAATATGTCGAGACGCCGTAAGGAGTCCTGCTCTTGTTGGCATTGTTGTGGACCGAGATAAAGAGGTCGGCCTCGTATTTGTTGGCGATAGCGGTCCTCTCCCTTAATGTCAAATATTTATCGGTATCTCTTGTCATCTTCACCGTAAGCCCCAACTTACTTTCGAGGTATGATTTCAGATACTTCGATATCTTCAAGTTGGCCGTCTTTTCATAATATCCGGTCGGGCCAACTGCGCCGGGATCCCTCCCCCCGTGGCCCGGATCTATAACCACGACCTTGATCTCCTTTGGCGCACCGTTTATCTCAACCGGCTTGGAAGTTTCTTTTGTTTCTCCACCTCCCGCCTTGATCTCCCCCTCCGTATCCTTTTTATAGACGTCAATAACGACCCTTTCGGGATCGATCAAAGAAAAGACCTTAAAACTCACGTTAACTTTCGTCTCAACGACAACCCTTAACGAGTCGGAGTCACCTCCCGATCCCTTCCCGCTCCTCACCTTTTCGACAAGACCGTCCCCGATGACGAGATCACTCCCCACACCCTCCCCCAAGCGCGCACCATTGATATCGATGTAGACGCGAAACGGGAGATTTGAATTCGAGTCCTCACCCAGTTGGCCGAAGGTATATTTCACCCCCTTTTCAAGGTCAAGCACCACCCTCGTGTGTCCATCACTCGAAAAGTGCCTTATACTTTTGATGACTGCTATTTCTCCCGACTTGAGAACATCATCATTACTTGTTGACGTATCAGATCCCCTCTCCTTTTCCTTGATATTGTCGCAATCGGTTTTTTTGGAATACTCAGATAAACTATCAAGGGAATTTTTCGCGGCGGATTTCATATCCCCGTTCGGGTATTTATCCACGACCTTCATAAAATAACAATACGCCGATGCCGGGTCGTTGAGGTTATCTTTGTAGATGAGTGCGATTTTGTAGATGACATCATCCGCAAGGCTGCTCTTCTGATAATCCTTTGCGAGCATATTGTAAGAATCGATCGCGAGATAGAGGTCTTTTTTGCTCCAGGACTTTTTGTAGAGGCCTTCGTAGAGGACGCCAACCATGTAGAGGGCGTCATCACCCTTCTCGGATTCCGGAAAGTTGAGATGCACCGCAAGGAAGGAGTCT
>CAZDOD010000208.1:0-4560 GCA_964506935.1 uncultured Thermodesulfobacteriota bacterium | reverse complement strand
CGTGAGGGCGGAAGGACGGTAGGCGCCGGAGTCATCAGCGATATTGTTAAATAGGTGATTGTAGTCAGGGGAAAGGAAAGACTAATAGGAGATCGATAAAAAGGGAGAGATTGGAGGATTTATGCCTGCACAGAAGATCAGGATTAAGCTAAAGGCCTATGACCACAAGCTCTTAGATCAGTCCGCCGCTGAGATTATCGAGACGGCCAAAAGAACAGGGGCAAGGGTAGCAGGTCCAATACCTCTCCCTACTGTGATCAATAAATATTGTGTCCTCAGATCGCCTCACATCGACAAAAAATCGAGGGAACAGTTCGAGATAAGGACACACAAGAGGCTTCTGGATATCTTGGAGCCTACCCAGCAGACTGTCGATGCATTGATGAGGCTCGATCTTTCTGCTGGAGTGGATGTGGAGATAAAGCTGTAGGGTCTTTAGATCCAAAACCCTGCGGCCGTCATCGGAAATGAAATCTGGAGTGGGGGAGTGGTTTTCTTGAGTAGGGGGGGGATTTGCTTTCGCGTGAAAACGAGGGGGATATTTTGTTAGGATTAATCGGCAAAAAATTGGGAATGACTCAGATCTTCGATGAGTCGGGCAATCAGGTTCCCGTTACCGTTATAGAGGCCGGGCCGTGTGCCGTCCTGGATGTGAGGACGCCTAAAAAAAACGGGTACGCAGCCGTATCTCTGGGATTTGAAAAGAAGGATCTCAAGAAGGTGAACAATCCCCAAAGGGGCTTTTTTGAAAAGACGGGGGATACGGCATATCGGATAATCAGGGAGTTCAGGGTATCGGCAGACGAGATTGACCAATTTGAGCGGGGGCAGGTAATAGGTGCCGATCTTTTTAAGATAGGTGATCTGGTGAATATTGCGGGGAAATCGAAAGGGAAAGGTTTTACCGGGGTCGTAAAGAGATGGGGATTCGGAGGCGGAAAGAAGACACACGGTTCACGTTTCCACAGGGCACCTGGTTCCATCGGAATGTGTGCAGACCCTGCCAGGACCTTTAAGGGCACTAAGATGGCCGGTCACACCGGGAACGCCAGAATCACCGCCAAGAACCTTATGGTGATGGATATCAAGCCCGAAAGAAACATCATCCTCGTAAGGGGGGCTGTACCCGGTGGAAAAGGTGGTATCGTAATAATCGGAAGTAGAAGTTAGATTCGGAGATAGAAGAGATGCCCAAGATGGACGTTTACAATTCAAAGAAGGAAGTGGTCTCTCAGGTTAATTTGAGCCCTGCGATATTCGGTGCTGAGATAAAGGATCATCTCTTCTATGATGTAATAAGGATGCAGCTTGCCAACAGGAGAAAAGGTAATGCATCCACAAAGGGGAAGTCCGAGGTCAGCGGAGGCGGAAAGAAGCCATACAGACAGAAGGGCACCGGAAGGGCCCGCGCGGGTTCCACAAGGTCACCGCTCTGGACAGGTGGTGGCGTGATTTTCGGTCCAAAGCCCAGGGATTATTCCTATAAGGTACCAAAAAAGGTCAGGAAAGCGGCCCTCCGTTCTGTGCTTTCAAAGAAACTCGAAGAAAAGAAACTGATTATAGTAGATGGATTCGATATAAAAGAGATAAAGACGAAAAACTTTTTAAAGATAATGGAGAAACTTGACTTCACGAAGGCCCTGATCGTCATCTCCGAAAGAGACAAAAATCTGGAACTATCGTCGAGAAATGTAAAAGAGGTCAAAATACTTCCGGCACAAGGAATAAACGTATTTGATGTATTGAAGTATGACACCTTGGTTATGACAACCGATGCGATAAAGGTCATAGAGGAAGCCCTGTCATGAGAAAATATTACGATATAATCATAGAACCTATTATAACTGAGAAGAGCAATACTCAAAAGGAAGAAGCCCAGCAGGTAACCTTTAAGGTGCCGCTCTGGGCAACAAAGATCCAGATACGCGAGGCCGTCGAGAAGGTTTTTGAAAAAAAGGTTTTGGATGTCAAGACCATTAAAGTTAAGGGTAAGGTCAAGAGGCTTGGACGTCATTTTGGGAAACGTCCCGACTGGAAGAAGGCGATCATTAAGCTCAAACCCGGTGAGCGCATTGACTTCTTTGAGGGAGTATAGATTATGGCCGTAAAGAAATATAAACCCACTTCTCCCGGAAGGCGCTTTCAGGAAGTATCCGATTTTTCTGACGTGACCAAAAGCTCCCCTGAGAGGTCCCTGCTTGCGCCGAAGAAGAGTACCAGCGGCAGGAATAATCAGGGCAGAGTGACCATGAGGCGCAGGGGTGGAGGACACAAGAGGCGATATCGCATAGTGGATTTCAGGAGGAATAAGTGGGATATCCCAGCCAGAGTGGCCTCCATAGAATACGACCCCAATAGATCGGCAAGGATCGCCCTTCTCAACTATGCCGACGGAGAAAAAAGATATATAATAGCGCCACTCGGGCTCAAGGTGACAGATGAGATCATTACGTCCGAAAATGCCGAGATTAAACCGGGGAATGTTATGCCCCTAAAAAATATCCCCCTTGGGACACAGCTGCACAACATAGAGATGAAACCAGGAAAAGGGGGGCAGGTAGTCAGGTCGGCCGGTGGTTCGGCACAGCTCATGGCCAAAGAGGGGAAATACGTGCAGCTCAAGCTCCCCTCGGGAGAGGTGAGGATGTTTCTCAATAATTGTCTCGCCACAATCGGCGAGGTGGGAAATCCCGATCATGGAAATATCAGCATCGGCAAGGCCGGAAGGTCGAGGTGGCTCGGCAGGAGGCCCAAGGTAAGGGGAGTGGCGATGAATCCCGTAGATCACCCGCATGGAGGTGGAGAAGGAAAATCATCGGGCGGGAGGCACCCGGTTACCCCGTGGGGCGTCCCAACTAAGGGACATAAAACCAGAAAGAATAAGCAAACCGATAAATATATTGTCAGAAGGAGAAAATAGTCATGCCTAGGTCGTTGAAGAAGGGTCCATTTATTGACGAACATCTCCTGAAAAAGATAACTAAAGCACAGGAGGGGAGTGACCGACAGGTCATAAAGACATGGTCGAGGAGATCCACCATAACTCCGGAGATGGTGGGCATGACAATCGCTGTCCATAACGGTAAAAAATTTATACCTGTCTTCATAACAGAGAATATGGTGGGATACAAGTTGGGGGAATTTTCCCCGACAAGAACCTTTCACGGCCACGCCGCCGATAAGAAGTCAAAGATAAGGGGTAAGAAAAGGTAAAGGGCAATTATAATGGCAGAGTTCAAAGCAAAGGCAAAATATGTGAGGATCTCCCCATTTAAGGCAAGGCTCGTGGTGGACCTGGTTAGGGGGAAGAGCGTCGATGAGGCAAAAGAGATCTTGTTACTCAATCAGAAGAGGGCCTCAAAGATAATAGGAAAGCTTATCGACAGTGCGGTGGCAAACGTCGTACAGCTCAATGAAGATAAAAATAAGGATATAGATGTAGATATTGATAACCTTTATATACATAGAATATTCGTTGACGAAGGCCCTACCTGGAAGAGATTCAGGGCGAGGGCGATGGGTAGATACACAAAAATTTTAAAGAGAACAAGTCATATTACAATTATATTGGATGAAATGTAGTTGAGGAGGAAATAGTGGGACAAAAGGTCAACCCAATAGGGTTGCGACTCGGTATCATTAAGGACTGGAATTCCAAATGGTTCGCCCAGAAGGATTATAAGAAGAACCTCCATGATGATATCGCCATAAGGGAATTTATTAAAAAGAATTTTTATCATGCCGGCATAGCCAAGGTGGAAATAGAAAGGGCTGCGGGGAAGGCATCGGTAAATATATATACAGCACGCCCCGGAATCATCATCGGAAGAAAGGGAGCCGAGATAGAAAACATCAGGGGCAAGCTTGTAAAGCTCACGGGTGCGGATATCGCCATAAATATCAAAGAGGTAAGAAAGCCCGAGGCCAACGCACAGCTTGTCGCGGAAAACATAGCTACACAGCTTGAGAGGCGGGTGTCTTTTCGTAGGGCCATGAAAAAAAGCGTATTTACCGCTATGAAGCTTGGGGTGGGCGGTATAAGGATATCATGTGCGGGAAGATTGGGGGGGGCGGAGATGGCACGAAGGGAGTGGTACAGGGAGGGGAGGGTTCCTCTTCACACACTGAGGGCCGATATAGATTACGGCACCGCCACCGCCAAGACAACATACGGTATTATTGGAATCAAGGTATGGGTCTTCAATGGGGAGGTACTCCCCGGTGAGTCCCCTGTCTCTCTTTAGGAGGATAAAGTCATGTTGATGCCGAAAAAAGTAAAATACAGAAAAAGGCAGAAAGGCCGCATGAGAGGGATTCGGGAGAGGGGATCTAGTTTAAACTTTGGAGACTACGGCCTTCAGGCAATGGCTCCCGCTTGGGTAACCGCCAGGCAGATCGAGGCGGCACGTATTGCCATGACGAGGTATATAAAAAGGGGTGGGAAGATATGGATCAGGGTATTCCCCGATAAGCCGATCACAAAGAAACCCGCCGAGACGAGGATGAGAAAAGGAAAAGAGAATATGAAAGAATGGATCTGTGTAGTAAAACCGAGCAGAA